>DAONEV010000049.1:0-16629 GCA_035403265.1 Thermoanaerobaculaceae bacterium | reverse complement strand
GACCCCGCGGCCCACTACTTCGGGTCGCCCGAGAACACCGCCGCGTTCTTCCTGCAGCTCGACGCCATCAACTTCGGTTCCGGTTACTTCCCTCACCTCGTCAAGCTGCCTGGACGGTCCGGCTACTTCACGGTCGCCACCCACCTGGCGACGTTCTTCCGCGAGCATGGGCCGCTCACCGCCGAGGACCTCGAAACCCTCACGCCGGGTGACTGCTCCCTGATCTTCCGCCAGGACGCCCCGGAGCCGCCGATCACGGAGCTCATGTGGTTGTTCTCCACCGCCCTCAACGACCTGGGGCAGCTCGTGCAGAAACGGTTCGCCGGGAGCTTCGGGCGGATGGTGGTGGCGGCGGGGGGATCGTCCCAGGAGCTCATCGGCATCCTGATCGCCATGCGGCTCTTCCGGGACACGGCGTCCTACCGGGGCTTCGAGGTGCCGTTCCTCAAGCGCGCGCAGCTCGCGGTCGCGGACCTGGCCCTGGCGCTCGCCGGCAACGGGCTGGGGAGGTTCCGGGACCTCGCGGAGCTGACCATCTTTGCCGACAACCTGGTTCCCCACGTGCTGCGTGTCGACGGCCTCCTGGAGTACGTCCCGGAGCTGGCGGCGCGCATCGATGGCGGCGTGCTCCTGGCCGCGGGATCCCCGGAGGAGGTCGAGATCCGCGCCGCGGCCGTGCACGCCGTGGAGCTGTTGCGCGCGGAGCTTGCCCGCCAGGGCCGCAGTGTGACGGCGATGCAGCTCGACTATCTGCTGTGGAATCGCGGCCAACAGCCGGAGTACAAGGCGCGTCCGCGCCACCGGGCACGAACGGTGTTCTACTGAGCCCACCCCGGGCCGAGCAGGCATACCCGAGGTGAGGAGTCAGCCTGCCCGGCCGTTCGCTCCGCCCGCCGACTACCGGCCGGCCGCCGGGTCCGCTGCGCGGTGTGCCTGAATCTCCCGCATGAGCTCGGGATGGCGCACCCACTCCACGTTCTTCTCGAGAGGCTGCCCGTACACCTCCGGGTGCAGGTAGGTCCCGACCTCGTTGGCGGGCTTGTCGACCTCCGCAGCGAACCGGTTGGCTTCGGCCCACGGGTCCTTGCGAATCCCGGTGACCTGCCAGGAGACCTTCACTCCAGCGAGGTTCGTCCGGATGACGAACCGGTTGCCGGCCATCTCCTCCTCGACGATCGCCTGGGCGAACCGACCGATCACCGTGAGCTGGTAGCGGAAGTCGCGGTTGAGCGCCTCGAAGTACGTCGGCAGCTCCACGACCGCGCGCCCGCCGTCGTCGGTCACGACGTTGCCGTTGTAGACGTTCATCATGTCCGGCGACTCGACGAACGAGTGCTGCAGGTAGCGCCGCTCCGGGTCGAGCGGGTGGTCGATCTTGAAGGTGCCGCCGGTCTTGGACAGCGTCCCCTGGACGTGCAGGTTCCCAAGGGAGTAGACGCCGTAGGTACCGCCCCAGCCGTAGACGCCGGTGTCGTTGGACACCCCCATGACACCCCGGCCCGAGCCGCTCACCCCGTGTAGGCCGTTGCCCGAGGAGCTAGAGCCGAAGACACCGGTTGCTTCGCCGTTGCCCTCGCCGGACACGCCGACATCGCCTCCGAGGTAGCCGGTGTTGTTGCGCGCGGAGTTCCGCCCAAACACGCCGTAGCCGTTGGTGTTGGAGTTGACGCCGTACACTCCGGACTTGCCCGATGACTGCGAGGAGCCTTTCACTCCATCCCCCTGGACGCTCTGACCGAAGACCCCGTTCCCGGAGCCACCGTTGGCTCCCTCCACCGCGTTCGGGCCACTGACCGTGGTCGCCTGCAGGCCCAACCCGGAACCTGACTCGGCGCGCACCCCATAGCTGCTCGTGCTCACGCCATGGACGCCGGTGCTGCTCGCGCTCGATCCGTACACGCCGATCCCGTTAGCGGTGGACCGCCCCACCACACCGTACCCCGTGCCGAGCTCGCCCTGCGAGGTCCCCCGCTTCCCGATGATGGCCGTGCCGCTACCGGTGTTCTCCACCTGGAAGGCCGCACCTGAGGAGCTGGCCGACTCACTGTACGGCAGTGCGAGGCCCCCGCCGGTGGGCGTCTGCCACCTGAGGCCCGTGCCGTCGGTGCCGAGCACCTGGCCGCTGGTGCCACCCGTCGCGGCCAGCTTGGCCTTGGTCACAGCGGAGCTGGCGAGCTCGGAGCTCCCTACCGCCCCATCGCCGATCATGGCACTGGTGATCCCGCCCGTCGCCACCGAGAGCGTCACGTCGCCCGACGCGCCGCCGCCGGAAAGCCCCGTTCCGGCGGTCACCGCGGTGATGTCGCCGCCGCCCGCACTGTTCTCGGCCAGCAGAGAGTCCCGGAACGCCATCTCGAACGTCGAGGGATCCTGGGAGCCCTGGGCCACCTGCGAGCCGAAGGCGATCACCTTCCCCGTGCCGCCGGTCACCACCACGGTCAGGCGCGCGTTCTGCGTCGAGGTGGTGGGGAACTCGGTGATGAACCCCTTCTGCACCTGCTCCCACTGCCGCACCGTGTAGCTCTTCGAGGTCAGCTTGGCGCCGGTGAAATCCTTGACCGTGACCTGCACGGTGCAGGTGCCAGTGCCGGTCGTCTCCACGAACCCGAAGTTGTAGCGGAAGGTCGAGTCGGCGCCGGGCTGCGTCTGCCACACACCCACGAGCTCGGTGGACTGGCCCTGGCCGATGGCGAACGACGCCGGCACGCCGGCGAAGAACTGCCCCACCGAGTCGTCGAGGGTGCCGGACTGGGAGTAGATGCGGGAGCCCACGATCACCTTGACGTTGGAGGTGACCCTGAGGGCGCCGAACGTCTCGACCCCGAACATCGTCAGGACGGCGTTGTCGTAGCGCCTCGTGTCTCCGGACGGAATCGTGTCGGTGTAGGCCTTGGGTGCAGGGTTGGCCTGGCGCTCGAGGAGATGGACGGTGATGTTGGCGGTCGTGGTGTTGGGGTTGTGCACCCACACCGTGGTGTACCAGACCGCCGGGGGCACACCGGGTTTCGCCCCCACCGACGGCAGGAACACATCGGTGCCTGAGAAACCGGCCCAGACCGGCGTCCCCACAAGTAAGATCAGGATGACAAGAACCGAACGCATGACAGATACCATCTGATCCTCCCTTTCGGCCAGCGGCCGTTGTCCGCGGGTGCTCTTCGCTGGCCCCAGTGTCGGTTCGTCCTGCCCGCGAGTCACAACGGAATCGTGACAAAACGGTGACGGAGAGAGAGGCTCCCTGTGATAAGGTGAGAACGTAATCGAGACGGGAATCGTGGACGACCAGCAGGACTGTCGCTACCGCATTGGCGAAGTGGTCTTCGACCCCCAAGACAGCACACTGTGGCAAGACGGGAAGAGGATCCACCTCACGCCCAAGGTCCTCGGCATCCTTCAGGTCCTGGTCGACACCGCGCCGCGGGCGGTGACCAAGGAGCAGTTGCTGGACACAGTCTGGCCTGAGGCGGTGGTGGCCGAGGCGGCCCTTGCCCAGCGTGTCAAGGAGCTGCGCCGGGTCCTCGGCGACAACGCGCGAGCACCCCGCTACATCGAGACGGTGGCGCGTCGCGGCTATCGGCTCGTGGCACCGGTGGCGCGGTTTGTCGAAGGAGGCGCTCGGGCGGACCCGTCGCCGGGCGCACCTCAGCGCTCGGATTCGACTTCCCCACCCGCCCCGCTCCGCTCGCCTCACCCGGCCCGCTGGGCCGTGGTCGCGCTGACCGCAGTCCTGGGAATTGTGGCCGGGCTCACCTGGAGGACCTCACAGCACGTCGAGACCGCCGAATCGCGGCCGACGCCCGCTCCTTCCCCGTTCACTCCGCGCCGGGCCGTGGCCGTGATGGAGCCTCTTGACGCCTCGAGTCGGCCCGAGCTCGAGTGGGTGGGATTCGCCCTCGCCGAGATGCTGGCCAGCGAGCTCGCTGCCGGCGGCACCCTGCGCGTGGTCCGCAGGTCGAGCCTGAACGAGGCCTGTCGCGAGCTGGGCCTGGCGGCGAGCGACTTCACTCCCGCGAACCTCCTGCGGCTGCATGGCCTCCTGGGCGTGGACCTCGTCATCATGGGCCGCAGCCGAGGAGGGCCGATTGGCTCTCCTCCGGAGGTCCACCTCGACCTCGAAATCCGCGACGCCACCAGTGGGGCGTCGCTGGCCACCCTCGCCGAAGGCGGACCGCTGGCGACGCTTCCCGACCTCGCCGGGCGCCTGGCCGCGCGGTTGCGGCAGCTCCTGGGAGTCTCCGAGCTCTCGAGCCCCGAGGCTACCCGGGTACGCGCCGCCCACCCGAACGACCCCAATGCCACGCGCCTGTACGCCGAGGGCCTGGCCAGGCTGCGGGTCTTCGAGGCCCCCGCCGCCCTTTCGGCGCTCCGCCGGGCAGCGGCGACCGAACCAGGCTCGCCCGTCATTCGTGCAGCCCTGGCCGATGCCTGGGACCTCTCGGGCGAGAAGTCCCGCTGCCGGACCGAGCTTGGTGAGGCGTTCAAGCTGGCATCCAAGCTGCCTCGCGAGCAGCAGCTCGCCATCGAGGCGGAGTACCGCGAGCAGACGGGGGAGTGGGAGCGGGCGATCGACCTCACGCGCTCACTCCGCGCCTTCTACCCGGACAACGTGGACTACGGGCTGACCCTGGTCTCCCTCCTCGTGCAACACGGCCAGGATGCCGAGGCGGGAAAGCTGCTGGTCGAGCTGCGCTCGCTCCCGGGAACACCCGGACAGGACCCTCGCATCGACCTGGCCGAAGCCTGGATGCACGAGTCGGACCTCACCTGGAAGCTGGCGGCCGCCAGCCGTGCCGCGGAGCGGGCCCAGGTCCTGGGCGCTCGTCTGATGCTGGCCGCCGCTCGTATCCAGCAGGGCCGCGCCTACCGCGGCCTCGGCAAGCCCGTCGAGGCCCGGGCCGCCTTCGCCGAGGCACTCGGCCTTCGGCAGGCCGCCGGAGACCGGGCCGGCGAGGGCAAAGCACTCTCGCACGTGGCCAAGTCCGATCGGGACGCAGGGGAACTGGAAGCCGCCCGCCAGCACCTCGAGGCGGCGCTGAGGATCTCCGACCAGCTTGGAAATGAAAGCGAGAGCGTCACGAGCCGCCTCGACCTGGGAGCCGTGCTGCTTGACGAAGGGAGGATCGCGGGCGGCGCCCGGCGGCTGCAGGAGGCACTGACAAGGGTGCAGCGCCTGGGCGAGGTGGGCAAGCGAGCGCTGGTCGAAGTGGAGCTGGCCCGCCTGGAGCTGGTTCGCCGCCGGCCGACCGACGCCACGGCGCGCGCCCAGCAGGCGATCGCCGACGCCCAGACCGACCACGATCTGGCAACCGAGCTGCAGGCCCGCGCGCTCCTGGCCAGGGCGCTGCTGTCGGCCGGCCGTTCCTCGGAGGGGAGGGAAGAGGCGGCCAAGGCCATCCGGCTGTCAGCGAGGACCGATGACCGTGCCATCCGGCTGCAGGTCGCCACGGCAGCGGCCGAGGCGTCGGTCGGCGGGGGTGACGCAGCCTCTGCCCGGCGAGACCTGGAACGGGCGCTGGCCGAGGCCGCTCAGGCTCCCCTGGGCGTGCGTCTGGAGGCAGAGTTGATCCTCGCCGTCTGCGCCCGCCGTGCCGGCGACGAGAAATCAGCTCGCACGGTTCTCGCCACCGTGGCCGACCTGGCTCAGGCGCGAGGCTTTCGGTTGATCAGCGAGTCCGCACGGGCCGCATCAGCTCTCGCACCGTGATCGATCCACCGTCCCGTTAGGATTCAAGAGCTCTGAAACGACGCTTGGAGCCGAGCAGCGGCCCATCGGGAAGAGACACGCCGGGACAAACGCGGATCCTCGGGAAAACCCGGCCGAAGGCCGGCTGCAGGACCTCAGCGTTCGATGCCCATCTCCGGCGGCACCTCGGGCTCGGGCTCGGCGAAGACGATCCCGGTCTGGTCGACCGGGAGCAACACCAGGTGCGTCCGACCCTGGCTGAGCAGGCGGAGCTCGTAGCAGCCATCGGGCCGGATCGTCACCAGCGTTCCCTGGGTTCCCGAAAGCCCCAGAATCTGGCTGTACACCATCACCTTGGCAGGCAGCTCCATGGTCACGCCCTCACTTGTCACCCATTGTACCTTTCCCCCACCCACCCAGGCTCAAGGCTCAAGGTCCCCTTCCCACCCAGGTGGGGGGTGGAGCTGAAGCCTTGAGCCTTGAGCCTGTGTGCGCGGGTCGTGGAGCTACTCTTCCTCGGGCTCGTCGCTCCCGATGGCGCCGTACTCCTTGAGCTTGCGCTGCAGAGTGCGGAGGCCGATGTCGAGGAGCTGCGCGGCCTTCGCCCGGTGGCCACCGGTGACCTCGAGGGTGCGGAGGATGGCCTCTCTCTCGATGTCGGCCATGGAACGCGGCGCCCACTCCCCGGACGGCTGGGGCGCATCGAGATGCGGGGCCGCGCCGGCGTCGAGCTCGAGCCGCGATGGCTGCCGGTACTCGACCGGGAGGTCGGCGACCGTCAGGATGTCCCCTTTGCAGAAGAGGACCATGTTCTCGACCACGTTACGCAGCTCGCGGACGTTCCCCGGCCACGGGCACCGCACCAGGGTCTCCATGAGCGACCCCGCCACCACGCTCACCTTGCGCCCGAGCTGGCCGTTGAAGTGCTCGATGAAATGGTTGATGAGCAACGGGATGTCGTCCTGGCGCTGGCGCAGCGGCGGGAGCGCGATGGTGACGACCTTCAACCGGTAGTAGAGGTCCTGCCGGAACCGCCCGAGCGCGATCTCGCTCTCGAGATCCCGGTTGGTCGCCGCGACGAGCCGGAAGTCGACGCTGATCTCGTCGTTCCCGCCCACCCGGACGATCCTCCGCTGCTCGAGGACGCGCAGCAGCTTGACCTGGAGGTCGGCGGACAGCTCCGAGATCTCGTCGAGGAACAGGGTGCCGCCGCTCGCCAGCTCGATCTTGCCGATGCGGCGCTGGTGGGCGCCGGTGAAGGCGCCCTTCTCGTGGCCGAACAGCTCGGCCTCCAGGATCTCCCCGGGGATCGCGCCGCAGTTGAGGGCGACGAAGTGCCCGGCGGCACGCGGCGAGTGCTGGTGGATGGCGTTGGCGATCAGCTCCTTGCCGGTCCCGGACTCGCCCAGGATGAGCACCGTGGAGGGCGCCGGCGCCACCACCCGCACCCGGTCGAAGACCGTCTCCATGGCCGCGGAGCGCCCGACGATGCTCTCGAACCCGTAGCGCTTGTCGATCCGCTGCTGCAGCTCGCGGTTCTCGCGCCCCAACTGTCGGCGTTCGAGCTGCAGCTCGACCCGGCGCCGCAGCTCGAGGAGGTTGACGGGCTTGGTCAGATAGTCGTCGGCGCCGCCTTGCAGCGCCCGCACCGCCCCGTCCACGTCGCCAAACGCCGTGACCATGAGGATGGCGAGACCCGGGCGCAGCTCCCGCGCCCGCCGCGCCACCTCGTAGCCGTCGATGCCCGGCATGCGCACGTCGGTGACCACGGCGTCGGCATCCTCGCCACTCTCCAGGAAGCTCACCGCCGCCTCACCGCAATCCACCTCCACAACCTCGAGGCCGATACGTCGCAGGCCCAGCGCCATGGCGGCCCGCGAGCCGTCGTCGTCGTCCACCAGCAGCACTCGAGCCCGGGTCACCATGGCACTCCCTTGCCGGCCAGCCAGCTCCGCAGGCCTTCCTCGTCCAGCACGGCCACTCCCAGCGACTCGGCCCTGGCCGCCTTGGAGCCGGGGTCCGCTCCGACCACCACGAAGCTCGTCTTGCGCGACACGCTGTCCACGACCTTGGCGCCCGCCGCTTCCAGGAGCGCCTGGACGTCAGGACGCGGCCGTGAGAGCGCGCCCGTCAGCACCAGGGTCACGCCCTCCAGCGGCCCGACCGCGACAGGGACAACGGGCTCGTCGTGGGGATCGACGCCGCGCGCGACCAGGCGGTCCACGAGCTGGCGGCCCTCGGGCTCGGCCAGGAACGTGACGACACTGGCGGCGATTGTCGGCCCGACTCCCTCGACCTGCTGGAGCTCGGCCTCACCGGCCGCCGCCAGGGCCTCCAGCGAGCCGTAGCGAATGGCGAGGAGCTTCGCCGCACGCTCTCCGACGTGACGAATGCCGAGCGCCGCGAGCACGCGCCAGAGTGGCCGCTGCCGCGCTGCCTCGAGCTGCGCTCGCAGATTGTCTGCGGACCTCGGACCCCAGCCTGGCAGCGCCGCCAGCCGCTCCCGGTCGAGGTCCCACAGGGAGGCCGGATCGGTGACGAGTCCGGCGGCCAGCAACTGCTCGATCAGCCGCTTGCCCAACCCCTCGATGTCGAGGCCGGCACGGGAGCAGAAGTGCGCGAGGCGCTGGCGCTGCACGGCCGGGCAGGCACGGTTAGGACACCGGATGGCGACCTCCCCGTCCTCCCGCACCACGGCGGTGCCGCAGGCCGGACAGGCGACGGGCATGGCGAACGGCTCGCTGTCGATGCGGCGCGCGCCCAGGTCCACCGCCTCCACCTTGGGAATGACGTCGCCGCCCTTGGCGACCCACACAGTGTCGCCCACCCGCACGCCCAGTCGCTCGACCTCGTCAGCGTTGTGCAACGTCGCCCGGGACACGGTGCTCCCGGCCAGCAGCACCGGCTCCAGCTCGGCGACCGGCGTGAGCGCCCCGGTGCGGCCGACCTGCACGACGATGTCCCTGACCCTGGTCTTCACACCCTGCGGAGGGAACTTGAATGCCACCGCCCAGCGCGGGAACTTGCTGGTGCTCCCGAGCGCCCGCTGCTCCGCCAGGCTGTCGACCTTGATGACCACGCCGTCGATCTCGAAGCCCAGACTGGCGCGTTTCTCGCCCCACTCGGCGATGAAAGCGTGCACGTCGTTGAGGGAGTGGCAGCGGCGCCACCCCGGGTTGACGGCGAACCCCCACCGCGCCAGCAGCTCCAGGGCCTGGGAGTGGTGGGTGAAGGCGAGCCCCTCGGAGCGGGCGATCTGGTAGGCGAAGTACGACAGACGGCGGCGACCGGCCTGCCGGGGATCGAGCAGACGGATCGAACCGGCGGTGGCATTGCGAGGATTGGCGAACGGCTCCTCTTCCTCGGCGCGGCGCTGCCGATTGAGAGCGCCAAACACCTCGGCCGCCATGAACACCTCGCCACGCACCTCGACGACCGCGACGGCATCGGGAAGCCGCAGGGGCAAGGTCCTGATGGTCCGGGCGTTGGTGGTCACGTCGTCGCCCACCTCACCGTTGCCGCGCGTCACCGCCCGGGCCAGCGCGCCACCTTGGTAGATGAGGCTCAGCGACACGCCGTCGATCTTGAGCTCCGCAACCAGCGCCTCGGGCGCCCGTCCGAGCCCCCGCACCACACGCTCGTACCACTCCCCGAGCTCGCCTTCGTTGTAGGTGTTGTCGAGCGACATCATCGGGACGGCATGGCGAACCTGGTTGAGCTCCTGAAGAGGCTGCCCTCCGACCCTCTGCGTTGGCGAGTCGGGCGTCACCAGCTCCGGGTGGCCGGCTTCCAGGCGCTGGAGCTCGGCCAGGAGCTGGTCAAAGGCATAGTCGGAGATCTCGGGCTTCGCGAGCACGTAGTAGAGGTGCTCGTGGCGGCGAATCTCGGCCCGCAGCACCTCGATCCGCTGGCGCGGGGCTTCGGTCACCCGATGCTCCCCTTGGCCGCGGCGGCGGGCCTGCGGCCACGACGCCGCCGACGGGGGCGTCCCTTCGCCGGAGCACGCTGGGCCTCTTCGGACACCGGCGGCAACCCCGCGACGACGCGATCGACCGCGCCCCACCAGCGCTCCACGGCGGGCCGAAACTGCTCCGAGCCGTCGGCCAGGAACCGCGCCAGCCAGCCCGCGACCTCGTAGGCCTCGTGGCGCATCAGGCGCACGACCTGCTTGCCCGAACGCGGAACCGCCAACATCCGGGCCAGCAGGTAGAAGCCATGGCGCAGGAGGTGCACCCGATAGTGGGAGAAGACGAGCCGGAGCGCCACCGGCTCCCAGACCTGGCGGGCCTCGCGTTCGGTCTCGCCGCCGACCAGCCCGGTCACCACGGCTGCGGCAAGTGACGGCGCGAAGAGGGGAAGCAGCAGCAACCCGACCAACGCCTCCTCCGGCGGCCTTTCGCCGGCGCGCACCGACTTGTCAGCCGACGCGAGAAGCGGCCAGAGGCGGAGCTCGCCGGGACGCTGCGCCGCCTCGTGCGCGGAAGGCGCGAGATTCTCCAGCAGCCCGGCCGCCTCGAGGCCGCGGAAGATCGGCTCGGCACTGCCGCCCTTCAGGCTCTCTCCCAGCTCGTAGGCGATGCGCGCCGGAGCGGCGCGCCGGATCTCGCTGTGCAGCTCAAAGATCGCATCGGCCGTCTCGTCGTCGAGCCGGAAGCCGAGGCGCGCCGCGTACTCCACGGCGCGCATCATGCGCACCGGATCCTCGCCGAATCGCCGCCGCGGCTCCCCGATCGTCCGGATGACCCGGCGTTCGAGGTCCGCGAGGCCGCCCACGTGGTCGATGACCGCGAAGTCGTCGATGTTGTAGAACAGCCCGTTGACGGTGAAGTCCCGCCGCCAGGCGTCCTCCTCGGGCGTCCCGTACTCGTCGCCCTCCACCGTTGGTGCGAGGGCGTCGGCCGTCTCGCCGTCCTCCATGTCCGGCGGCTCCGGGGAGCGCCTGAACGTCGCCACCTCCACGATCTCGTCGGCGAAGGTAATCATGGCCAGCCGAAACCGGCGGCCGATGATGCGAGCGTTGCGGAAGAGCTGGCGCACCTGCTGGGGGCGGGCATCGGTGCCGATGTCGAAATCCTTCGGCCGCCGTCCGAGGAGCAGGTCACGCACCGCGCCGCCCACCAGGTACGCCTGGAACCCGGCGTGGTGGAGCCTGTACAGCACCTTGAGCGCGTGCGGCGAGATGTCGGCACGTGAAAGGGAGTGCTCGGCGCGTCGGAGCACTCGCACCACATCGGGACGGAGGACGCCTTCAGTCTGCTTCTGTTTGGTCATTCCGGGAACCAGATCACCCACCGCACCTTCTCGAGGCCCCGACAGGGGCTCGGCATCCGCCCGACCCCACATCCCCGAGGACCGGGGAGCAGCCGGCAGGCGCGCCGCGGTGCATCCTATCGCATGGCCCGACAAAAGGAAAACCGCCCCGAGGCAAATCCGGGGCGGTCATGGTCACGTGTAGGGTCCGCTCAGCGGTTGAAGTTGTCGAAGCGAACCTGCCGCTGCACGAAGAAGTTCCGCTTCATGAAGGTGTCCTGCGTCTCCAGCACGATGGTGTGGATGCCGTCCACGTACTTGCGGGTGTCGAGCTGGTAGACGAACCCGACGTTGGTCGTGTTGGTGTATGGGAGCCAGGGGTACCTGGTCGCCACGTCCGGGCGGGAGATACACAGGTGCACGCCGTCGCACTTGGATGTCTTCCCGTCCAGCACGCCATCGACCCACACGAACAGGTCGGTGGTATTGAAGTCGACAACCCAGCCCTTGACCAGCTCGACGCCGGTCATGTCCTGCATGACCTCGGGACGCTCGAGCTCGCCGAACGACGGCAGGTCGCCGTCTTCGTTGCAGCGCACCTTGACCGGGATCTGGTCGATGATCACCGGCGGCCGCGTCGGGTCCATCGTCCCAACCCGCACGGAGAGGTAGTTGAGGCCCCGGTGGAGCTTGCCCTGGCGAATCCAGTAGTCGGTGTCCACGGCGAAGAAGAAGCCCGAGTCCTTGGCGTCATTGAGGAACTGCGGGTACAGGTACTCGATGTCCTTGCGCTCGAGGCCATAGCAGTTGCCGTAGATCGAGGTGTACCCGGCCATGCAGACCGGCCAGCAGTCGCGCCAGGTGCTCTTGATCGGCACCCCGTCGAAGAGCAGCTCGACCCACTTGATGCCTTCGTAGAGCGGGTTGTCGTTCTGGTCGATGACCCAACCTGCCACCCAGTCGAAGTGGTTGCCCGGGTTGTACTCGATCCCGGAGACCGGCGGAATCTCGCTGCAGGAGCAGGAGAAGAAGTTGGCGTCCGACATCGGGAAGTCAATGCGGCCGAACGGCTTCAATGTCGCGTAGTTGTTGTCGATCCAGACGTCCCGAGTGCCGAGGATGGCGCTCTTGATGTAGTCCGGATCCGTGTCCCAGGCCCGCACGGCGATGGTGTGCGGCCCGTTCGAGTAGCGCGTCGTGTCGAGGTTCATCTGGAAGCCCGAGTTGAGGGCCTCGGGGACGTCCGGGTGGGCGTGCAGCACGTCGGGACGCGGCAGGTAGAAGACCGACTGCCCGATCGACCGTCCGTCGATCAACACCTCGATGTCGGCCAGCCACCGGCAGTCGACGCTCGGTGCGCCGGTGCAACCGGTGGGGCTCAGCCGCTTACGGATGCCGACGTCGTCCAGCGCCCAGCCGGTAACCGCGAACGGCCCTGACACGATGTCATTGGAGGCGTAAGGATCGCCGGCGTCCGTCGGGCGGGGCCGGTCCAGGGCGCCGATGGGGCCATGGTAACGCGCGTTGTCGACGTTGATGGTGCGCGTCCCGAGCAGCTCCTCGTCGCCGTTGGAGTAGCGCACCCGAATCGCCAGGGTGTGCGACCCGGTCTCGAAGTTCCGGGCCAGGAACGAGGTCGCGAAGCCCACGTTCAACGGCTCACCGTCGAAGCCGGGATACTTGCGGCGCACGTCCTCGCGCGGCATGTTGATGTCGGCGTCGTGCAGCGCGACGTTGTCGAGCATGAGCGTGACCTGGGAAACGCCCCGCTCGAGGTCGAACACGTACCCGGCGACGTCGACGATGCCGAACACCGTCGCGTTGGTGCTGGGCGTGTCGATGCGGAAGATCGTCTGACGCGTCGGCGTCACGCTGCCCCGCTTGGTGATCCCGCCTGCCAACACCGTACTGGCCACCAGCGCGGCGGCTGCAACCAGAGCTACCCCCCGGAATGTCCTGCGCATCGCGTCGCCTCCTCGCAGCAATTCAGTCACGCAAACACCTTTGCAAGTCACGTTACAAGCGGGACGGGCTAAAGTCAAGGGGACACAGGCCAACACTCCGCCCCCCAGCGTGCTCTGTGACCCACGTCACCCCGCCCGACCCCGCTCCCACCAGCGGATCAGCGAATCAGGGGGTCAGCAGATCAGCCTCCCCCGCCCACCCAACCGGTCAGGCAACTCTTCAGCCAATCAGCGAGTCAGGGATCAGCAAATCAGCCTCGCCCACCCACCCATCCAGTCAGCGGATCAGCTCTTCAGCCACTCAGTGGGTCAGCAACCCAGTAATCAGGCAACCAACATTGATTCGACTCCTCTTGTTGGCTCACCACCCTGCTGGCTGGGAGACGGAGTTGAATCGCTGACCTCCTGATTCGCTGACTCGCTGATCCGCTGATTCGCTGGGCGGGTGGGGGAAGGGGCGGAGTTGCTCCGGGGGGCGGGGACGGCTATCGTGCGGAGGATGCGGAGCTCGGTTGCACCGTGGAAGGTGATGATCTCGGTGGCACTGGCCATTGTGCTCTTCGCCTACTTCCTCTGGCAGGCGCCCCTCGCCGAGGTGGGGCAGGAGCTGGCGCGCGTCCACCTCGGGTGGGTCAGCGTCGCCGTGGGCGTCGCGCTGCTCACCTATTTCCTGCGGGCGCTGCGCTGGGGGCTGATCCTGCGCCCTGCCGGCAAGCCCGGAGCGGGCCAGCTCTTCGGCTGCACGGCCGCCGGGTTCGCAACCTCGTCCATCTTGCCGGCGCGCGCCGGGGAGCTCGTGCGGCCCCTGCTGCTGACGGCTCGAACCGGCATTCCGCCGGCCGCGACGCTGGCCTCCATCCTCACCGAACGGCTGCTCGACGGCGCCTCGGTGCTGATCCTGTTCGCGCTCTCCATCGCCCTGGTGGGCCACCAGCTACCGGCCGAGCACCTGGTCCTGTTGCAGCGCGCCGCCGGGCTGGCGGCGCTGGGGCTGGTGGCGGCCGTGGCAGTGGTCGTGCTGCTGTTGCGCCGGCGAGCCGGCGCCATCGCGGTGCTGGTCCGACCTTTTCCGATCCGGTGGAGATCCCGCCTCGAGAGCTTCCTCGGTCACCTCATGGACGGGCTGGCGGTCCTCGGGAGCCCCTGGCGGCTTCTCGAGATCACCGTCTGGAGCCTCGGGCTCTGGCTGCTCATCGGCTTCCAACTGGTCGTCCTCGCCTGGGCGTTCGAGCTGCCGCTCGGGCTTGGCCAGGCGTTTGTCGTCGTCGCGGTGAGCGTCATCGGGCTGGCCGTCCCCACTCCAGCCGGGGTCGGCGGATTTCACACGGCGATCCAGATCGCGCTCACTCAACTGCTGGGCATGGCTGCGGCCGCGGCCACTGGATACGCCCTCCTCCACCACGCCATCTGCTTTTTCCCCATTACCGTCGTCGGACTTGCGTACATGGCCGCCACCGGCGTCAGCCTGGGCCGCGCCCGCGAGCTGGCCGCCGACGAGCCACCCTCGGAGGCCTGAGTGCGCTGCCCGTTCTGCGCCCACCCCGAGGATCGCGTCGTGGACTCCCGCGAGCACGGCGAGGGCGGCCAGGTGCGCCGACGCCGCGAGTGCCTGCGCTGCGGGCGCCGCTTCACGACCTACGAGCGCATCGAGGAGACACCCGCCCTGGTCATCAAGCGCGACGGGCGCCGTGAGCCCTACGACCGCGCCAAGGTGCTCGACGGCCTGCTGCGAGCCTGCCAGAAGCGTCAGGTCACCCAGGCTCAGCTCGAGGCCATGGCCGACGCCGTGGAGCTGGCCCTCAACCGCAAGGACGACCGGGAGATCGCCTCCGAGGAGATCGGCCAGATCCTCATGCAGCGCCTGCGCGAGATCGACCAGGTGGCCTACGTGCGGTTCGCCAGCGTCTACCGGCGCTTCGAGGATGTGGACCAGTTCCTGGAGGAGCTGCGCCTGTTGCGGCACAAGGGAAGGGGCAAGCGGTGAGGCGGCGCATTCCCTCAGGGCTTGAGATCGAGCACCTCCATCAACATGTGGCCGAGCTGCTGGAAATGCTGGCCACCCTCGACGCGCCGGCCGCAGGCGGCTGGACGCCCCCGGTGGACATCCTCGCCCTCGAGGACCGCTTCGTCGTGCGCATCGACCTCCCAGGCATGCGCCGCGAGGATCTGGCCATCTCGCTCCGCGGCGTCGAGCTCCGGGTCTCGGGCTGCAAGCAACCCCCGGCGCCGGTCGCACCCCACCGTCGCTTCCACGCCGTGGAGAGGGGCTTCGGTCACTTCGAGCTCGAGATCCCGCTGCCGAGCCCGGTCCACTGCGCCCGGACCACCGCCCGCCTCCGGCAGGGCGTCCTGGAGATCGAGCTGCCCCGGCTTCCCGAGCGGCGCTGTGCGGCCACCTCCGTACCCATCCACGAAGAGGAATCATGAGCGAGAAAGACGTCATCGATCAGGAGTCGCACGACCAGGCCATCGCCATTCCCGACGAGGTGCCAGCCATGGCCCTCAAGGACGCCGTGCTCTTTCCGTTCGTCATGGTGCCGCTCTCGGTGGGGCGGGACCGCTCGGTGGCCGCCGTCGATCAGGCCCTGGCCGAGAACCGCCTGCTCCTGCTCGTCTCCCAGCGCGACCCAAACCTCGAAAACCCCACCTCGACAGATCTGTTCACGGTCGGGACGGTGGCCGGCATCCTGCGCATGATCAAGCTCCCCGACGGGCGGGTCCGCATCCTCGTGCAGGGACTGGCCCGGGCGCGGGTCGACTTCTGGAGCCAGGAGGAGCCTTACCTTCGTGCCCACATCACGCGGCTGGAAGAGCCCGCCATGCCCACCGGCGACCTCGAGGTGGAGGCGTTCGTCCGCACCCTGAGGGGCAACCTCGAGAAGGTCGTGGAGCTCGGAAAGACCATCTCGCCCGAGGTGATGCTCATCGCCAGCTCGCTCGACGACGGCAGCCGCCTGGCGGACCTCGCGGCCTCCAATCTGACGCTTCGGCCCGACGAGTCCCAGCGCGTGCTCGAAACCATGGACCTCAAGGTGCGCATGCGCACCGTCAACGAGATGCTGGAGCACGAGATCGCGCTGCTGGAGGTCCAGCGGCAGATCTCCAACCAGGTCCAGGGTGAGATGGACCGCAACCAGCGCGAGTACCTGCTGCGCCAGCAGCTCCGCCAGATCCAGAAGGAGCTCGGCGAGACCGACGACATGGACCAGGAGGTGGCGCGCTACCGCGAGATCCTCGACAGCCGGCCACTCTCCGAGGAGGCCAAGGCGGAGTGCAACAAGCAGCTCAAGCGGCTGCGCACCATGCACGGCGAGTCGGCCGAGGCCGCGGTCATCCGCACCTACCTGGATTGGCTCACCGGCCTGCCATGGGGCACCTCGTCCGCCGACGACCTCGACCTCGCCCACGGCCGCCGCGTCCTCGACGAGGACCACTACGACCTGGAGAAGGTCAAGACGCGCATTCTCGAGTTCCTGGCGGTGCGCAAGCTCAAGGCCGACAGTAGGGGCCCGATCCTCTGCTTCGTGGGTCCTCCCGGTGTCGGCAAGACGTCCCTGGGACGCTCCATCGCCCGCGCCCTCGGCCGCAAGTTCGTGCGCATCTCCCTGGGCGGCGTCCACGACGAGGCCGAGATTCGCGGCCACCGGCGCACCTACGTCGGTGCCATGCCGGGCAGGATCATCCAGGGCATCAACCAGGCCGCCACTGCAAACCCGGTGTTCATGCTGGACG
>DAONEV010000048.1:0-16996 GCA_035403265.1 Thermoanaerobaculaceae bacterium | reverse complement strand
CAACGCAGGGAAGTACATCTGCGTCATCGAGGGGGCGATCCCCGAGAAGGACGACGGCATCTACTGCAAGATCGGCGGGCGCACGGCGCTCGAAATCGTGCGCGACGTGGCCGACAAGGCGGGCGCGATCATCGCCATCGGCTCCTGTGCGTCATGGGGTGGCATTCCCTCTGCGGAGCCCAACCCCACCGGGGCCACCGGGGCGCCCATGGTGTTGGCCGGCAAGACCGTGGTCACGCTTCCCGGCTGCCCGGCCAACCCCTACAACTTCCTGGGGGTTGCGCTGCAGTACGCGACCTTCGGGACGCTCCCGGCCCTCGACGACAAGGGGCGCCCGCTCTTTGCCTATCGCCGCGTCATTCACGAGGACTGCCCGCGCCGCCCGCACTTCGACGCCGGCCGGTTCGTGGAGAGGTTTGGCGACGAGGGCCACAAGCTGGGGTGGTGCCTCTACAAGACCGGCTGCAAAGGACCCGCCACCCACGCCAGTTGCTCGCTGCAGCCTTTTGGCGAGGTGCCGGGCGCCTGGCCGATCGGCATCGGCCACCCCTGCGTCGGCTGCACCGAGCAGTCGTTGCTCTGGCGCATGCCGATCCACGCCACCGTCGAGATCGACCGCCCGACCCCGCCGGACACCTACCCGCCGATCAAGGCGGAGCACCATGTGATCGGTCCGGTCACGGCCGGGGCCGCCGGTCTGGCCGCCGGTGCGGCGATCGGTGCGGGCCTCATGGCCGCCAAGAAGCTGGTCGGCAGCGCACCCCACGACGACAGGGAGGCGTGAGATGGCCGTCAACCGTCGAGCCTTCTTGAAAGGGGCGGCGGTGGCCGGAGCGGGAGCCGCGGCGGCTGTCGTCTCCAGCCCGGCCGAGGCCCGTGAGAAGCGGGCCGTCCCTGCCGACGCCGTCGGGATGCTCTACGACGCCGCGCTGTGCATCGGCTGCAAGACCTGCGTGGTGGCATGCAAGCAGGCCAACGGCAACCCGCCCGACACCAGCACCATGGGCGCGCTCTACGACGCTCCGACCAGCCTCAACTCCAAGACCCGCAATGTCATCAAGCTCTACGAGGAGGGCGGGCAGCAGTCCTACATGAAGGCCCAGTGCATGCACTGCGTGGATCCCGCGTGCATCAATGCCTGCATGATGGGCTCGCTCGCCAAGCGTGAGTTCGGCATCGTCACATGGCACGGCGAGCGCTGCACCGGCTGCCGCTACTGTGGCATCGCGTGCCCCTATGGGGTGCCCACCTACGAGTTCCACAAGGCCTGGCCGGGCGTCGTCAAGTGCGAGATGTGCCACCACCGGGTGATCAAGGGCCTGCAGCCGGCATGCTGCGAGGTCTGCCCCAGGCACGCGGTGATCTTCGGCCAGTATCCCCAGCTCCTGGCCGAGGCCAAGCGTCGTCTGGCCGAGCACCCGGACCGCTACGAGCCAAGGGTCTTCGGCGAGAGCGATGGGGGTGGCACCCAGGTGCTGTACCTGTCGAAGGCCGGCATCGGCTTCGACAAGCTCGGGCTGCCGAGCCTCGGCGCGGAGAGCGTCCCGGCGACCCAGCAGGACATCCAGCACGCCCTCTACCAGGGGTTCGCCGCTCCGGCGGTCCTCCTGGCCGTGTTCGGCGGCGTCGTCTGGCGCAACCGGCGCATGCAGGCCACCGACGACAAGAAGGAGGGACGGCCATGAGCGCGCACGCCCTTCCGGCTCCGGTGGGCGGTCGTATCTGGACCCCCACCTTCCGCCTCCTCGCCGCGATCTTCGGCGTCGGGGCCCTGCTCATGGTGTGGCGGTTCGCCATGGGCCTGGGCGCCGCAACGGGACTCTCCGACGGCTACCCGTGGGGGATCTGGATCGCCTTCGACGTCGTCGTCGGCACCGCCCTGGGATGCGGCGGCTACGCCATGGCGCTGCTCGTCTACATCTTCAATCGCGGACAGTTCCACGCCCTGGTGCGCCCCGCCATCCTCACCTCGGCGCTCGGCTATACCATGGCCTCGTTCGCCATTCACCTGGACGTCGGCCGGCCGCTGTACATCTACAAGATCCCGGTCATGCCGCAGTGGTGGAACCTCAACTCGGTGCTGCTCGAGGTCGCTGTCTGTGTCATGACCTACGTGGCCGTGCTGTGGATCGAGCTCTCGCCGGCGTTCTTCGAGCGCTGGATGGAGAGCTCCAGCACCTTCCTCCGCCGCATCTCCCGGACGTTCCACCCGATCGTGCAGAAGCTGATGGTGCCGATCCTGGCGATCGGGCTGCTGCTGCCGACCATGCACCAGTCCTCGCTCGGCGCCGTCATGCTGCTGGCGGGCCAGAAGCTCCACGGCCTCTGGCAGACGCCGCTGCTGCCGCTACTCTTCCTGCTCTCGTGCGTGGGGATGGGCTACGCCATCGTGGCCTTCGAGTCCCACCTGGGCGCGGCGGCGTTTGGACGCGGGCGCGACACCGCGATGCTGGCGAGGCTCGCCAGGGTCACCGGTGGCGTGGTCGCTGTCTATCTCGCGATCCGCGCCGTCGACATCGTCGCCCGTGGCCGCCTCGGCCTGGCGTTCCACCCAAGCCTGGTGGCCCTCTGCTTCTGGGCCGAGATCGTGCTTTTCGGCTATGGCGCCTTCCTGCTGCTGTCGCAACGCCGCGCGACTGTCTCCGGCCAGCTCAACGCGGCCATCCTGGTGGTCGTGGGCGGCTCCCTGTACCGTCTGGACACCTACCTCGTGGCCTACAACCCGGGAGCCAACTGGAAGTACTTCCCGTCGTTCACGGAGGTCTTCATCACCATCGCCATCATCGCCCTGGAGATCATGGCGTACGTCGTCATCGTCAAGCTGTTCCCGATCATTGGCGGCCTCGAGCCCACCCGGGCCCGGAGCTAGGGGGTACGCATGGGCAAGCGCATTACCGTCGATCCCATCACTCGCATCGAAGGCCACCTCCGCATCGACGTCGAGGTCGAGGGCGGCAAGGTCAGCAACTCCTGGTCGTCAGGCCAGATGTTCCGCGGCATCGAGGCCATCCTCAAGGGCCGCGACCCGCGTGACGCCTGGCTGTTCACCCAGCGCTTCTGTGGCGTCTGCACCACCGTGCACGCCATCGCCTCGGTGCGGGCGGTCGAGAACGCCCTCAAGCTCGAGATCCCCCTCAACGCCCAGCTCATCCGCAACATCATCGTGGCCGCCCACGCCATGCACGACCACATCGTGCACTTCTACCACCTGGCAGCGCTCGACTGGGTGGACGTGGTCTCGGCGCTCAAGGCCGATCCGGCCAAAACCGCGGCGCTGGCCGAGTCGCTCTCCCCGTGGCCGCGCAACGGCCGGCGCGACCTCGAGGCCGTGAAGGCCAGGCTGCAGAGCTTCGTCGAGCGCGGCCAGCTCGGCATCTTCACCAACGGCTACTGGGGTCACCCGGCGATGAAGCTGGCGCCCGAGGTCAACCTGTTGGCCGTCTCCCACTACCTGCAGGCGCTCGAGTACCAGCAGGTCGCCAACAAGGTCGTGGCGATCCTCGGCTCCAAGACCCCCAACATCCAGAACCTCGCCGTCGGAGGCGTCGCCAACGCCATCAACCTCGACAACCAGTCCACCCTGAACATGGAGAAGCTCTTCATGATCAAGGACCTGCTCGAGCAGACGGCAGCCTTCGTGCAGCAGGTGTACTTCGTGGACGTGGCGGCGATCGGCGCCATGTATCCGGAGTGGCTGGGGTACGGCGCCGGGGTGACCAACTACCTGGCGGTGCCCGACCTGCCCACCGACACCAAGGGCACACAGTTCGACCTGCCGGGCGGCACCATCATGGGTGCCGACCTGGGAACCACCAAGCCCATCACCAGCTTCGAGGATCCGTATTTCCGCGACAGCGTCACCGAGTCGATCGCCCACGCCTGGTACGACGGCGACTGGGATCGCCACCCGTGGGAAGAGGACACGGTTCCGCGCTACTCCGAGTGGTCGGCCGACGGCAAGTACTCGTGGGTCAAGGCCCCGCGCTTCGGTGGCAAGCCGATGCAGGTGGGGCCCCTCGCGCAGGTGCTGGTGGGGTTCGCCACCGGCCACGAGCTGATCAAGAAGTACGCCACGCTCTTCATCGAGCGCGCCTCGGCGGTGGCGGGGGTCAAGCTCGGCCCGGCGGTGCTCCACTCGACCCTCGGGCGGCTCGCGGCCCGTGCCATCCGCTGCGCGGTCTTCTCCGAGCTGGCCCTCAAGCACTGGGGCCTGCTGGTCGAGAACATCGGCAAGGGCGACACCTCGATCTTCGTGCCACCGGTCTTCCCTTCAGGCGAGCAGCGCGGCTTCGGGTTCCACGAGGCGCCGCGCGGCACCCTGTCGCACTGGGTCGTCATCAAGGACGGCAAGATCGCCAACTACCAGGCGGTGGTGCCGTCGACCTGGAACGCCGGCCCGCGTGACGACAAGGGGCAGAAGGGGCCGTACGAGGCGTCGCTCATGGGGAACCCCATCGCCGACCCGGAGAAGCCCCTGGAGGTCCTGCGCACCATCCACTCCTTTGACCCGTGCCTGGCGTGCGCCATCCACACCCAGGACGTGGAGGGCAAGGAGTTGGCCCGAGTTCGGGCGCTGTAGAGAGTGTCGGCTGTGGGGCAATCCTCACGAGCGCCGGGAGCGCAGATGGAGCGCGAGGGTGGAATCGCGGTGGTGGGGCTGGGAAATGTCCTCATGGGCGACGACGCCCTTGGCCCGACGGTGATCAGGATCCTGGAAGCCGGGTTCGACTTCGCACCCGCGGTCACGGTCCTCGACCTGGGCACTCCAGGCCTGGACCTCACTCCGTACCTCTCCGGGCGGGACTCGGTGATCATCGTCGACACCGTCAACGCCACGGGCCAGCCCGGGGAGGTCCGCACCTACCAGCGCGAGGAGCTGCTCGCCCATGCACCCCTGCCGCGTGTCTCCCCTCATGACCCGGGGCTCAAGGAGGCGCTGCTGACCCTCGAGTTCGCACAGGACGCGCCAGGGGAGGTGCTGCTCGTCGGTGTCATTCCATTCAGCGTCGATCGGGGCACTCACCTGTCGGCGCCGGCCACGGCGGCGATTCCCGAGGTCGTCGCCTCCGTCCTGGACGAGCTGAGCCGACTCGGCGTCCCGGCCATCCGCAAGCTCGCGCCACCGGAGCCCGATCTGTGGTGGCGGTGACGAGCCCTCGTGGGACGACACCGTGGCCGTCAGGGTTGGGCTCCGAGCTGCGCTCCTGACCCACCATCAGTTGGCGAAGGAGGGGGCGAGAGGCCGAGAATGGCGACGACAGCGGGGGGTGACGATTGAAGGCGCTGGCTGACAACCCGGAGGTGGCCCGCAAGGTCGAATGGGCGCTGGTCTGGCTCATCGCCCTGCATACGTTCGCGATCGGTCTGGCGCTGCTGCTCGTGCCCGAGTGGGCGCTTCGCCTGGGTGGGTGGAAGGAGATCCCGTCGCTGTTCTTTCCAAGGCAGGCAGGCATCTTCCACTTCGTCCTCGGCTTCGGCTACCTGCGCGAGCTGCGGTGTCGCGGCTCTGTGAGCCTCCTGGTGCTGGCCAAGGGCGCTGCATTTCTGTTCCTCATCGGCTCCGCGCTCGTATGGACCCCGCCATGGTTCGTGCCGTTCGCCGGCGTCACCGACGGCATGATGGGCCTCGCCGCCTGGTGGATCCACCGCGCCGCCGCCCCCGATCAAGCTTCAGGCGCAAGGCACCCCCACACTTCCTTGACGTGAACCTGTCTTTGGCGTGACCCCGGGCGGGAAGGGTCCTTGAACCTTGAGCCTGTCGCCTTGAGTCCGGGCGGGTGGGTAAGGCTCACTCCTGCATGAAATCCTGGTCGGAGTCCTCGGACGCCGTGTCACGGCGCGTCGCGAGGCGCGGGCGGCGGGGCTCCAGGTGGTCGAAGACGTCCTCGATCTGGTCGATCCCGAACTGAATCGTCGAGGCGACGAAATCGTCCAGATGCTCCCACACCGGCGCCGCCGCCGGGTCGGCCTCGAGCACGCGGACACAGATCTCGGACAGGCGCACGAGGGCGTAGCAGACCTCCTCGCGATGGAAGCCCTGCTCGTGCCGACGCTCGGCGAGATCCCGGCAGTAGCCCATGAAGATGGCCTTCTCGTGCGTCAGGATGGAGTTCCGCAAATGCCTGAGGATGAGCCGGTGGTTCCAATCGTGCTCCTCGGGAAGGATGAGCTGGTAGGACCTCCGCAGACCCAGTCGGTCCGGAGCGATCAGGCGGTCGGTGAACTCCTGGCGGATCTCCTCGTCGTGGGCCTCCAGCAGGCGGTGGATGAGCAGGTTGGGCCGGAGCTGCACGACCTTCATGGCCGCCCGGTTGAGTCGGTTCCACTCCTGCACGTCGAGACGGAAGTTGGTGAGCAGGAAGGGCAGGCGGCGCAGGATCTCGAGACGCGGCCGGGGGCTCCAGTCCAGCCGCTCCCGGGTGCGGCTGGCGTCGACGGTCATCTCCAGGTCGATGTAGCGCGCCATCCAGGGACGCTCGAAGGGGACGTTTCCCAGCAGACGGCCAAGCAGGAACCGCGCCAGCATACCGGGGCCACAGAGCACCTTGGGCATATGGATCGGACGCCGCTGTGGGCCCGGGAAGAGCGCCGTCGCGACGTCGTACAGCTTCTGATGTGACACGGCGCCATCGGGGCTCGCGACAACCACCTCCTCCGGCTCCAGGATGTCCACCTTCTCGAGCAGGTTGCCCAGGAACGCCGCGGCGTCGTGAACGTGCAGATATGGAATCGCCGAATGTCCCCGACCTCCCAGCACACGGGCGTTCCAGGCCCCGGAAAGCCACGTACCAAGGAACATGAACAGCGGCGGGTACTCGCACCAGTCGGAGAAGAGCGCCGCGAAGCGCACGATGCAGGTCCGAAAGTGCGAACGATATTCCTTCAGCAGCTCCTCGCCGAGGCGCTTGGTGACCGCGTAGATGTGCTCACCATCGGGGATGCTCGCCTCGGTGAGCGCACGTCCCGGGGCGGGAAACCGGCTCGCGGCCACGGAGCTCGCAAAGATGAAGCGGCGCAGGCCGAGGCCCTTGGACACCTCGAGGACGTTGCGTAGCCCCTCGACGTTCGTGCGCCAGTACTCGGGGTGCTCGTCGCCAGTGAAATCGTAGTGCGCCGCCAGGTGGAGCAGTAGCTCGGCGCCGCCATGCTCCCGGATGTCATCGAACACCGCGGCCAGGGATGCCCGGTCACCGATGTCCGCCTGGTACCAGGTGATGTTGGAGTGCACCGGCGCCCCGGCCTCGTACTGGGACCGGCGCCCCAGGCCAATGATCTGGTAGCGCTCCTTCAGCTCCGCCAGCAGATGCCGGCCAATGAAACCGGAGGCTCCGGTAACCACCAGGCGTGGCAGTGACATCGTCAGCTATTGTAGGGCATGGGGGGGCCTTTCCTCGCATCCGGGACAGACCTGGCGTGGCGGCCGGGACTACCGCCAAGCGTGCCCCGGGTCGTCCTCCACTGCCGCCCGAGTATCACCGGCGAAGGGCGGCTTGCGGCCCTCCGCGAGACCTCGTGGTTGTGCTACGGTATCACCATGACAGGGCGAGCTATCCTTGCGTGTTTGCCTGTAGTTGCGTGCCTGGCTCTGGTGGCGTGTGGCCTCTCCGAGGAGGAGCAAGGCCGGCAGGACGAGGTGCGGCGCGAGGGCGTGCAGCTCTTCGCGGCCGAGTCGTGTGGCGCCTGCCATGGCGCCGAGCGCCAGGGGAGCGCCACGGGGCCGGCCCTGTCCGGGCTGGGACGGCACTGGACGGAGGACACGCTGGTGGCATTCCTGCGCGCGCCTGCGACGGCGGTGGTCTCCGACAGCCGGCTCGAGAAGCTGGCCCGCCGGTACCCGGCGCAGATGGCCGGCCTGCCTGGGGCCAGCGAGGAGAAGCTGCGGGCCCTCGCCCGCTACCTCCTACTCGACTGACCAGTGCATCGGCGAGTCAGCAAATCTGGAGATCAGGTCGTCAGCAGGCCGGAGGACCGACGGATACTGTGATTGGCTCCCACTCCCGCCCGCGGAGCGACGAGATGACCTGTCGGAACCCTGTTCATGCCGGTTCGTCAGACCCGCAGTGCAGGGTGAGTGCAGCCGGTTGCGAACGCGGCCCGAACTCAGGCAATGTCCGGACAAGTGAGCCAGCGTTCACCCAAAGGCCAATCGATGCTCCGGGCGCCGCCGCTGCCACTCGGCCAGCAAGATCGGTGCAGGGAGGGGTTCTGGCGAAGGCTCAGCTGGCCTTGAAGCCCCGCCCCGCGCTCCACGCGTCGGCGATGTGGTCGCCGATCGCGTAGTAACGGCCGTCGGGCATGCTGAGCACAAACGGGCGCATCGTCTCGAAGTCGGGCTTTCCGTCGGGGTGCAGGAAACGCTCCTCCGTCCACGTCCCCACAACGTCGGCAATGAAGATCTCCGGACCATCGAGCTCCACTGTCTTGTGCACGCGGCATTCGATGCATAGCGGGCACTGCGCAATCATGGGCGCGTGTTGCAGCGATCCCCGGAAAATCGTGAAAGGCGCGGCTTTGTCCACGCCCTTCTTCGCCGAGACGATCCCGCACCAGTCCGTCACGACCACCTGATCGACGCTCGGTATGCACACGCTGAACTCGCCATGCTCTCGGATGCCGACGTTCGTCGCGTGTTCCTTGCCGAGTCCCACCATCAGGCGGGGGGGGGTTGGGCTGGCAATGGTTGAACCACGCGGCCGCCAGAAAGCTGGGCCCCTGGGCCAGGTCGGCGCCCACGAGAGCCATGGGCATCGGATACCCGAAGGCCCGGGGACCGAGATCAATCTTCTTGCCCATGCGATCAACCTCTCAAGACGACAAGGACTTCCATCGGCCTTCCCGTCCTGACGTTGACTGTAGCGGTGGTGCCGGCGGTGGTCAAGGGTCGGTCCCCGTCGATGACCCTGAGGTCGTTCCAGAGTCCACGACTCCACTCACCAGGAAACCGTCGTGCACGGCAATCGGCCGGAAGGAAGGTTGGAATGCCAGGGCGGGTCCCCGGACGCTCGTTGCCAAGGGCCGGCAAGGGCTGGTACACGATGACCTTCGCCTTGCGTCGCGGCAGGCGATCCTGGCAGACGCCGTTGCTGGGCTCGACTCGCCCCTTCGCTTGCGGCGAAGACGCCCCGAAGATCTCGGTCCCCAACCGTTCGCACGCCCGCCAGGACATCGTGTCTGGCCCCGCGTCAGCCAGTCGCTCTTCCACCGTCGGAGCCCGGGTCGTAAGGTGCACGTCCATCCAATCGGTGTACAGCGCCCGTGGTACCCCGTACCGCTCGATCCGCGCCCACAGCACCCGCATCGCCGCTTCCGTCGTCTCTTCCCGGAAAATCCTCCCGAGGCTCCGCTCGGTCACGTCGTCCACGATGTTCATCAGGCACGGCTGATCGCCTCGCCCAAGCCAGTCATGGAGTCATGACACGCGGGTTCTGTGCCGTTGCGCCGCGGGTCGGTGGGCGGTAGCCTTGAGGAATGGGACAGGGTGGGCTGGCATAGCCGCCCAGGGGAGAACGGATGAGTAGCTTGCCGCGCACCGCCACGCGCACTTTTGGCCGTCTGTGGAACTACGCCAACAACTTGTGGACCATCGTCGGGGCGATCCTGACGACGGTTTCGGCGTTGTTGCTGCTCACCTTCGCCCTCGTCGAGACGGTGGGCGGCATCCGCAACCCCTACGTCGCCGGGTTCGCCTACCTGATTCTGCCGGCATTCTTCGTGCTCGGGCTCGTGCTCATCCCCTTTGGCATGTGGCGCCGCCGTCGGCGCCTGTTGCGCTCGGGCGCGACGGCCTGGGAGCTGGACGCCTTCCCGAAGCTCGACTTCAACGACGCGCAGCTCCGCAAGGTGGCCACCATCATCATCGTTCTCACGGCCGTCAACGGCATCATCCTGGGCGCCGCTTCGTACATGGGCGTCGAGTACATGGAGACGGTCGAGTTCTGCGGCACCACGTGCCACAAGGTCATGCACCCGGAGCACACCGCCTACCAGAACTCCGCCCACTCGCGGGTCGCGTGCGTGCAGTGCCACATCGGCCCCGGGGCATCGTGGTTCGTGCGCAGCAAGCTGGACGGCCTGCGGCAGGTCTGGCATACGGCGATGAACAACTATAGCCGCCCGATCCTCACCCCCCTGCGCACCCTGCGGCCGGCCCGGGAGACCTGCGAGGCCTGCCACTGGCCAGCAATGCACTACGGCGACAAGCTGCGCTCGTTTGCCCGTTTCGCCGAGGACGAGACGAGCACACCGGCATACTCGGTGATGCTGGTCCGCACCGGCGGCGGCGCCCTCGACACCGGGCGCCACGGCGGCATCCACTGGTGGCACATCTACTCCGACAACCGCATCCGCTACATGGCCGCCGACGCCCGCCGCGAGAGCATCCGATGGGCGGAGCTGCGCACCCGGGACGGCCAGGTGACGACCTTCGTGCGCAACGGCACGGAACTCCCCGAGCCAGCCGAGATCGAGGCCAGTGCCCGGGTCATGGACTGTATCGACTGTCACAACCGCCCAAGCCACTACTACCCGCCCCCGGCCAAGGCCCTTGACACGGTGCTGGAGCGTCACGAGGACTTCCGCACCTTGCCGTTCTTCAAGCGAGAAGCGCTCAAGGCGCTCAAGGCGCCTTACGCGACCCACGCTGCCGGGGTGGCCGGGGTGCGCAACGCGCTTCTCGCCCAATACCGCACCGCCGAGGCATCGCCTGAGCGCACGGCGCTCGCGGCCAGGGCCGCCGACGCCGTGGCGGCGGTCTACGATCGCTCCGTCTTCCCGGAAATGAAGACCGACTGGAGCACCCACCCCAGCCACATCGGCCACGATGACTTCCCTGGGTGCTTCCGCTGTCATGACGGCGAGATGAAGGCCACCGCGGGCGACCGCACGATCACCGGAGAGTGCGACACCTGTCATGCCTTCCTCGTGCAGGAGGCTACCCAGAAGCCGGACCTCGACAAGCTCGCGGTCGCTCCGTGAGGATCAGGCATGACCCAGGGGTCACTCCCGGCGGCCGATCGAGATGCGCCGCCATGGCGAGACGAATCGACGCGACAGCGCCTATAATGAACGGCAAGGTGACCATTGACAGGAGTGTTGCCCATGCCGTCCGTTGACCTGGCTCGACCCACTTGCCGAGCTTGGCTTGTGGCGGCAGGGACCACCCGGAAGCGCCCGTGAGGAACCAGGTCAGAACCCTTCGAATGGAGGTTGGAATGCGCGTCAGGATCGGACTGCTGTTGGTGCTCTTCCTCTTCGCGGTACCGGCGTTCGCCCAGGATGCCGTCAACGTCGGCAGCGGCGAGGCCGCGCCCGGCTCCACGATCGAGATCCCGATCACGATCGTCGACCAGGGAGGCACACCTCTCGGCGTCGATGCTGGCGCCGGCAATCAGATCCAGGGGATCGCCGTCTCGATCGCCTACTCGCCGGCCGCGGCGGTAACCAAGGCGAAGATCGTCCGTTCAGGCATTGCGGCCGGGCTCGAGCCGATGCTCGAGACAAACGTGCCGAAGGCCGGGATGATCAGCTACGTCGGGGCCTTCGATGCCAGCTCGAGCCTGCTGCCGTTCACGCAGCCACCGGCCGAGAAGGGCGACGAGGTGCTCCGCCTGCAAGTCACCCTCGCGCGGGACGCCTCTGGCACTGTGACCCTGACACCAGTGGCAGCCACCACCATGCTCTCGAACGTGGCCGGGACGGTCAGCGAGGGCGCGCACGCCGGCAACCTTCTGCTCGGCAGCGGCACCGTGGCCGTGCAGTCCGCCCGCAAGCCACTCGAGCCCCAACCCGAGTAGCAACGTCAGAGGTCCCGGGAGACGGTTGCAGCACCGTTCCTCCGCAATTCCGGCGGGACGCCTGACGGAATGGCATGCCCGGTGTTGTCGCACATCAGGATTTTCCACTGCGCTTGGTCCTCGCCCTCCGGTGGGGTATCATCGTCCAAGGCCGACAGAGTGGATGTCATGGTAACTGCGTCACCTCGATAGCAGAGAATCAGGAGGCTGGAATGAACCGAATCCTCGTGCTGCTCGTCCTCGCGGTCGCGCTCATGGTCTCGGGCGCACCCGTCTCGGCCCAGGAGCCGCAGGCGGGGCCACCCAATGCGGCGACCATTTTCGCAAGCCCGATCCATGGTGGGTGCTACATTGTCGGCCCGAACCAGTGCCGGTTCCATGCCGATCCCTTCCTGATCAACATCTCGTCCGGGGTTCACCTCGTCGCTTTCAGGATCGTCGCATATACCACCCTCGGCACCACAATCTACGACTTCCGCACCGACGTCTCGAACCCGCCGGCCGGCAACTACACACCCTCCCTTCCGGCTGAGGACTATGCGGCCCGCTGCGGCGTGACCTACTACCTCAACCTCCAGGGCAAGGATGACAGCAACGTCAACTACTACAGCCTCGGCGTCACCGGCACGTTCACCTGCCCCGCAGCGGTCCCATGAGAACCGGCCAGGGCTTCAGGGCTTTTGGTGTGGCGCTTGCGACCGCTCTTCTGCTGCAACCTTCAGCCTTCGCGGGTACTGCCACGACTCCCATGCAGCCGAACGTCTTCGCGAGCCCGATCCACGCCGGATGCAAGACCTTCACGGCCAGTCGCTGTCAGGTCTGGGCCGACCCCTTCACGATCAGCGTCGCCGCGGGGAATCGCCTGACGGCACTCAGGATCACCCTCAACGGTGTGACCGCCTACGACTACAAGACCGACCTCTCGAATCCCCCCGTGGGCAATTACACCCCCTCACCGGTGAAGCTGGGCTTTGCGGCACGCTGTGGCGTGACCTACACGGTCAACCTCCAGGGCCGCGACAGCGGCGACGCCACGTTTTTGAGCCTCGGCAGCACGACGGTGGCCTGCCCGGCACCGACCTACCTGATTGGCGACGTCAACGGCGACGGTGTGGTCAACGTCTCCGACGTGTTCTACCTCATCAACTTCCTCTTCGCAGGCGGGCCCGAGCCGATCGGTGACGGCGATGTCAACGGAAGCGGAGACGTCACCGTGTCGGATGTGTTCTACCTGGTCAACGACCTCTTCGCGGGCGGGCCGGCGCCAGTCTGATCCCCTGCGGATCCGCGACGACCCGGTCCCCCGGAGCCGTCCCCGTCCTCTCGCGACCTCGCCCGACGCCCTCGTGCCAGCCGAGCCGAGGGGTCGCTGGGCTTTCGGGGGTCCCCGCCAGCGCAAGTGGATCTTCCGGCCACCGTCAGCTTGACCAACACCCGCACATGGAAGCCAACCGCGCCCCGGTCGACATCCACCCGGTGAGGTCTCTCCGGTCCGGCTGGCCCTGGTGCGGCGTGGCGGTGCCGGCGCCGTCAATGGGGTCGGCACCCTGATCGACCACCGGCCACTCTGGCCATTCCAGTTGAGGCTTTGACACGACCTCAGGCAAAAAATGAGGCGGACCGGATGGTCCGCCTCGACTTGCGTGGATGGGTGCCTGACTAGCTGCGGCCGAGGAACCGAATCCCAGCCAGGGCCAACAGGCTCGCCAGCAGGGCCAATCCGATCAGCGACAAGCTGGGGATCGCAGCCGGCACGTTGGCAACGAGGACGACGGATCGAGGTGCGCCGGTTCCGAGCGTCGCGTTGATCGTCGTCGAGCCGACTGCCGCCGCGGTGGCCGTGAAGCTCGCCGTCGTCGACCCTGCCGGCACCGTCACCGAGGACGGGATGGTGAAGATCCCAGTCGGCGTGGCGCTGAGGGCGATGACGCGGCCACCGGTCGGGGCCGGGAAGTTGAGGGTCACGGTCACCTGGACGCCTGCCCCGACCGGGACGGGCCCCGAAGGTGCGCTGATGGACACCAGGGCGAGCAGTTGCACGGACACATTGGAAGTGGCGGCTCCACCGCCGAGTGCGGCCGGAAGGATGGCGGACACGACCGTCGAGCCGACCCCGACGCCGGTGACAAGGAAGGTCGCACTCGTGGCATTCGCCGGAATGGACACCGTCGCCGGCACCGTGGCCGCGGCAGGCGTGGACGAGAGCAGGTTGACCGTCACGGCAGACGGCTGCGCATGATTGATCGTCACGGTCAGTTGGACCGTGCCGCCGACCGCGACAACGGGCGATCCCGGGGCGAGGCCGATATTGATGCCGGTGACATTCACCGTGGCCGTGTCGGTGGCGCTGCCCAGTGCCGCCGGCAGCGTCGAGGTGATCGTCGTGGACCCAACGCCGACCGCGGTGACCGTGAAGGTGATGGAGCCAGATGCCGGCACGCTGACGCTCGCCGGCACCGTGGCCTTCGTCGGATCCGAGGATGCGAGCGTCACGGTCGTGGCCGTCGCTTGCGCCGGGGTGATCGTGACCGTCATCTGACCGGTCGCGCCCACGACCACCGCAAGAGGATCCGGAGTGAGGGCGACCGCGACCGGGCTGACGTTCACCGTCGCGGTGTCGGTATCCCCGCCCAGGCCAGCCGGGAGGGTCGCGGTGATCGTCGAGCTGCCCGCGCCGACCCCGGTGACCGTGAAGGTCCTAAAGGTCGCGCCGGCAAGCACGGTCACGTTGACCGGGACCGTCGCCTTGGTTGGATCAGAGGAGACCAGGGTAACGACCGTGTTGGTGAGCTGCGGCGAGCTGATCGTCGCCGTCATGGTGCCCGTGCCGCCGATGAGCACTCCGAGCGGCTTCGGGCTCAGAGTGACCGTCACCGGGGTCACGTTCACGGTGGCCGTGTCGGCCGCCGAGCCGTACACCGCCGGGAGGGTCGCGGTGATCGTCGAGCTGCCGACGCCAACGGTGGTCACCGGGAAGTTGACCGTCGTCTGGTTGGCCAGGACCGTCGCTGTTGCGGGGACGGTCGCCTTCGTCGGGTCGGACGAGGTCAGCGTGATGACAGTGTTGGTCGTCCGGGCCGGGCCAATGGTCACGGTCATCGGACTGGTAAGACCAACAGCCACGCTGAGCGGGTCGGGAGTGAGGGCGATCGTCACGGGAGCCACGTTGACCGTCGCCGTGTCGGTGTCGCCACCCGCTGCGGCGGGCAGCGTCGCGGTAATCGTCGAGCTGCCCGCGCCGACACCGGTGACCGTGAATGTCGCGGTCGTCTGGTTGGCGAGGATCGTCACGGTGGCCGGGACCGTCGCCTTGGTCACGTCGGAGGATGCGAGCGTGACCACCGTGTCGGTGGTGAGGGCAAAGCTCATCGTGGCCGTCATCAGCCCGGTCGAGCCGATGACCAGATTCGTCGGATCGGGGGTGAGCTCTACGGTCGGGGCCGGCACGGTGATCTGCCCGTTGAAAACGGTGAGACCACCGTTGGCCACCGTCTCGGCGGTACCCGAGTCAGAGTTCAAGGTCGCCGCATCGCCGCCGGCAATCGACATCGTCAGCGGGATCACGGTGCCCATGGGGCAAGCATTGAGCGTGAACGTGAAGTCCACGAGCTTGTCGCCAGGCGCCGCGGCGTCGAGGGTGAGAGGTAGCACCCCACAGGGATCAGTTCCGGCGGCCTCTGGGGCGTTGAAGACGTAGCTCTGGCTCGTCCCAGGGACCTTGGCCTTGAACTCGAAGATCGTGCCACACGTGGCGGCATCCTTGAAGGTGCCGATCAGGCCGGCCGCAGCGGTGGACACGACGTTGGAGTTGGTCACACAGGCCAGAGGACCGTAGACAACCTGCATTGCAAGGCCGGTGATCCTGAGGCCGGCGGCCTTGTCCCGACCAAGCGGCGTCCCGGTGATGTCCCGGAGGTGGACGGGCACGGTGACCGTCCCCGTCCCCGACGGCGCAATCACGGTTCCAATCCGGAGGGTGTCTTGCGCGAAGGCCGGCGTCAGCCCCACGAGCAGCCCGCAGACGGCCAACAGGCCCACTAGACTCAGTAATCTTCTGTTCATTCTTCCGTTCCTCCCTGGAGTCCTTGAGTTCGTCCTCGTACGCTCGTCACGCAACGAGCGGGAATTTCTCCAGCACCCAAAATGCGGGATTGCGAACATCTGGAGGCAGTATCGGCCAGCTCCAGAGGGGAAGTCAATAGCCAGAAGGCGCTCTTGTGCCGCCCATCACGCACCCCCCCCATCACGCACCTTGACCGGCCGCCGGCAGCGGACTAGCCTCGCCATCCTGGGAGGTGGGCATGACACCACGAGCACGACTTCTTGCCGGATTGGGTTGCGTGCTGCTGGTCGCCGGCGTCGCGGCGGCGGAGCTGCCAACGCCTGAGGTCCACTTCGGGGTCAAGCCCGGCTCTGACGGCCTGCTCGTCGACTACGAGCAGATCCTCGACTACCTCAAGGTTCTCGATGCCGCCTCGCCCCGGGTCGAGCTGCGGGAGATCGGCAAGTCCCCCCTCGGCAAGCCGATGGTGGTGGCGTTCATCTCCACGGCGGACAACATCAGACGCCTCGACGAGCTGCACGCCATCAACCGCCGCCTGGCCCTCGACCCGTCCATTCCCGACGCCGAGCGCACCGAGCTCCTCGCCAAGGGCCGGGTCTTCATGCTCGCGACGCTCTCCATGCACGCGAACGAGCTGGCGCCCGCCCAGTCCTTCCCGCTCTATGCCCACGAGCTCGCCAGCTCCCAGGACCCTGATGTCGTCCGCCAGCTCGACGACGTCGTGTGGATGGTCGTTCCCGCTCACAACCCCGACGGCCTCGACATGGTCGTCGCCAACTACCGCAAGAACAAGGGCACCAAGTGGGAGGGTGCGTCGCTGCCGTCGGTCTACCACCGCTACGTCGGGCACGACAACAACCGCGACTTCGTGACCCTCACCCAGGAGGACAACCGCGCCGTGTCGCGGATCATGTCCACCGAGTGGTTCCCTCAGGTGATGGTCGAGAAGCACGGCATGGGCAGCTCGGGACCGCGCTTCTACTGCCCGCCCAGCAACGACCCGATCGCCGAGAACATCGAGGCCGGGGTGTGGAGCTGGATCGCCGTCTTTGGCACCGGCATGGCCAACGACATGGTTCACGACGGGCTGACCGGCGTCGCCCAGCACTGGGCGTTCGACGACTACTGGCCGGGCTCCACC
>DAONEV010000047.1:0-17100 GCA_035403265.1 Thermoanaerobaculaceae bacterium | reverse complement strand
CGACCGTCACCATCGCGCCTCCTGTCTCGGGTGTCACAGCCACGGCCACGGCGGTCGTGTCCGGAGGCAAGGTCGTCGGTCTGACGGTAACGAACGGAGGCTCCGGCTACACGGCGGCTCCGGCGGTCACCTTCGGGGGACCCGGCGTGGGTGCCACGGCGGTGGCCAGCGTTGCCTCGGGCCGCGTCTCCAAGGTCATCCTCTCGCCTTCCGGCGGTGTAGGCTACACCTTCGCGAACGTCGCCATCAGCGGTGGCGGCGCCACGGTCAACGCGACCGCGACCGCCACCGTGGCCGGCGGCACCGTCACCGGCTTCACGCTCACCAACCCGGGGGCGGGCTACACCTCTGCTCCAACGGTCACGATCACTGGCGACGGTGCCGGTGCCAATGCCGTGGCCCTTGGTCAAACGACCCCGATGAGGCCGAAGGCGATCCAGGAGCTCTTCACCCTCGACTACGGCCGCATGAACGCCACCCTGGGCGTCGAGCTGCCGTTCACCAACTTCCTCACCCAGACGACCATTCCCTACGGCTACATCGACCCGTCCACCGAGATCCTCAAGGACGGCGAGATGCAGATCTGGAAGATCACCCATAACGGCGTGGACACCCACCCCGTCCACTTCCACCTCTTCAACGTCCAGGTGATCAACCGTGTCGGCTGGGACGGCGCCATTCGGCCGCCTGACGAGAACGAGCTCGGGTGGAAGGACACCGTGCGGATGAAGCCGCTCGAGGACGTCATCGTGGCGCTGCTTCCCTTGAAGCAGGACCTTCCCTGGCCGCTCCCCGACAGCATCCGGCCCCTCGACGTGACGAATCCAATTGGCTTCCCCTCGGCCTTCACTCAGATCGACCCGAGCAACAACCCGATCACCCCACCGCTTCTCAACATGATGGCCAACTTCGGCCAGGAGTACGTGTGGCACTGCCACATCCTGGGTCACGAGGAGAACGACTTCATGCGGCCGATGCCGTTCCTGGCTGCCCCGCCGGCGCCAACGACTCTGGCGGTGTCCAGAGTGGCCACGGGGATGAACCTGTCGTGGACGGACAACTCGGCCAACGAGTCGAGCTTCACCATCCAGAGGGCGACCGACGCGGCCTTCACCACGCCGACGAACCTGACGGCCCCATCGAGCGCTCCCAACACCGCGTTCGGAGGCGGGATGTCGTTCATCGACACGACGGCCGCCGCCAACACCGCGTACTTCTACCGGGCACAGGCCGTCGACGACAACTTCTCCGTTGCATCGGGCTATGCCCTCTCCTTCAACGCTCAGCCAGCTCTGCTCTCAGGCTGGTCGAACACCGTGACAACCCCGGCCTTCACCATCACGACCGCCTCGCCGCTCCCCAACGGGAGGAACGGCACGCCGTACTCGCAGACGTTCGCTGCCACCGGCGCCGTTGCTCCGTACGCCTGGGCTGTTGCCAGCGGGTCTCTCCCTGGCGGGCTGGCGCTGAGCTCGGCCGGCGTGCTCTCGGGCACCCCGACCGCCACCGGGACCTTCAACTTCACCATCCGCGCGACCGACAGCACGACGCCCACTCACAACACCACCACCAAGGCGTTTGCCTTGACCCTCCTCGCGCCGGTCATCACCATCACAACGGCCTCGCCGCTGCCAGCAGGCACGGTCGGGACCGCCTACTCGCAGACGTTCGCGGGGACCGGTGGGACGTTGCCCTACTCGTGGACGGTCTCGGCCGGGACCTTGCCTGGTGGCCTGACCCTGACCACCGCCGGGCTGCTCGCGGGCACCCCGACGGCTGCTGGCACCTTCAACTTCACCATCCGGGTCGCTGACGCCGCCTTCCCGGCCAACAGCACGACCAAGGCGTTCACCCTGACCATCAACTCGGTGCTAGTCATCACGACCGCGTCTCCGCTGCCCAACGGGCGACAGGGCCAGGCCTACTCGCAGACGTTCGCGGCCACTGGCGGTACCGCGCCGTTGACCTGGGTGCGGATCACCGGAGATGCCTTCCCGTCCGGTTTGGGCCTCAACGGCACGACCGGTGTTCTGTCCGGGACACCGACCGTGACGGGAACCTTCAACTTCACCATCCGTGTCACTGACAGCACGACGCCGACTGCGAGGGTCGCTACCAAGGCGTTCACCCTCACAATCCTGGCGCCGGCCATCACCATCACGACGGCCTCGCCGCTGCCCAACGGGACGCGAGGCCTGTTCTACTCGCAGGCACTTGCGGCGACCGGAGGCGTCACGCCGTACACCTGGGTGCGAATTTCCGGCACCTACCCGCCGGGCATTTCCGTCAACGGCCCCACCGGCGTTCTGTCCGGCACGCCGACCACCGCTGGGACCTACAGCTTCACGATTCGCGTCACGGACAGCACGACGCCGACCGCACAGATCGCCACCAAGACGTTCTCCCTGACCATCTTGGCGGGCTTCACCATCACGACGCCCTCGCCGCTGCCGAGCGGGACGGTCGGCACGGCCTATTCGCAGACGCTGGCCTCGACTGGCGGCGTCGGGCCGTACACCTGGGTGCGAGTCGGCGGCACCTACCCGCCGGGCATTTCCGTCAACGGCCCCACCGGCGTTCTGTCCGGCACGCCGACCACGGCTGGGACCTACAGCTTCACGATTCGCGTCACGGATAGCACGACGCCGACTGCACAGGTCACCACCAAGGTGTTCAGTCTCACGGTCAACTAGCTGTGTGAACAGGCTGGCCGGGCGCTCATCGGGCGCCCGGCCTCATTCCTCTCCTCCTTCAACCTCGAATGCTCTCGTTTTCGGCCTGACTCTTCCGGGAGTCAGGCCGCTTTCTTGACAGCCCGGGCGAGCCGACGCAGGCGCCGGTGTTGCCAGCCTTCTCAGGGGTTTCGCGCCGGCCGGGTCAGGAAGGTGGCGCCGAGGCCGAGCAGGGCCACGAAGGCGAGGGTCGCCCAGACAGCGGGCCAGCTCGGCGTGGCGTCACGGACCGCGCCCGCGAGGGCAGGGCCGACGACCGTGCCGAGGTTCGAGAGTGCGGTGATGAACCCGAACGCCAGCCCGACGCGCCCGGTTGGCACGAGCCTCTCCGGCAGCGAGTAAACCGCCGGCGGGACGACGGATGCGACCAGTCCCACCGCCACCATCGCGGCCGCCGGGGGCAGGGCGCCGGCAGCCATGAGGGTCAGGGTCACGGTGAGCATGCCCAGCCCAGCGATGCACCACCGATCGGCGCCCCCGGTCCGATCGATCAGGCCCCCGGCAAGGGGAGTCCCGAACAGCGCCACCCAGGTAACGACACTCGTCATCAGAAGACCCGCCGCGCCGCCGCCGGCCCACTCCGGGGCGAACGTCGGTACCGCGGCAAACGCCGCGAAGTAGAGCATCCACGCGACGCCAAGGGCGATCAGCGCCGGGGGCAGGCCGTGGCTGCCGGTGGCCAGGCGCTTCGCACCGCCGTCGGGGACGCACGCAGGCACCGCCAGGGCGTGCAGAGGCATTGCCAGCAGGACGAGGACCGCCAGCACGCCCATCTCGCCGCGCCAGCCGAGGTGCGTCACGAGCCAGGGGTGCAGGGAAAAGAGGACGATCATGCTGGCCGGGTAGACGCCGGTGAACAGCCCCATGGCGAGGGCCAGCTCCCGCCCCGCGAACGCCATCGAGAGGAGCCGGGCCAGCAAGAGGTTGAGAAGCAGCGCACCCACCCCGAAGACGAGGCGGCCGAGGACGAGCCAGCCGTAGCCTGGAGCGACAGCGAACAGCGCGGCGCCGACCAGCATCACCGCCAGTCCGGCAAGGCCGGCGGCGCGGGGCGGCCAGCGGTCCAGGGCCTCCCCGAAAGGCAACGATAGGAGAATGGCGGGCACAGCGATCGAGCCCATGAGCAGGCCGATCTCGAGGTTGGAGAGGGCGAAGAGTCCGCGCAGTTGCCCGATCAGCGGAGGCACCACGAAGAACGTCATGCCTACCGAGAAGAAGCTCACCATGGCACTGGCAAGCACCATCCATCGGCGAGCGCTCAGGTCCTGAGGATGGCTCATGTTCCGATTCTACCTGTCCGGGTGGGGCCACGAGCCGGCTGCGTGGCGGACCGGGCCGTCAGGCGCGCCAGTCGTGGCGGTCTTGACGGATCCGGCGGTGGTGTGCCCGGCTCTCGAGATCCTGGACGTCGAGGCCGAACGCCCGTGCCGGCGGAGGTGCCTAGCCCGTGCGGATACGACCGTCGCCGATGCCGCGCCTGGAAGGCTGGTTCCCGGGACCTGCCGGTCAGGCCGTGCGCTTGATGACGACGACCGTGACGTCGTCCTCCTGGGCGACGCCCTGCGCGTGGTCCCGGGTGGCCTGGATGACGTGCCTCACGATCTCCTCGGATGGTCTGTGGAGATTGGACCTGACGACCCCGAGCACCGCCTCGGTTCCGTGTTGCCGTCCATCCGGCGACTCCGTCTCGATGACCCCGTCGGTCAGCAGCAGGATGGTGTCTCCAACCTCCATCACCAGCGGAGGTCCAAGGGAGCAGCCGATGTCCGCGAAGAGGCCAAGCGGCTTGCACGTGCTTGCGAGACGGAGCTTGACCTCGCCCCCACCGTCGAGCACGAATCCGGTTGGATGGCCCATGTTGGCCCAGGTCACGGTCCCCGAGGTGGTCTCGAGGAAGCCAATCACCATGGTGACGAAATGGCGCTCGTCAAGATCGTCGAGCAGCAGCAGGTTGAGGTCCTTGACCAGCTCGTCGATCAGCATCCCGGTGCGGGCGAGCGAGCGGAGATAGCCGCGGGTCGCCGCCATGATCAAGGCAGGGCCCATGCCGTGGCCGCACACGTCGGCGACCGCAAAGACGAGGCGGCCGTCCGGGAGCTTCATGAAGTCGAAGTAATCACCGCAAGTGGCCAGCGCCGGCGAGAACGCTCCGGCCACGTCCCAGCCATGCAGGGCGGGAGGGGTTCTCGGGAAGAGCCGCTGCTGCACCGACGCTGCGAGGCTCAGCTCGGCTCCCTGCTCCTCGAGCTTCAGGCGGTCGGTCAGGTCGCGTAACACCGCGACGAAGTGGGTCAGGGCGCCACTGCGGCTGTCCCGCATGGGCGTAATCGTCTGCTCGGCGATGAACAGCTCACCGCTCTTCTTGCGGTTGATCACGGAAGCCTTGAAGGGCCTGCCCTCCAGGAGCGATGTCCAGAGCCCGCGATAGAACTCGGGGCTCTGGCGTCCGGACTTGAGCAGGCGGGGTGTGCTGCCGAGCGCTTCGGCTCGCGAGAAGCCCGTGATCGCCTCGAAGGCGGGGTTGACGTATTCGATGGTCCCTGCGCGGTCGGTAATAAAGACGCCGTCGGCGGTCTGCTCGACCGCGTTGGAGAGACGCTGCGACAGCTCCTCGGCGCGCTTCTTCTCGGTGATGTCCCGGAAGACGGTCACACCGCCCAGCAGGTTTCCCTCGGAGTCCCTGATCGGCGCGGCGGTGACGCTCGCCCACACCCCTGCGGGGACCCTGGGGCTGCGCACGAGGACCTCGGTCTCCTCGACGTACTCGCCCCTGATGGCGCGTGCCAGGGGTAGCTGGTCGGGAGGAAAGAGCGTGTCGGAGCCGGGAAGGTGGAGACCGTAATGCCCGGACCATTCGGCGGGAGGGATCTCCCTTCCGGCCGCACCCCCCACGATCCGCCGAGCCGCCTCGTTGACAGCCACGAATCGACCTCCGGTGTCGGCCACGACCACGCCTTCGGTCACGCTCTGGATCACGGCGTCCATGAGCCCGTTGCGACGGCGGAGATCCTTCTCGCGCCGCCACGCCTGGGTGACCAGGACGAGCCCGAGCACCAGCTCGTATCCAAGGAAAACCTCGGTCCCGAGCGTCACGGCGCGATCGCCGCCCGTCACGGGGAGGTAAGCGAGGACGCTCTCCCGGGCGTGCTCCCGACCAGCCCAGAAGGCGCCGAGGCCGGCCAGTGGACCGCCGAGGGTCAACAGGAGTGCGAGCCGGCGGAATCGAGCTGTCGTTCTCATGATCGGAATCGCAGGATCACACTTGGAGAACCCCAGGCGGGGAGCCCAATTCCCGCCACCTGGGGCGAGATCTTCTGCTGCCAGATCTCCTACTGCCATATTGAGCTGGGCGCCAGGCCGTGGTACTCTCACCGGCGGCCGGGAGGAAACGCTCCCGGCCGTTGTGCTGTTGAAGCACGGAACAAAGGCGGTCGAAGATGACGATGGAAACACGCGACGACATCCGCAACCTGGCGATCATCGCCCACGTGGACCACGGCAAGACCACGCTGGTGGATGCCATGCTCTGGCAGGGCGGGATCTTCCGTGACAACGAGGTGGTGGCCGAGCGGGTCATGGACTCCATTGACCTGGAGCGAGAAAAGGGCATCACCATCATGGCGAAGAACACCGCCATCCACTACCGGGGTACTCGCATCAACATCGTGGATACCCCCGGCCACGCCGACTTCGGCGGCGAGGTGGAGCGCACCCTCACCATGGTCGACGGCGTGATGCTGCTGGTGGACGCCTCCGAAGGTCCGCTGCCCCAGACCCGTTTCGTGCTCAAGAAGGCGCTCGAGCTCGGGCTGCCGCCAATCGTCGTCATCAACAAGATCGACCGCCTCGACGCGCGGCCTCAGGAGGTGTTGAACGAGATCTACGACCTCTTCATCGACCTCGACGCCGAGGAGGACCAGCTCGACTTCCCGGTCCTGTACTGCAACGCACGCAAGGGCACCTGCCACCGCACCTCCGGCGGCCCCGAGGAGACGCTCGAGCCGCTCTTCGCCGAGATCCTGCGCACCGTGCCGGCGCCACGCTACGACCCCGCGATGCCGTTGCAGATGCTCATCACCAGCCTCGACTACGACGACTACGTCGGGCGGCTGGCGATCGGACGGGTTGTCAACGGCCACCTGCGCAAGGCCCAGGACATCACCCGCTGTGCCCGGGACGGCGCGCAGACCCCGGCGCGTGTCACGGTGCTCTTCGGCTATGACGGGCTTCGCCGCGCCGAGTGGAGCGAGGCCGGCCCGGGCGACATCGTGGCCGTCGCCGGCCTCGACGAGGTCGGGATCGGCGAGACTCTCGCCGACCGGGAGGATCCGCGGCAGTTGCCACCCATCCACGTCGACGAGCCGACCATTGCCATGGTCATCGGCATCAACACCTCGCCGGTGGCCGGCCGCGAGGGGCAGCATGTCACTTCCCGGAAGCTGCGCGAGCGGCTCGAGAAGGAGCTGCTCACCAACGTCTCGATCCGCATGCAGCCCGGCGACAGCCCGGACGCCTTCATGGTCTCGGGGCGCGGGGAGCTGCAGCTTGCCATCCTCATCGAGATGATGCGGCGCGAGGGGTACGAGATGTCGGTGGGCAAGCCCGAGGTCGTGACCCGCGAGATCGACGGTGTGCTCTGCGAGCCGATGGAGATGCTGGTCGTCGACTGTCCCGAGGACTACATCGGCGTCGTCACCCAGAAGGCCGGCAGCCGGCGTGGCCGCATGATGAAGATGGTCAACCACGGGACCGGGCGGGTGCGCATGGAGTTTCGCATCCCGTCGCGGGGGATGATCGGGTTTCGGACCGAATTCTTGACCGACACCCGGGGGACCGGCATCGCCAACCACCTGTTCGACGGCTGGGAGCCGTGGCAGGGAGACATCGCCCATCGCGACACCGGCGCCATGGTCGCCGACCGTCCCGGCCGCTGCACGTCCTACGCCATCGAGCACCTGCAGCCGCGCGGCGAGCTGTTCGTGCAGCCCGGTGACGAGGTTTACGAGGGCATGGTGGTGGGGGAGAACGCCCGCGAAGCGGACATCGACGTCAACATCACCAAGGAGAAGAAGCTCACCAACATGCGCGCCTCGGTGGCGGACGAAGCCGTCCACCTGGTCCCGCCGCGCACCATGAGCCTCGAGCAATCGTTGGAGTTCATCCGCGGCGACGAGGTCGTCGAGGTCACCCCCAAGGCCCACCGTCTCCGCAAGAAGATCCTCCAGGCGGTGTGGAGGAAGTGAGCCGCCGCAGGATACGAGCTAGCGTCGTGCGATCTGCACGCAGACCGGGTCGCTCGTGATGTTGTCGATGACCGAGGCGTAGGCGAAGAACCGGCCACCGACGGTCGTGGTCTTCAGGACCGCATAGCCGTCAGCCACGCTGGCAGCAGGGACCTTGGTGAAGATCTTGTCTACCTGCTGGTAGTCATAGGCCTTGAGGTCGTTGCCGACGGTGCCGAGGGCCGCGCCGGTGCTGCTGAAGAGCTGCGCGTCGATGTGGATCGGCATGTTCGTGGCGTTCACGAAGCCGATGTTCGTGCGGAAGCCGGTGGTCGTGGAGGTGCTCTGGGAGAGCTGCACGAGGCGCCCCTGCGAGCCGTAGATGATGGCCTGATCCTCCGGGAGCCCTGGCACGAACTGCCCGTAGGTCCCATTTGCAGTCTGGTTGTAGGTGCGGCTCGTCGCGACCAGGCGGCCACCGGTGGGCGTGATGCGGAGCGCACCGGGTCCCTCGAACCCGAACTGGGCCAGCACCAGGTCGGGGTAGCGGATCGTGAGGCCCGCGTTGAGGGTGTAGGTCTTCTTCAGGGGTGTGGGGTTGGCCTGGTTCTTCTTGAGCAGCTCGATCACGTACGAGACGCTGGTCGTGCCCGGGTTGGCGATCTCGAGGTCGGTGCGCCAGGCGGAGCCGCCGCTTCCCGTGTTGTGAGCGGCCGTCGGGACCCAGATCTGGGTCGAGTTGGGGGTCGTGGCGATGGGAACGACGTAGAGGTCGTCCACGAACGCCAGCAGCGAGCCACCGTCCTCGTTCTTCGTGACGTAGGCCACGAGCATGGCGCTCACAGCGCCGGTCGGAACTCCGAAGATCTCCTGCACGGCCTGGAAGCCGCTTCCGGGAGTCCTGAGGTCTGCGCGAGGGCCGGCGGTCGAGAGCTGGTTCTGGCAACCAGGCTGGCTGAACCAGTTCAGGCCGATCGCCGCCCACCCGGTATTCGTCTGACCGGTCGGCAGGTAGACCTTGCCACCGAGCACCATCGACGTGTCGGCAGTGAAGGTGAACCCGTACAGGCACTGATGGATGCCCTGGCCGTTCATCTTGGCCGGGTAGTTGTTGACGATCAGGGCCGACCCGGAGTCGGAGGCGTTGGCCGCGTCCTTCGGGCTCACCCCGATGGGGACCGAGGCGAGGGTGTAGCCCTGGAGGTTGGACTCGAATGAGCCGTTGTAGACGAGGTTGGGGGCGACCGCTGCGGCGATGCTCCCCACCGTGCACGCCACGGTCGCAATCAGGTAGATGTCTCTCGCTCGCATGATCGCCTCCCGGCCAGGATCTTCGTGGGCTGGAATTGTAGCCTGTCCGCCATCTCGACGCTGCTTGCGTTGGGAGCAGTGCGTCGGTCTCTCCAGTCAGCGAGGGAATGAGCGCGCCGGACAGCCTCCCGGCCCAGGCGAGGCTGGTGGTGGGCTGCATGAGACTCGCTCAACCTCCAGGAGCATCGACGGCGGCCTCATCTTCCTGCGGCCAGCGCGGGCCTCCCGGCGGCACAGGCACGCAAGCTCGCCGTCCACCGACCGATCCGAGCCGGCTGTACTGTGGGGACCAACCCCGGAATCCTCAGGACGGCCATTGATGGCAGGCCGTGGACCCCGGTCAACACCGGCTGGTCGGTCGGTACCGACGAGGTGACGCCGCGTGGCGCTCTCGCCATCGCCATCTGGCGGCTCTCGATCGGCTCGGCCGACCACACCCACCTCGTTGCCTCGGCGCGCGGCGGTCTCAACGAGGCCAGGCTCGACCTCCAGAACCTCACCGTGGCCACGGTCGGCGGAGGCGCGGTGACCAGCAACCCGGGCGGTATTGCCTGCGGGGCCCGCGTGCTTCGGCGACTTCGCGACCGGTTCGACCGTGACCCTCGTGTTCCAACCCGAGCGGCCCGGGCGACGTCAACGGCGACGGCGAGGTGAATGTGCAGGACGTGTTCTACCTCATCAACTTCCTGTTCGCTGGAGGCCCGCCACCGGCGTAGGTTGCGGCCGGCTCGGCAACGGCGGTGTCGTCGGCAGATGTCGGGAGCTACCTTTCGGCGTCTTTTTCCTCACGGGGACGGGCGCGCTGGTTGAGGGCCGGGCGAGAGCTGACTGCCATGGTCCGGCGCAGGCGGGAATCTCGTTCCTCCAGGCTCTTGACCATCTTGACGGTCTCGCGGATCCGGCGTTGCTTGTCCCTGGCCTCCTGCTCCTCGCGGCGGCGCTGGGAGGCCAGGTACCAGGCCGAGATCCCCAGGATGAGCTTCCAGTGGAGCAACCCCAGAGGTAGCCGGGAGCGTCCGACGCGGGCGCCCCACAGCTTCAGACCGCTGACCGCGGCGTTCGTGAGGTCGGCGTGGCGGAGGTCGGCGAACCGGAAGTCCGCCTCCCGGCAGTCCGCCCCCACGAGCTTGGAGAAGCGCAGGTCGGCCCGGCTCAACACCGCGCCGCGCAGGTTGGCCAGGATGAGGTCACAGCCCGACAGGTCCGCGTCGACCCCGGACACGAGCCGGAGGTTGGCCTGCCGCAGGCGCGAGCCGCGCAGTTGTGTGCCGGCCAGGCTGGCCTCCTCGAAGTTGGCGGCCTCGAGGTTGCACTCCCGTAGGTCGGCGCCATCGAGCTTGGCCTGCTCGAACCTGAAGCTCCGCAGGTTGCAGCGATAGAGGATGGCACCTGACAGGTTGGCGCGGACGAGGGTCACCTTGCCGAGGCGGGGCGAACGGAAGTCGACGTTCTGGAGCTGGCAGGCCGCCAGGTTGGAGCCGCTGATCTCGGTGTTGAGGAGGATCGAATCGCGGAAGTCCACGGCCTGGGCGTCGCAGGCGACGATCCGGGCGTTTTCTAGGTTCGCGCTCTTGAAGCTGGAGTGGCAGATGTCCGAGGCCTCGAAGTTCGCGCCTTCGAGGCTGGCCTGGTGGAAGTTGGCCTCCCGGAAGCTGCCCTTGGTGAGGCGGGCGTCCCTGAGGTTCGCCCCGTCGAGCTGGACGCGCACGGCGTAGGCGTCCTCGAGCGTCGCCCCGGTCAGGTTGCAGCCGGAGAGGGGAGCGCCCTCCAGGTTGGCACCGACGAACCGCGCTCCGGTCAGGTTCGCGCCCTCCATGCGCACGCCCCGCAGGGAGGCGCCGGTGAAGTCGGCCTCCGAGAGGTCTGCGAGGTCGAACATGCCGCCTTCGAAGTTGACACCGGCCAGCTTCGCGCCGCGCATCCGGGCATGGATGAGCCCGGCGCCCCGGAAGGTCGCGCCGGTGAGCGTCGCCCGCTCGAAGGAGCAGTTCCGGATGTCGAGAAGGTCGAAGCGGACGTTGGTGAGGTTCGCCTCGTCGAGGCACGCCCCATCCAGGTCGATGCCGTCGATCTGGGCGAAAGTGAGGTCCGCTCCGGTGAGGTTGGCGCCCTGCAGGTCGGCGCGGCTCAATACCGCCCGCGTGAGGTCCTTGCCGGAGAGGTCCGCGCCGCGCAGGTCGGCCTCGACGAAGTCAGGGACGAGCCGGGGGTTCTCCTGTCGCCAGGCCTGCCACTCAGGCGTGAACACCAGCCGAAGATGGTCCGGGTTGGCCATGCGCACATTGTACCGAAACCGGTGCGCGCCTATTTCCTGGCAGGCGGTGGGGGGGGAGTCTCGGCCTGAGCCAGGAGCTGTTGGGCGCGGCGGGTGGCCTCGCAGTACTCGATGGACTGGCCGAGGCTGGCCGGCGCCCCTGCCAGGTCCTTCGCCCGGTCAAGCACGGCGAGCGCCTCGTCCCACTGCCCCTGGGCGTGCAGCGCGTATCCCAGCAGGTAGGCGATGTCGCCGCGCGCAGGCTCGCCCGCGGCCAGCGTGCGCAGGATGGTCTCGCTGTCAGCCGCTCTGCGGACGTCGAGGAGGCATCGGGCCCGCAACATGCCGACCCGTGGCTCGTCAGCGGGCAACCGGTCCAGCACCTGGAGCGCCTGCTCCTGCTTGCCCTGTCGGCGCAGGGCCTCGGCCAGGGGCAGGGCGAATCGGCTCTGCTCGGCCTTCACCGCGAGGTCAAGCCGCTCGGCTGCGGAGGCGACATTACCGGAGGCCAGGAAGGCCATGCCCAACCACCCCTGGGCCCAGGCGTCCTCGGGCTTGAGCTGGATCGCGCGCTGAAGGTGGTCGATGGCAGGCGGAATTTGACCGTCGAGCAAGCAGAGCTGCGCCCGCACGACCCGGACCTCGAAGAGCATGCCGTTGGCGCGCAGTGCCTTGTCGAGAGCGTCGCGGGCCGTCGCAAGGTCGCCGTTGCGCGCCGCGAGCAGGCCGAGGGAGGCCCAGCCGCGGTCATTGCCGAGATCGATCTCGACCAGCCGCCGGAAGGCGTTGCGGGCCAGGTCGGGGCGATTTCGGCGCAGCTCGATCTCCCCCTGGAGCAGCAGGAGGTCGGGTTTCTCGCCCCCCATCATCGCGGTGCGCACGGCGTCGGAGGCCTCGTCGAGATGGCCTGCCTCGGCCAGCGCCTCGGCCAGCACCTCGATCGCGGGCACGCAGGAGGGCTGGGCGGCGAGCACCCCGCGGAGCAGGGCGACCGCGTCGTCGGCCTGGGCCGAGGCCAGGTACCGGCGGGCCTCCAGGAGGATGTCCAGGGGGACGGCCGAGGTGCCGGGGAGCGACTGAGCGGTCGCCCGCAGGGCAGCCAGGCGCCCTCGTAGCTCCAACGCCTCGCGGGAGCGGCCAAGACGTCCGAGGACGTCGACCTTGAGCTCCATGACGTCCGGGAGCTGCTGAGGGGGATAGGTCATCTCGAGGGTCGTCAGGTCGGCCAGGACCGCTTCCACGGTGGCCTGATCAGGTGCCTGGGCAAGGCGCTGACGCAACGCCGCGAGGTTGCCGCCGGTCGGCGGCGGTGCCGGCCGGAGCGGTGGCGAGGTCGGCCGCGGTGCTGCACCGCTTGCCTGGCGCTTGCGCACCTTCTCGACCAGGGCCAGGAAGTCATCGGTATAGTAGTCGGGCCTCACCTCGATGGCCGGATTGTCGGTCAGGGCGGCGTCGATCGCCTCCTCGGCCCTGGCGCGGCTCTTCATGGCGTAGTAGGTCCAGGCGAGCTTGATCCGAATCTCGGCCCTGGTCGCCGCTGACTCCTCGGCCTCGGCGGCCTCGGCGAAGAGCTTGGCTGCCCTCGGGAAGTCGCCCTGACGATAGGCATCGGATGCTGCGGCCAGTGGCTCTTCCGCCGACGCCACGACGGCCAGCACCAGCAGCGCACATACCAGCACCATGCGTCGCATCATGGCCTCAGTCTAGCAAACGTCAGGGTGCGGGGGGGGCTGGCGAAGGGCGGACAGCGCGGCGCACGGCGCCATCGGCGGGGACGGTGACACTCTCCTCATAGCGGCCGCCGTCCGGCCAGACCACGGCGAGGTCGACGACTCCGGCTTCGACCTTGACGTCGCGGAGCGGCAAGGTCCCGACCTCGCGGCCTCCGACAAGCACCTTCGCACCGCGGAACGGCACACCGAAGTCATTGACCACGGTCAGGATGCCGAACGGTGGGAGGCGCAGATTGACCTTCTGCCTGTCGGCCGTCACCTCGATCTCCTGGACCGACTCGCGGTAGCCGCGGACCACCTGTCGGAAGGTGTGCGTCCCGGGTGCAAGCTCCAGCGTGGTCGTCTGAACGCGTCCGAGGGGCTTCCCGTCCACTTCGACCTCTGACGTCGGGTCCACGAAGAGCTCGACCGGGAGCAACGGGGGAGCTGTTGGGGCCACGGTGGGGACCGGGGTGGGGACCCGTGTCGGAGCCGGCGTCGGGGTTGGCGGCACGGGCCTGGGCAGCAGCGAGCCCATCCCCTGTCCTGACATTGCCATCCAGCCCAGGACGCCTGCGCCCACGGCCGCCATCAGGGCGAGCGGGATCCACCACCGGCGGCGCCTGGCGCCCTCAGGCGCGACGGCCGTGGCCGAGGTCTCCCCGGGCAGCCGCTCGAAGGGCCTCGCGTCCAGCGGCGCCTGGGTGGTCACCCCCACCTGGGGCGAGGACTGGCGGCCGAGCCGTGACAGCTCCTGGCGCACCACGTCGGTTGCTGCGTCGCGCCGCTCGGGGGACACCTTGCCGGTGAGCTCCTGGAGAACCTCCTTGAGCTCCTGCCCGAACTCCCTGACGGAGCCGAAGCGGTCCTCGGGCTTCTTGGCGAGGGCCTTGAGGATGGCTCGTTGCAGGCGGTCCGGGCACCTGGGGTTCTTCTTCCGGGGGGGCACCGGGTCCTGGTGAAGGATCTGGTAGATGACGTTCGAGAGGTTGGGCCCGACGAACGGGCGAGTCCCGGCCACCAGCTCGTACGCCAGGATGCCGACCGAGAAGAGGTCGGTACGCTGGTCGAGGTTCTTGCCCGCCAGTTGCTCCGGGGCGAGATAGCCTGCCGTGCCGAGCGCGACGCCGGTCTGGGTGAGGCGGGACTCGGCCTGCAGGTTCTTGGCGATGCCGAAGTCCATGATCTTGACGGTGCCGTCCTCGAGCACCCGGATGTTGGCGGGCTTGATGTCGCGGTGGATGATTCCCTTCGAATGGGCGAACTCGAGGCCGCTGCATACCTGCACGAGGATGGCGAGCACTGCTTCCAGAGACAGCGTGTGATGGCCCAGCAGCTCGTCGAGGTCCGCCCCGGAAAGAAACTCCTGCACGAAGTACGGCGACTCGCCTTCGACTCCGAAGTCGAAGACCAGGGTGATGTTGGGATGCTGCAAGGCACCTGCGAGCTGGGCCTCCCGGAAGAACCGCTGGGTGGCCTCGCTGTCCGATGCGCTGCACGTCTTGAGGGCCACCCATCGCTGGATGAAGGGGTCCCATGCCTTGTAGACGGTGCCGAAGCCTCCGACCCCGATCTGCTCGGCGATCTCATACTTCCCAATGCGCTTGCGCTCGGTCATGCCCCTCTCGCCGGCGGTAGTCTACCGAAGTTGCGTCCAAAGGCGAAGGTGTTACCCTCACGGCGTGACTCGCTTTGCCGCGCTCCCGGTCGGTATTGTCGTGCTGTTGGCAGGCTGCGGTCGCTCCCAGGCGCCGCCTCAGACGCCCACTACCCCGCACGTGGCGGTGCCCACTGCCGTGGGAGCCCTGACGGCGCGCGACGTGCGCATGCTCGTCGCGGTCCGGATCAAGGCGTTGCAGCGGCTTGAAGAGTCCGTCGCCAGGGTCGAGCAGAGCCCCAAGGCGACCCTTGCCGGCGTGACCGAGCTCATCTCCGCCGAGCGGGATGCGGCGGCCGCCCTCGGGATGGACTGGCGTCACTACACGTGGGTGAGGGAGCGGGCGGGCCAGGTGTGGACCGAGCAGCGCCAGGCGGAGGATCGCCGCCTGCTCATGGGTGAGCTCACGCGCACCCGTGACGATCTGCTCTCCCAGATGGCCCAGAGTACGGATGCTGCGAGCCGGCAGTTCCTGCAGGCGCAGCTCGGCAGCGTCGAGGTGCAATTGGGCCGCCTCCGGCAGGACCAGCGGCGGCCGCCGCAGGTGGCCGAGGAAGAGAGGCTGCTCGACGCGGCGCGGGTCGACCTCGCCACACTGCAAAGCCGCGAGGAGCATCTGCAGGAACGCCTGCGGCTCCTGCTCCGCAAGGCTAGCGCTGGGGGTGGCGCAGGAAGTAGGAGAGAAACTCCAGGTTCACCTTGAGATCGACGTTGCGGACCTTGATCTCGGGTCGTTCCTTGAGCTGCGTCGGTGCGAAGTTCAGGACCGCCTGGACGCCCGCGGCCACAAGCTCGTCGCAGATTCGCTGGGCCGCGTTCGAAGGCGCGGTGATGACCCCGATGTGGACCTTCCGCGACCGGATGATCTCGGTGAGCCTGGATGCCGCCTCGATGGTCATGCCGCCCGGGGTCCGCCGGCCGATCTTCTGAGGATCGGAATCCACGATCCCGACAATGCGAAATCCGCCCGTGTTGAAGCCCGAGGACTGCGACAGGGCGCTGCCCAGGTTGCCGGCTCCCACGACCACGACACGCCGCTCCTCGTCGAGAGCGAGGATCCCCTTGAGATGGTCCATCAGCTCCCGCACGTTGTAGCCGACGCCGCGAATGCCGAACTCCCCGAAGTAGGCGAGGTCCTTGCGGATCTGGGCCGAATTGAGGTGGAAGCGATCGGCCAGGTCCTGGGAGGAGACCGTGACTGTCTCCTCGGCCTCCAGTTGCTGGAGACATCGTAGGTAGATCGAGAGGCGTGCAATGGTGAGGTCGGAGATGGCGTCGGGGGGGGTACGCCGCTTTGAGGGCATGTCTCACTCCAGCAGTGCCCGTACCGCGGCCTCGGCCGTACGCACGAGCCAGCCGGGTACAAGGCCCAGACCGACCATCCCCACGGTGCAGATGGCGGCGACCAGCTTCACTGGCCAGGGCTCCGTGAAGGACGGCTCGCGGCCGGGAAGTGGCCGCATGTACAGCGTGTAGACAACTCGGAAGTAGAAGAACACGGACACCAGGCTGTTGAGGACGCCGAGCACCGCGAGCCAGACCAGGTGCTGGCCGACCGCGGCCTTGAAGACGAGGAACTTGGCGACGAACCCGACGGTGGGCGGGATTCCCGCCAGGGAGAACATCGCCACGGCGAGGGCGAAGGAGAGGAAAGGTCGCTTCCAGCCCTGCCCGGCCAGATCGGCGATGCGGTGGGGCTCGTCCTCGTTTTCGGAGAATGCCGAGATGACCGCGAACGCCGCCACATTCATGAAGGTGTACGCCGCCAAGTAGACCAGGACGCCGGTGAATCCCTCGGCGCCAAACGCCGCGATGCCGACCAGCGCGTACCCCATGTGCGCGATCCCCGAGTAGGCCAGCATGCGCTTGACATCGCGCTGGGCGATGGCGACCAAGTTGCCCAGGGCCTGGGACGCGACGGCGATGATCGCCAGCAGGAGCACCCACCGCGTCGTCAGCACCTCCGGGGCGAGGGAGGTGCCGAGCCGCGCCAGCACGACCAGGGCGGCGCCCTTGGGCACCACCGACAAGAAGGCCGTCACTGGCGTCGGAGCGCCCTGGTAAACGTCCGGAGCCCACGCATGGAAAGGCACCAGGGCCAGCTTGAACCCGAGCCCCGCCAGCGCCAGGGCAAGGCCGGCCAGCACGAGCTTGTTCCCGGCCAGGGGCTGGGCGGCTGCGAACGCGGCCATGCCGCGCAGCGAGAACGTCC
>DAONEV010000046.1:0-17117 GCA_035403265.1 Thermoanaerobaculaceae bacterium | reverse complement strand
CGTCAGGGCTGCCCGGCGCAGACCGACCTCCGGCGCGGATACGGCAGCGAGTGGAGCCGCCAGCGTCGCACCCCAGAAATCGAGCAGCACCACGCCGGGCTCGGGCCGAGTCTCCCCGAACCGCAGCGGGCCCGAGGCGCTGATGACCAGCGCCTGCGCCGGCTTCTCTGTCCACGCCATTCCGAGGATGGAAACGTTCTCCTCCGCCCGAACCACGATGGGCAGGATAAAGACAGAGATCGCCGCCGCCACCAATGCTGTCACCGCGCGAGAACGTATCGCCATCATCGCAACCCCCAAAACGGAATCACTGCAGCACCCTGACAACCTCACGGTAGGGCTTGAGGCTCTTTGGATCGGCCACTTGCAACTTGAAGATGACCTTCCCCGGCTCAACTCGCTCCACTGTGCCGTCGTAGAGCACCGTACCAGCACCGATCATGTAGCTCAAGTTGTCGGTGCCCTGTACCATTGCCACGTACCCCTCGTGAAGGCGGAGGACACCCTGAAGCTTGACCTCCTCCACCCCCATCCCGCGCAGGCCAGGCGGTCGCTCCCCCAACTCCTCCTTGAGCGGACCGGCCAGCAGCGAGCGGAACGGATCGCGGCGATTTGCCGGGTCGTACGTGAAGCCTTGACCGGCGTCTGCCGCCTCCTCCCCACGCAGGATCCCCTCGATTGCCGAGGTGTCGATCGGGATGTCGCCACCCGGTGCCGGGGTCGGCGGCGCCGGCGCCTGTCCGAGGGCCACCAGGCACACCAGCAGCATCCCCGCGGACAGCGTCAAGACCCTCATTGCACACCTCCCGCCTGCTGCACGTTGCCGTAGATGAAAGTCTTCATGATGAAGGTCGTGTTGATCGTGTAGATAGTCCGCTTCCCGCCGGATGCGTTGACGTTCAGCGAGTCGACGTTGATGATCCGGGAGAAGCGCGACAGACGGTCGAAGAAGAGGGCCAGCTCGTGATAGGAGCCATCCATGGTTACGGTGATTGGCCACTCGGTCAGGAAGTCCCGCTTCACGAAGCCGCCGGGTTGGAACACCGCCAGCCGGAAGGCGGCCCGCTCGGTCAGGGACTTGACCTTCTTGATCAGCTCGTCGGTCTGGCGCGCCGTCGGGAGGATGCGCAACAGGCGCTGGAGCTCGGTCTCGAGGCGTTGGGCCTCCTCACGGAACTGGGCGAGCCGGCTCTCCGCCATCTTGCCCTGTCGGACCTTCTCCTTCAGCCTCTCGAGCTCGGACGTGCTGTTGACAATCTGCAATTGGATGTCCTGAAAGACCAGCCGGTGCATCGCCCAGAAGATGCCACCGGCCAGCAGGACGCCAATGATCGCCCCGTAGTACCAAGGCTTGTTTGTCAGTTCCAGGTTGGCCATGCGCCCCTCGCTCCCTCGCTACTGCGTCTTCGGGGTCTCACTCGTCTGCCTTGGCACGTAGGTGAAGGCGCAGCCGAGATCGAAGCTGAACACGCCACTGGCATCTTGCTGCATGATCCGGAGGCTGGGCTCGAAGAAGAACGGGCTGCTGGCCAGGTTGGAAATGAAGTTGGCGACCGCATTCTCGTTCAGGGCCTGCCCGCGGATCGTGAGGGTACTGCCGGTCAACTGCATGGAGTTCAGCCACAACAGGTCGGGTAGCGCTTTGCTGACCTCGTCCATGATGCGGACCGGGCCCCTCTGATTCTGCTTGAGCTGCTCGATGACCTCGATCTTCCTCTTGAGCTCGGCGTTCCTCTTCTTGAACTGCTCGACCTCGTCGATGATCGGCTTCAGCCGCTCGTACTCCTTCTGGTTGACCGCGACCTCCTCCTGGATCCCCTTGAGCGTCGAGCTCAGTTGCCAGTAGCGGAAACCGGCCGCGACCAGACCCAGCCCCAGCAGGCCCAAGATGAGGTAGTTGTTCAGATTGGCGGCACCGAGAGAGATGAGCGGCTGCCGGGTGACCTTCTCAGCACGGACTTCGGCCAGCAGGTTGACCTTGATCATACGCGTCAGTCTCCGGTGGTTCGCAGGGCCATCCCCACCGCAACCACCATGGCGGGGGCATGCCGGTTCAGCCACTCAGGGCTGAACTGGCTCTCCGAGTACTGAATCTCCCGGAACGGGTTCATCAGCTCGATCTTGGCGCCAAGTCGCTCGCGCAACACGCCGTCCAGGTTGAGAGCCCCGGCGGCGCCCCCTGCCAGGACGACCTCCTCCACCTGATCGTGGCTCGACGTGGTGTAAAAGAACTCGAAGGTCTTCTGCAGCTCGGCCGCGAGGTCCTCACTGACGCCGTTGAGGACGCCGAGGATTGTCTGAGGCGTGTGATCCCCGAGCTGCTCACCGGACTTGACGGCCTCGGCCTGGTCCCGGGTGAGATTCAGCTCGCGCTGGATGGCTTCCGTGTAGGCGTTGCCGCCGAACACGATGTCGCGCCAGAAGACCGACTGCCCGTGCGCCAGGATGTTGACGTTCATGATGTGGGCGCCGATGTTGACGAGCGCTACGACCCGGTCCTGGGGCACGCCATAGTTGTACTCGTAGGCGTTCTGCAGCGCGAAGACATCCACGTCCACCAGCGCGGGGCTCTTGCCAAGCTGCGTGATGATCCCGGTGTAGTCCGCGATGCGGTCCTTCTTGGCGGCCACCAGGAGCACTTCCATGTTGTCGGCATCCTGCCCCAGAACGACGTAGTCGAGGTTTACCTCGTTGACGTCGAAAGGCAGGTACTGCTCGGCCTCCCAGTGGATCGACTCCGCAAGCTCGGCCTCGGACATCGCGGGCACCTGGATCTTGCGAATGGCGACTGACATCCCCGACAGCGAAATGCCGATGCCGGGGTTCTTGACGCCCTGCTCACCGATTAGCCGCTGGGCCACCTCGACCACCAGCGACGAGTCCATCACCGTCCCCTCGACGATCGCTTCCGGGGACAGGGGTGCGTGGCCGGCATGCAGCAGGGAATAGCGTCCACCCTTTCCAGCCTTGAGCTCCACGAGCTTGATGGCCGAGGAGCCGATGTCAAGTCCGACGATCCCCTTCTTCTTTCCTAGCAGCACGGATCACCGCCCCCTCTTCGCGATCGCTGGTAGTAACGTGATGGTACTCACGTGCATCCCATCTTTTGGAGCCAATCTAGCAAGCAGTTACCGCCTTGTCAAGAACTTCACGACCTCAAGATACACTCAGGGAGCATATCCCGGGCATTCCGGTATCCGGGATCACATGCCGTCACGCTAATACCCCCCTCCCGTCCACTCCCTCTTGGCAGGAACCTGAAGGGGTGCTAGACTCCGCGTTCCCTCGCGTGGGGGAGGAGGATGTATGGCTCGGGCGTGCGAAATCTGCGGCAAGTCGTCGATGGTGGGTAATCGGATCTCCCATGCGCACAATGTGACGAAGCGGCGCTGGCGGCCGAATCTCAGGTCCGTCCACGCGATTCACGAAGGGCAGCCCAGAAAGATCTCGGTCTGCACGCGCTGCCTGCGCTCCGGCAAGGTCGTCAAGGCCTCCCACTAGGACAGCTCCCGACAGCGACTTGCAGGGCCGTGCCGGAAGGTGCGGCCCTGATGTGTTTGTGTTCCCGGTCACATTCCCGCCACCCGCTCTTCTGAAGCCGACCATGGACCGCCGCATGGTCATCCCGATCACCGATCGCCCAGGCGAGGGATGCCGCGTCTCCCTCTGACACTCGACTCTTCGGCTTTGGCTTCTCGGCCCTGTTGTCGACTGCCCTGTCAGAACGTCGACCGGCGGGCGAACGACGACGGGCCTGAGCCGACCCCGGTCACGCCCGAGATCAGGCGGAGCGCCGCGAAAATCCGGTTGAGATGCTCGCGGCCGTCGATGTCGACGATGAGGTCAGCGGCGCCGTGGTGGCGGTCGTGGGTGGCCATCTGGCAGCTACGGATGTTGGCGTCCTCGCCGTTCACCGTCTGGGTGATGGCCGCCAGCATCCCGGGCCGGTCCTCGAAGCTGACATTCAAGGGGACGGCATACGTTGTCCCCTGGGTGGCGCCCCACTCCACCTTGACCTGACGCTCCGGGCTGGTCAACAGGCGCTTCAGGTTATGGCACCCGGAGGAGTGGATGGCCACGCCCCGGCCGCGCGTCACGTAGCCGACGATCTTGTCCCCGGGCAGCGGGTTGCAGCAACGGGCACGGAAGGTGAGAAGGTCCCGCTGCCCCTTGACGCGGGCCTCCGACTGCGAGACGACCTCGGTGAGCGGCTTGGCGGCGGGAGGGTGCAGCTCTTCTCGCGTCCGCGCCAGCGGCAGCAACACGTCCCGCGCCCCGAGGCGCCCGAAACCGATCGCGGCGAAGAAGTCCTCGACGCGGGAGAACCCGTGATCCGTGGCCACCTTGCCGAGGGTGGCATGATCACGAAGCAGCTTGAGCGGCACCCGCAGCCGTCGTCCCTCGCGCTCGAGCAGGCGCAGCCCGGACTCCACGGCCTGCTCCTTCTCGCCCCGGTTCAGCCAGGCGCGGATCTTGTTCTTGGCGCGCGCCGTGGCCGCGAGCTCGAGCCAGTCGCGGCTCGGCACCTGGTTGGGAGAGGTGAGGATCTCGACAATGTCGCCGTTCTCGAGCTGGGTACGCAGCGGGACGAGGCGGCCGTTGACGCGGGCGCCCACGCATCGGTGGCCGACCTCGGTGTGCACCCGGTAGGCGTAGTCGATGGCCGTCGCGCCGCGCGGGAAAGCGAAAACCTCCCCCTTGGGCGAGAACGTGTACACCTCCTCCGGATAGAGATCGAGCTTGAGGGAGTCGAGGAAGTCGCGCGGATTCTCCTGGTGTCCCTCGACCAGACTGCGCAGCCAGTTGGCCCGCTCGGAGTCAGCCCCGGGACCCATTCCCGCCTTGTACATCCAGTGGGCCGCGATGCCGCTTTCGGCGATCTGATCCATGTCGAAGGTGCGGATCTGGACCTCGAACGGCTGCCCCTCGGGGCCCATGACCGAGGTGTGCAGCGACTGGTAGGCGTTGGGCTTGGGCATGGCGATGTAGTCCTTGATTCGTCCCGGCACCGGTCGCCAGAGCTGGTGGATGAGGCCCAGTGCGCCGTAGCACTGCTGCACGGTGTCGACGATGATGCGGAAGGCGAGGAAGTCGTACACCCGGTCGAGGCTGATGCCCTGCCTGTGGAGCTTGGTCCAGATCGAAAAGAGGTGCTTGATGCGGCCGCGAATCTCGGCCTGGATGCCGTTCTCCTCGAGCTCCCGCCCCAGCGTCTCCTGGATCTGGGCAATGAGCTCGCGCGCCGCCGACTCCCGCTGCTGGAGCTCTTCCGTGAGCTGTGCGTGCTCCTCCGGGTGGGAGTGGGCAAACGCCAGGTCCTCCAGCTCCGCCTTCATCCGCCCGATCCCCAGCCGGTGAGCGATTGGCGCGTAGATGTCCAGCGTCTCGCCGGCGATTCGCCGGCGGCTCGACTCGCCGAGGAATCGCAAGGTCCGCATGTTGTGGAGCCGGTCGGCGAGCTTGACGAGGATCACCCGCACGTCCTCGACCGAGGCGAGGAGCATGCGGCGCACGTTCTCGGCCTGCACGGCCTCGCGGGCCGCGTATGACTGCTCCATCGTCGTGATCTTCGTGAGCGCCTTGACGATCTTGGTGATCTGCGGCCCGAACTGGGCCTCCAGCTCGCTCTCCGTGACAAAGGTGTCCTCGAGCAGGTCGTGCAGGAGGCCGGCCGCAATCGCCACCTCGTCAAGGTGCATTCCCGCCAGGATGCGCGCCACCTCGAGGGGGTGCACGAGGTAAGGCTCCCCGGAGACCCGCACCTGCCCGCGGTGGGCCATGGCCGAGTAGACATAGGCGCTGCGCAGCAGGTCCTCGTCGCAGTCCGGGTGGTAGCTGGCCACCAGCTCGAGGATCTCTTCGAAGCGCGGCATCGGCTCGCTCACCTCTCTATTGTACGGAGTGTCGGAATCCAGGTCCGTGGTCTGTGGCCCGTTGGCCTCAACCACCGGGGTCGATCTGCCTACTGGGGCGGGACGACGGGAGGGAGCCCGGCCCGGTCCGTCGCGTCGGTGAGGGAGAACAACCCGTCCGGCACCCGCGTCGGCTCGAACGCCTCCAGCTCCACCACCGTCGGCGGGCCGCCCCTCAGGACATCCTTGAGCACCACTCGCGAGGGAACGCGTTCGCGCTCACCCAGGAAGCTCGCGAACTCGACCACCCGCGCCGTCCGGCCATCGGCCAGGACGACGTCGACCCGCAGCGGCAGCTTCGTGCCCGAATCGACCACCCAGCGCGCTCTGGGCGTCCCCCGTGCTGCCGCGGTGCCGGGCCTGGCGACCAGGTGGAACGTCACGATCCGGCCAGAGGACTGCACACGCTCGACGTCGAAGTCCCGCTCGACGTCGATGCCGAGCAACTGCTCGAACGACATCGGACCTGCCGCCCCGACGCCGGCCCCGAGCTTGACCGGCTGCCGGGCGCCGGGGGCGATCAGGTAGTGCTCCGCTCCGACCTGGAGCATGAACCGGCCGGCATGTCTGGGGTCGAGAAGCCGCATGAGCATCCGGTCGCGCCCACCTCGCCACATCTCGACGTGAAGTGGTCGTAGCCAGTCCGTCCGCTTGACGGTCAGCCGCGCGTGGAACTGCTCCGGGACGGTCGAGACCAGGTTCGTCCGGGCCAGGAGCGTGCGATCCTCGGGGCGGACCTCGGCCGCCGCAGCATCGGCCCGCCCGGCCGTGCCGGTGGTGAGAATCGCGACCATCAATCCGGCCCACCAGCTCACGCGCCGCATCCAGCCTCCTCGGCCCGCCCGGCCACCCGAGTCGAGCTCATGCATGACTCAGTTGTGCGCCAGCGCCTCGACGATGCGGAGCCTGGCAACCCGCAGCACGGGACCACCCGCGGCCAGGGCCAGCACGACCAGCATCAGCAGCACCGACCCGACGAACGCCTGCGGCACGAACAGCACCCGGAGCTCGATCGGATCGACGGCGCCAGGCGGAGGCGCCATGGTGATGTTGAGCCCGTTCAGCACGACGATGAGACCGGCGCCCAGCAGGTCACCCAGCAGCCCGCCGATCAACCCGAGCCAGAGAGCCTCCAGGCCGACCAGACCCGCCACCTGGCCGATCGAGGTGCCCAGAGCACGCAGGGTTCCAAACTCCCGGACCCGTTCCATCACCGACATGGCGAGGGTATTCGAGGTCGCCAGCACGACGAGCGCGAAGACGATCGAACCGAGGAACCAGAAGATCCCGCGGTAGAGCGCCCGGACCTGACTGTAGAAGGGTGCCCGTTGGGTCCACGGCACGACGTCCAGCGGGGGCTGGTGCCCGGCCAGCAGGGATCGCACCCTGGCCTGTGCTTCCCCGGTGCGATCCGTCCGGTCGAGGGTGACGACGAGGTTCGAGACGCTGGTGGTACCGAGCAACCGCTGGGCCGAGTGCAGGTGAAGCCTCAGGTATCGGGTGTCGAGCTCCTGGACCCCGGTCGTCACCAGCCCGGCGACCGTCACGTCGAGCGCGTTGAGCATCCCCTCGGGATCGACGGCGAGGAGGGTCATCCGACTCCCGGGGCCGACCCCGAGCGTTTGTGCCAGCCCCTGGGCGACCAAAACCTGGTCCTCCCCTTCCCGGGGTGGCGCGTCGGCCATCGACTCGCCCTGCCTGAGCCTGACGGTGAAGCCCATCCGTCGCTCGCGGATGGGATCCCCCGCGACCCCGAGGAACGCGGCCGATTTCCCGGTCCCGGTCGAGGCCATGCCCGCCACGTGCAGGGTCGGCGCGGCCGCCAGCACGCCGGGGAGGGCCTCGACTTGCTTCTGAACGGCCTCCCAGTCGGCCATCCCCTCGCTCACGGACCGCTCCAGCGTCGCCGTGCGGCCCTCGGTGGCGCTCTCCAGCGCGATCTCCAGGTGACCGAGACCACCGTGGATCATGGCCTCGGACAGGCCCTCGAACGAGAACGCCACGAAGCCCGCGGTGAGCACCAACGCCGCCGTCCCGGTCGCCACGACAGCGAGCGAGATCGCCGTCCGCCTGTGGTTGCGGGCGAGGTTTCGCAGGGCGAGGAGGAGGAGCTTCACGCCACCCCTCCACCGCTGTCCGCGGCGACCCGCCCGTCGTGCAGGGAGACCAGGCGGGGGGCGCGCGCGATCAGGGACGGGTCGTGGGTGGCCACGACAAACGCCGTGCCACCGGAACGGTTCAACGCCGTAAGCAGGTCCATGACGCCGGTGGCCGTCTCGGAGTCGAGGTTCCCGGTCGGCTCGTCGGCCAGCACCGCCAACGGCCGGTGCACGATCGCCCTGGCGATCGCGACCCGCTGCCGCTCGCCACCCGAGAGCTGGTCCGGGCGGTGGTCGAATCGGCGCTCGAGCCCGACCTCGGCCAGCACCGCCTCGGCCCGCGCCCGGCGCTCCCGCCCGCCGACCCCGGCCAGCCAGAGCGGCAGCTCCACGTTCTCCCGGGCCGACATCACCGGGAGCAGGTTGAACGTCTGGAAGACGAACCCGAGCCGCACGCGCCGGAACAAGGTGCGTGCCCCCTCGTTCATGGTTGCCACGGCCGTCCCGTCAAGCTCGAGCGACCCCGAATCGGGCTCGTCCAGGGTCCCGAGCAGGTGCAGCAGGGTGCTCTTCCCGCTCCCCGACGGGCCCGCCACCACGAGCACCTCGCCCGCACGGACCTGGAGGTCGACGCCACGGAGAGCCTCGACCTTCGTCTGGCCCAGGGTGTAGCGCTTGGCCAGGCCGTGTGCGTCGAAGATGGGATGGGCCGTCATCAGTCTGCCGAAAGGGTATCAGACCGGCGAGTCAGTCCCGACACGAGCCCTCTCCTCTGCCGGTGCAGGGTCGCCGGACGGCTCCCGCCGGCCGGCCATGAGGGCCGGGACCAGCGTCAGGGCGGTCAGCAGGCAGGTGGTCGACCCGATGAGCGCCATGACCCCGAGGGAGCGCAACGCCGGGTAGTTCGCCAGGGTCAAGGTCCCGAAGCCGGCGATGTTGGTGGCGCTCGCCAGGACCACCCCCTTGCCGGTCTCGAGCACGCCCTCGTCGATCCGTCCACCGTTGTGATGGAGGCGATGGACGAGGTGAATGCCGTAGTCGATGCCCACGCCCATGATCATCGTCGCGACGAAGGCGTTGGCATAGTTGAGCTGCATCCCGAGCGCCTCCATGCAGCCCAGCATCAGGATGATCCCGCACACGAGCTGGGCGAGGGCGATCGCCGCCAGGCGCGGGCTGCGGAAGTCCACGAGGAGCAGCACGGCCACCAGGACGAGACCCAGGAACGCGGCCCGCCAGGCGTCGCGGAGGAAGATCCTCTTGAGCTCGCGGCCCAGGACGTTCGTCCCCGTGACGGTGATGCCGTCGTCGTTCCCGCTGAGCGCCTCGACCAGGCCGGGGGGAGGGGTCCGCCGCCACTCCGGCCGGGTTGGGTAGAGGTAGGTGACGACCCGCACCCGATCGACATCTCGCCGGACGTACCGGTGCACGATCCGGTCGAGGCCCTTGCCCTCGAGGTCGGCGATCGTGAGCGGCCGCTTGGGGGCCAGGAAGTTGCCGAGCCGGGACAGGTACGGCTCGAAGGGCTCGACCCGGAAACCATTGGCGTCGAGCTCCCGGACCAGGGCCCGGCGGATCCTCTCCGGGTTGTACAGGTCACCGGTCCCCCGACCGAGCGCCTCCAGGACCTTGCGCTGCTGGTCGACAGGCGGCAGGTAGCTGAAGATCGACTCGTACCGCCCGACGACCCCGCTGGCCACGAACGGCTGCAGGCGCGCCTCGACCTTGGCGGCGAGCCCGACCGCCTCCTCGAGCGTCCGACCCTCGCAGATCGCCATCATGTACGAGAGGGAGGCGCCGAACCGCTGGGCGATGTCCTGCTGCGTCTTGAACGACGCCGACTCGGTCGAGCGCAGCGAGTCGATGCTCTCGTTGAAGTCGAGCCGCCAGGCGCCCCATGCCGCCACCAGCGTGAGCGCCGCGACCCCGGCGATGACCGCCGCACGGTGCCGCGCCGCGACCGCCATGAACTGTTCGAGCCCGAAGGACTGGAGGTGAAGCCGCTTGGCCGGGCTCCGCCGGCGTCGCACGCCTTCGTTCCAGACGATCATCGCCGGCAGCATGAAGACGATCGCGATCCCGCACAGGACGATGCCGGTGCCGATGAGGAACCCGAGGTCGGAGAGCCCCCGGTAGGAGCTGATGCACAGGGCATAGAAGGTCCCGGCCGAGGTGACCGCGCCGGTGAACACCCCGAGCCCGCCCTCGCCCACCATCGCTTCCGTCGCCTCGGCCAGGCTGCGGCCCGCCTGTCGCTCCTCCACATAGCGGGCGTACATGACGATGGTGAAATCGGTCCCCAGCCCCATGAGGAGCGCCGGCAGCGCGGCGGACGCGGAGTTGAGGCTGCCGGGGTAGAAGTAGGCCACGGCAAAGCACGCCGCCTGGCCGACCATGAGCGGCAGGCTCGAGTAGAACAGGGTCGCGATCCGCCGGTAGCAGAGGAGGTAGAGCCCAAGCACCGCCACGAAGGCGACCGAACCGGTGACGAGGATGGTGCGCCGCACCAGGGTCGCCTCCTCGACCAGCATTGCCGGGTTGCCGCCGAAGCGGACCGTGACGGGCGACGGCGTGCCTGAATCCGGCGCGAGCTCGACGCGCACGGCCTCCGCATCCTCCCGGGCGGCCTGCAGCAGGCTGGCGGAGAACGCCAGGTTCTGCGAGGCGCGGCTGGGCTTGACGAGCATGATCAGCGAGCGCCCGTCCACCGAGAGGTAATACCCGCTCGAGAGGTCGAGCTTGAGAGATCCGTGCTGGCCGAGCAGCCGTTTCGCGAAGACGGGCATCAGCCCCAGCGGGTCCTGAAGGAGGAACTCCTCTCGGAAGGTCCCGACCGGTGAAGCGAGGGCGGCATGGTCGTCGCGCACCTGAATGGCGATGGCGCGGTCCGACAGCTTCTCCGCGATGCTCCCAAGCTCCTCGGGGGCCAGGAACAGCAGCGCGTTCTCGTGGAACAGATCAAGGAACCTGGGGTCCGGGCGGACGCGGTACTCGACCGACTCCACCAGGTCCTTCCGGGCGCTCAGTCGTTCGGCGAGAAGGTCGGCGTGCTCGACCAGCGACTCCGTCTGGTCGGTCCCCTCGGCCTCGACGAGGACCATCAGGTAGTCGATCGAGCCGAAGTCGGCCAGCGCCTGGCGGAACGTGTCGACCTGACGGTTCCCGCCGGGGATCAACCGCAGGACGTCGGACTCGAGCCGCACATTGGAGCCGAGCCAGGACGAGAGGACGAAGACGACCGCGCAAACGGCCAGGACGACCTGCCACCGCCTCCGGCTGAGCGACTCCACCGCGAGCAGGAGGCGCTGCTTCCGGCCGGCCGGAACCTCGGGCCTCTCGGCGCTACTCACGCGACCGACCTGTGGCGACCGAAGACAATAGGTCTGTCATGGTCTGCGAGCTCTCCGTTCGGGTCGAGGATCCAGGGGCAGGCACTCCCATTTCCCGACTCGCGAGTCTACCACCGACGGGAACGGGGGCCGCAGCACCGGGCCGCCCGCCGAGGTATCATCTCGCACCTCGGCAGGACCTTCCGGAAAGCCGGAGGGACGGCCGGAGAAACGATGAGCGAGACACCAACCATCGAATCGGGCACCCGCGACCTCTCCGATTCTGGGCTCGAGCACCACGACGCCGCGCCGCGGATCACCTCCCGGCGGGACTTGCTGGTGCTGTCGCTCGGCGCGCTGGGCGTTGTCTATGGCGACCTCGGAACCTCGCCGCTCTACACGATCAAGGAGTGCTTCCTCCCCGGGCACGGCATGACGCCGAGCCTCGAGAACGTGCTGGGCGTCCTGTCGCTCGTCTTCTGGGCGCTCACCCTCGCCGTCGTCGTGAAATACATGAGCTTCGTGATGCGCGCCGACAACCACGGCGAGGGCGGGATCATGGCGTTGCTGGCCCTCATCCTGCCCGAGTCGCGCACGACACTGAAGCGCGGCACGGTCACGCTCGTCCTCCTTGCGCTCTTCGGCACGGCCCTGCTGTTCTCCGACGGCATGATCACGCCGGTCATCACGGTGCTCGGCGCCGTCGAGGGGCTGGAGGTCGCCACCCCCCTGCTGCGGCCGCTCGTCGTCCCGATCACCCTGGTCATCCTCGTCGGCCTGTTCATGCTCCAGAAGCGCGGCACCGCCACCGTCGGCGCGCTCTTCGGGCCGGCCATGCTGGTGTGGTTCACGATGATCGCCGCCCTCGGCGCGCCCTGGGTGATGCGCGAGCCACGCGTCCTGGAGGCGATCCTGCCCTCGCACGGGATCCGCTTCCTCATCTCGCATGGCGCCCACGGGTTCCTCGTCCTGGCCGCGGTCGTGCTGTGTATTACCGGCACCGAGGCGCTCTACGCCGACATGGGGCACTTCGGCCGCCGCCCGATTCGCCTGGCGTGGTACTTCGTCGCCTATCCCTGTCTCATCATCAACTACCTCGGGCAGGGCGCGATCCTGCTCTCCAGGGGCGGGGAGGCTGTCGCCAACCCGTTCTACGCCCTGGCGCCCAGCTCGCTTCACTACCCGGTGGTGGCGGTGGCCACGGTGGCGGCGATCATCGCGTCCCAGGCCCTGATCTCGGGCAGCTTCTCGCTGGCGCAACAGGCCATGCAGCTCGGGTACTCGCCTCGCCTTCACATCGTCCACACCTCCAGTCAGGCGCGGGGGCAGATCTACGTGCCCGAGGTCAACGGGATCCTCTTCGTGGCCTGCTGCACCCTGGCGCTGGCGTTTCGGTCGTCCACCAACCTGGCCGCCGCGTACGGCTTGGCCGTCACCGGGACCATGGCCATCACCTCGGTTCTGATGTTCGCCGTGGCCCGCCAGCGCTGGGGCTGGAGCCGCTTCAAGGCCGGCCTCGTGGTCGGCCTGCTGCTGTGCTTCGACCTGCCGTTCCTCGCCGCCAACCTGACGAAGGTCGTCCATGGCGGATGGGTGCCGCTCATGATCGGCGGCGCGGTCTTCACCGGGTTCACGACCTGGAAGAGGGGACGCCGGCTGCTCTCCGAGAGCATGCGCCGCGGGATGCTTCCCGTCGAGCTGTTCCTGGAGTCGATGCGCATCGAGAACCCCGTCCGTGTCAGGGGGGCGGCGGTCTTCATGACCTCCAACCCTGACGTGGCGCCCCCGGTGCTACTGCATCACGTCAAGCACAACAAGGTGCTCCACGAGCAGGTCATCCTGCTCTGCGTGATGACCGAGAACGTGCCCAAGGTGTCGGCCAGGGACCGGGTACGGGTCCGCGACCTCGGGCACGGGATCGACTCCATCGAGGCCCACTACGGCTTCATGGAGACGCCTGACGTGCCACAGGCCATCAAGCAGTGCCGCGACCAGGGCCTGCGGGTGCGCATGAGCGAGGTCAGCTACTACCTGGGCCGCGAGACCCTGCTCATTGGGCGCAAGGGCGGCATGTGGGGCTGGCGCAAGTCCCTGTTCTCCTTCCTCTCGCGCAACGCGCGCCCGGCCACCGCGTTCTTCAAGATCCCGCCCAATCGGGTCGTCGAGCTGGGGATGCAGGTGGAGCTGTAGGCGTCGGCCCGGGCCAACCCCCCGGGGACGCCACCCAGGGACACGAGGGATTCTCCCCTCGTCAGCTTTCCGCCGAAATGGGCGCCGTGCACCTCGGCGCAAAAAACGAAAGGGGACGGTGGCTGCCTGCCACCGTCCCCGTCTCGATCGTTGCGGCTCCGGGGTCCGAGCCCCGGGGTTTCTAGCGGCGGCGCCGGGCCTGGCGGCGCTGCTCGATCCAGTTCGAGGCGAAGAGCGCGATCGGCGACGCGACATAGACGGAGGAGTAGGTGCCCACGATGATGCCGAGCATCAGCACGAAGGCGAAGGTGTTGATGACGTCGCCACCGAACAGGAACAGCGAGACCACGACCAGCTCGGTGAGCCCGGAGGTGATGATGGTCCGGGAAAGCGTCTGGTTGATGGCCATGTCCATGGTGTCGGTGAGTGGCTTGCCGCGCTGGAGCCTGATGTTCTCGCGGATGCGGTCGAAGATGATCACGGTGTCGTTGACCGAGTAGCCGATCAGGGTGAGCAGGGCGGCGATGGTCGGGATGTCGATCTCCCGGCCGGTCAACGACAGCGCCCCCAGGGCGATGATGGTGTCGTGGATCAGGGCGACGATGGCGCCCACCCCGTACTGGAGCTGGAAGCGGAACCAGATGTAGATGAGCATGCCAAGCAGGGAGAAGACCACGGCATAGGTCGCCTTGCTCTGCAGGTCCTTGCCGACCAGCGGCCCGACGTTGTCGGCCGCCAGCAGCGAGAACTCGCCGAAACGGGCCTGCTGCGAGAGGTAGGTCCGCACGTCAGCGCTCACCGCCGAGGCGCCGGTCAAATCCGCCGGACCCTCGATCAGCCCCTTCTGCTTCCGAACTTGCAGAATGGCGTCCGCCATCGGCTTGTAGTGGGCCTGCTTCCCACTCACCGTGCCACCGACCTCGTCGGGGTTGGCCTCGACGAGTGCGTTGGTGATCACTTCCGACCCCTGCAGGTTGAGACGGATGGCGCTCTGCTCCTTGTTGAACTCGCGGTCGAGCGCCGCCAGCATGGGAGCTGCAAAGTCCCCTTCCTGCTGCTTGGGGTTCTGTACGCGGATGAGCAGATCGTGCTCGCCGACCTCGCCGAAACGCTGGATCGTCACGGTGCCGATCCCGAGCTCCTCGAGGGCCTTGCGGATGCGGCCCAGGTCAGGCTCGCCCTTGAACTTGAGGGTGAGCTGGGTGCCGCCGGAGAAGTCGACGCCGAACTTGAAGCCCGGCCCGACGGTGATGAGCAGCAGGGAGGCGACGATCAAGGCCGTGGAGATACCCATCCACAGCCACTTGTAGTGCATGAAGCGGATGCTGGTGTTGTGCAAGAAGCGCATAGCGACCCCCTAGATCGAGAGCGAGGTGACCTTCTCGCGGCGGGACAGCACCAGGTCGAAGATCGCCCGTGAGACGAACACCGCGGTGAACATCGAGACCGTCAAGCCGATCGTCAGCGACACCGCGAAGCCCTTGATGGGACCGGTCCCGAACTGGAACAGGAAGAGGGCCGAGATGATGGTCGTCAGGTTGGAGTCGACGATGGAGGAGAGCGCCCGGGCAAACCCGAGGTCGATGGCCGAGCGGACCGTCTTCCCGAGGTCAAGCTCCTCCCGGATGCGCTCGAAGATCAGGACGTTGGCGTCCACCGCCATGCCGATGGTAAGGATGATGCCGGCGATGCCAGGCAGGGTGAGGGTTGCCTTGAACATCGACATGGCGCCGATCAGCACCACCGAGTTGAGGACCAGGGCCACGATTGCGTTCACGCCCGCTCCCTTGTAGTAGACGAGCATGAAGGCAACGATCATGAGCAGGCCGAAAAGGCCGGCCCGGATGCCACGGACGATCGAGTCGCGTCCCAGGCTCGGGCCCACGGTACGCTCCTCCAGGTAGGTGATGGAGGCAGGAAGCGCGCCGGCCCGCAGCACCAGGGCGAGGTCCTCGGCCGACTGGACCGTGAAGCTCCCCCCCTCGATGATGCCGGAGTCGTCGATCCGCGACTTGATGTTCGGCGCCGAGTGAACCTTGTTGTCGAGCACGATGGCCATGCGATCGCCGATGTGTGCGGCGGTGTAATCCCCAAATTTGCGGGCGCCCTCGGGCGTGAGGGAGAAGTGCACGGCCGGCTGGTTGTACTGGTCCTGGGAGCGGCGGGCGGTGCGCAGATCGCGCCCGGTGATGACCGACGCCTTCTTGACCAGGTAGTACTCCTTGCCGGTGGTGCGGCCGTCCATGCCCTTGAGATCGCCGCTGACGACCTGGGAGTCGTCGGGGGCCTGGCCGCCGGTGGTCGCCAGCAGCGCCTCCTCGGTCGGTGCCACCCGGACGACGGGCTTGACCTCGAGGAACGCTGTCGAGCGGATCAGCTCCTTGACGCGACCGGGGTCGTCGACACCCGGGAGCTGCACGACGATGCGGTTGCTCTCGAGCCCCTGGCGCTGGATGACCGGCTCCGAGACACCGAACTGGTCGATGCGGTTGCGGATGGTCTCGAGCCCCTGGCGCACCGCCATGTCCTCGATCGTGCGCTTCACCTCGGGCTTGACCTGGGCCACGATCTCCACCCCGCGGGTGACCTTGAAGTCCGCCAGCCGCTCGTCGATGGCCTTGTCGAGGACCTTGTCGGAGGTGTTGGCGACCGGCTTGAACTTGAAGCCGTCACCTGCCTCGAGACGCTGCATCGCCTCCGGCGCGAAACCCTTGCCGGTCAGCTCGGCGCGCATCCGCTCCATGGCGTCATCCACCTCGGCGCGCACGGCGTCACCGGTGTTGACCTGGAGGACGAGGTGGATCCCGCCCTTGAGGTCGAGGCCCAGCTTGATCTTCTTGTCGGGCGGAACCATGAAGTAGACCGCCGCCGCTGCCACCACACCGATGAGTAGCCAGCGCCACATCAGCTTGCGCTGCATATCCCCTCCTCACTCGCTCGGGGCGAGGTTGACGTCGGCGGCGTCCTTGGCGAGACCCGCCACCGCAGAGATTGCCACCTCGAGCTTCACGTTATCAGCCACGCGCAGGATGACGCGGTCGCCCTGCACCTCCACCACCGTCCCGAAGAGCCCACCCGAGGTGACGACACGGTCGCCCTTGGCCAGCTTGGTGAGCATCTCCTGGTGCTTCTTCTGCCGCTTGCGCATCGGCATGATGAGCAGGAAGTAGAAGATGGCGAAGATAACCAGGAACGGCGCGAACTGCACGATCGGATTCTTGGGGTCCATCACTTCTCCTCGTCGCCGGCGGTGCCGGGAGCCGCCAGCCGGGAACGCAACTCGGCAAAGCGGCCGGTCATGATAGCCGAACGGACCTCCCGCATCAAGGAGAGGTAGAAATGCAGGTTGTGGACGGTGGCCAGGACCACCACCGCCGCCTCGCCGGCGACGTAGAGATGCCGCAGGTAGGCCATCGAGCAGGTCCGGCAGGTGGGGCAGTCGCAGGCCGGGTCCGGCGGCTCGGCGGCGAGCTTCCAGCGTGCGTGCTTGAGCACGACGGGGCCCCGAGAGGTGTGCAGCAGCCCGTTGCGGGCGTTGCGCGTCGGGATGACGCAGTCGAACAGGTCAACCCCCGCCGCGACGGCGT
>DAONEV010000045.1:0-17137 GCA_035403265.1 Thermoanaerobaculaceae bacterium | reverse complement strand
ACCGGCGCGGCGCGCTACCTGGAGATCGCGGTGCGCCCGAGCGGGTCCGGAGGGTACTCCACGCTGCTGCCGCGACAGACCGTCAGCCCGGCGCCGTATGCCAGCTATGCCGCCGCCGGCCTGGCCACGGACGTCGCCTGCGCGGGCTGCGTGGGCACGACAGACCTCGGGGACGATACCGTGACAGTGGCGAAGATTGCCGCCGGCCAGGTGGTCACGGACGTGAACGGCCTCACCGACGGCGTGACACTGGCGGCCGGATCGGGCATCACCATCACCCCGGCCGGCAGCACCCTCACCATCACTGCCGCGGGCGGGCCACCGTCGGGCGCCGCGGGCGGGGACCTCTCCGGCACCTATCCCAACCCGAGCGTGGCCCTGGTCGGCGGGATCGCGGCGGCCGCCGTGGCGAGCGGGGCGAGCGCGGCCAACGCCGCGACCTCGGCCAACGCCGCCAGCACCATCGTCGAGCGCAACGCGAGCGGCAGCTTCGCCGCCGGCACGATTGCCGCGAACCTCAACGGCAATGCCGCCACCGTGACGAACGGGGTGTACTCGAGCGGCGCCTATGGCGACCCGGCCTGGCTCACCGCACTTTCCGGCACCAAGATCGTGGGGAACATCCCGGGGAGCGCCGCCAACGTCACCGGCGTCGTCGCCGTGGCCAACGGCGGCACCGGCACCTCGACCGGCTCGATCGTCGGTACCGCCCAGCTCAGCCTGCTGGCCGGCGGGAGCAACCAGAACGTCGTCATCCTGCCGTCGGGGACCGGCTACACGCTGATCGGCGGGCGGGTCGGGCTGGGCACGCCGACCCCCACGGCGCGCCTGGAGGTCAAAGGCTCCACCGTGCAGCCGGCCGCCGTCCTCATCGACCCCTACAACACCGGCGCCGGGCAGACCGGCGAGCTGCGCTTCGCCGAGCTGGCCGCCAACGGCAGCAACTTCCTCGGTCTCAAGGCGGCCGACAGCATGACCACGGACGCCACCTACACATTGCCGGCGAGCAGCACGAACGGCCTGCTCCGCAATACCGCCGGTGTGCTCTCCTGGGATATCTCGTCGGGCGGCGGCGGCGTTTCCAGCCTCAACACCCTCACCGGCGACGTGGCGCTGGCCGCCGGGGCCAACATCACCATCACGCCGGCGGGCAACACCCTCACCATCGCGGCGCCCGGCGGCGGCGGTGGTTCTGGGGTGACCAGTGTCAACGCCATCACCGGCGCGGTGACCATTGCGGGGGCCGGGGCGACCACGGTGAGTACGGCGGGCTCCACGGTGACCGTAACGACCCCGTCGTCGCTGCCCCCCTCGGGCGCCGCCGGAGGCGATCTCGTCGGTACCTATCCGAATCCCGTCGTCGCCCTGGTGGGTGGAGTGGAGGCCACGGTGGTCGGCATCGGCGCCACGGCGGCCAACGCCGCGACCCCGGCCAACGCTGCCAGCACCATCGTGCAGCGCGACGGCAGCGGCAACTTCGCCGCCGGCACCATCACGGCGGCGCTCAACGGCAACGCCGCCACGGTCACCAACGGCCTCACCTCGACCGGCGCGTACGCCGATCCCGCCTGGCTCACCGCTCTCTCGGGCGCCAAGGTCGTGGGCAACATCGCGGGCAGTGCCGCCAACGTTACCGGCGTTGTCGCCGTGGCCAACGGCGGCACCGGCACCTCCACCGGCTCGATCACCGGCACCGGGGCGCTGACCTTCGCCGCCGGCGGGAGCAATCAGAGCGTCACGCTCACCCCCTCGGGTAGCGGCTTCACGCTGCTCAAGGGCAACGTGGGCGTCGGCACCAGCAGCCCGTCGGCGCTTCTCCACCTCAAGGGTTCCGGCGGCCTAGCCAACGCCCTGCAGATCGACCCGTACGGCACGGCCGCCGAGAGCACCGGCGAGCTGCACTTCGCCGAACTGGCGGCCAACGGCATCGACACTGTCGCCTTCCGGGCCCCCGACGCCCTGGCCGGCGGCGCCATTTACACGCTGCCGGCAACCAGCGTCAGTGGCTATTTGAAGAATGCGGGCGGGGTGCTGAGTTGGGACACGCCCGCCGGGGGCGTGGCGAGCGTGTTCGGCCGCACCGGCGCTGTTGTCGCGGTCGCCAACGACTACAGCGGCACCCAGGTGAGCAACACCCCCGCGGGCGGCATTGCCGCCACCACCGTGCAGGCTGCCATCAACGAGCTGGACGTCGAGAAGGCGGTGATCAGCCACAATCACGACTCGGCCTACTGGAAGCTCACCGGCAACGCCGGCACGACGCCTGGCACGCAGTTCCTCGGCACCAGCGACAGTCAGGCGCTGGAGATCAAGGTGAACGGCAATCGTGCCCTGCGCCTCGAACCCACGTCCAGCAGCGCCGTCAACGTCATCGGAGGGAACGCCAACAACAGCGTCACCTCCGGTACCAAGGGGGCGACCATCGGTGGTGGTGGCATGACGAGCACATTCAATACGGTGACCGACGACTACGGCACGGTCGCAGGAGGCAAGAGCAACCGGGCCGGCGACAACGCCGGCACGACATCCGATGCCTCCCTCGGCGCCGTCGGGGGCGGCGAAAACAACACCGCCAGCGGCCCCTGGTCGACCGTACCCGGCGGTAACCATAACACGGCGGCAGGCCAGAGCTGCTTCGCCGCCGGCAACCACGCCAACGCCGCCCACAACGGCTCCTTTGTGTGGGGCGACGTGGTCACCGGCGCCGAAATCTCGACGACCGCTCCCAACCAATTCATCGTCCGTGCCAGCGGCGGCATCTGGTTGGGGAAGTCCAACGCCGTCGACCTTCCCGCCGACCGCTTCATCAACACCTCGCTGGGCGCCTACCTGAGCACGGGGGGCGCCTGGACGAACGCCTCGGACCGGGCGCTCAAGCACGAGTTCCAGACGGTCGACGGCCGCGAGGTGCTCGACCGCGTGGCCGCGCTGCCCATCTCGTCGTGGAGCTACCGGGCCGAGGATCCGGAAATTCGCCACCTCGGGCCGACGGCCCAGGACTTCGCCGCCGCGTTCCAGCTCGGCAGCGGCGACAAGACCATCTCGACGATCGACTCCGAAGGAGTGGCCCTGGCAGCGATCCAGGGGCTGCATGAGATGATCCAGGAGAAGGACGCCGAGCTCGCGGCGCAGCAGGAGAGGCTCACGGCGCTGGAGCGCCAGAACACGATGCTCCAGGCGCGTCTGGAGGCGTTGGAGCGCGCGCTCCCCAGCCGGCCCTGAGGACGGCGGCGCGGCGCTCTCGGAGCTGGGCGGTGGGGCCGCCGCCCGGCTCAAGTCCTCTACCCCAGGCAAACTGAGGCCTGGGACTGTGAACCGCTCGGAGCAGTCGGCATTGGGACCCGCTGCTGAGCGGGTAGTGTCCTGAGCTGTTTGCTCTCCGAACCACCCCGCGCCTCCGCAGCTCCAGGAAGTTCCTGGACCGCATAGCGACCGCCGGTGAGCGGTCGGTGCGAATGGGGCTTGTGAGGGTACCGCCTCCCGACTGGGGACGGCCGGTCACCGACCGGCTGCTATGGAGTACTTACAAATGCAGCGTCGGCCAGACCTGGGTGGGCGAGGAACCTTGAGCCTGTGGCCTTGAGCCTGGCCGGGCGCCCTACTGCTTCTGCTTCTGGCGCGGGGGCGGGGGCGGGGTGGGCATCGGTGGCGGCTCCGGGAGGGTTGGCATGGCCGGGCCGGCGTCCATCTCCTCGCCGCCGAGGGAACCGAATAGCTCCGCGTTCTGCTCCATCCAGCGAGAGGTCTCGCCGAGGGTGGCCGAGACCGCGTCCAGGCGGTTCGAGAGCGCCTCGGGGCTCGACGACACCGCCGACTCCTCGCGGATGAGCTGGACCTGCTGCTCGATGCGCTCGAGCTCCGAGTCGATGACCTCGAGGCTCGAAAGCGCCCGGGTGAGGTTCTCGAGGCGCTTGCTCTGGATGTCCACGTTGCCCTGCAGCGAGCGGGCGAGGGCGCTGTCCGGCTCGGCCTTGGCGAGACGCTCCTTGAGCCGCACGACCTCGGCCTCGAGGTCACCCTTGTTGGCCGAGGACACGTTGGAAACGATCAGCTCGCGCGAGGTGAGCATCCGCAGGAACAGCCACAGGAGCTGGTTGAGCCCCCCGGCGCGCATGTCCCCGATGCCGCCCAGATCCTCGGCCGCGACGCGCTCGGAGATGCCGAAGACCTGCCGGCACTGCTCGTACAGGCGCCGGTAGCGCTCCATCGAGTCGGGCCGTAGGCGCACCAGTGCACCCTGCACGCGCTCCTGCCAGCCGACCTGCTTGGCGAGCAGCCGCTCGCCCTGGATGAGCTTCTGGAAGCTCGGGTTGGACGAGAGAAACGTCAGGTACCCGATCTCGGCGGCACCGCCCAGGAAAAGGAAACCGGCGTTCTGAGTGGCGATGCTGGCCACGAAGCAGGCGAACAGGGCCATGACGTTCACCGGCAGCGGGCCGAGAAACCCGATCCGCGGCTTGTACCAGAAAGCCGACTTGACGTAGTCCCAGAACCCCAGCTCGCTACCGGTCATGGCTCATTCCCTGCCCTGCTCCAGGGCCCGGAATGCCTGGTTGACCTCGGCCACGATGTGCTTGAACTGGGTCGACTCCTGGACCTCGATGGGGTCGGCGCCGCGAGTGTGCGGGATGACGTCGCCGAACACCTTGCCGATACGTCCCGGCGCCGGGGTGAAGACCCAGACCCGGTCTCCCAGGAAAACCGCCTCCGACAGTGAATGGGTGACGATGAAGACCGTCGTCTCGATGTCGTGCCAGATCTCCATGATCAGGCGTTGCATCTCGTAGCGGGTCGGCTCGTCCAGGGCCGAGAACGGCTCGTCCATGAGGATGATGGGAGGCTTGAGCACGAGGGTGCGGGCGATCGCCACTCGCTGCTGCTGCCCGCCCGAGAGCTGATGCGGGTACTTGCGCTCGTGGCCCTTGAGGCCGACCCGGGCCAGCCACTCCGCCGCCATGTCCTCCATGGCGGAGCGCGACAGCCTCAGCTCGTGCTGGTTGATCTCGAGGCCAAACGTCACGTTCTGCAGCACCGAGCGGTGTGGAAACGAGCTGTAGCGCTGGAAGATCATGCCGCGGTCGCGGCCGGGACCTTGTGGCGCCTGCCCCCGCACCAGCACCTCGCCGGTCGTCGGCGGGTAGACGTCCGAGAAACCGTGGATCAGGTTGAGGATGGTCGACTTGCCACATCCCGAGGGGCCCACCACGGCGATGAACTCGCCGTAGTCCGGCTTGTCCTCGATGCTGAACGTGACGTCCTTGATGGCCGTGAACTCCTGCCGGGTCCCCGGGTTGAAGGTCTTGGAGACATTGCGGAATTCGACGACGGGTGGTTTGCTCATCGCTCGGTCCCGCGGTAGGGGAAGAGCTGCTTGCTGATCCACGCCCACAGCCGGTCAGTGAGGAAGGCGATGGCGACGATGAAGACCAGCACCAGGTAGATGTGCTCACGCGGGCCGCGCCGCTGGGAGATCATGATGAGCCCGCCGATACCCTTGCTCATGTCCACCATCTCGACGAGGAGGATGTAGCTCCACCCTACCCCGAACCCCATGCGCAGCGCATGGAAGATGTCCGGCCAGGCGATGGCCAGCAGAACCTTGTTCACCGCCTGCCAGCGCCCGGCGCCAAGGGTGTAGGCGGTCTTGAGGTACGTGTCGTCCACCGCGTCCACGGCGTTGACGATCATCGGCAGGAGGTAGATGCCGAAGGCCACCGCCAGGAACACGACCTTCTGCATCTCCGCGGTGCCGAACAGGCTCATGGTCAGCGGCACCAGGGTTGGGATCGGCAGATAGGCCCCAAACACCGACAGCGGGCCGAACATCGCCTTGACCTTCGAGAAGCCTCCCATCAGGACGCCGAGCGGGAAGACGATCGCCACGGCCAGACCGAAGCCGAGCAGCACGCGCCCGAAGGAGACCGCCAGGTTGCGCACCAGGGCGCGATCGAACCACAAGGACGGGAAGGACTTCACGACCTCGATCGGGCTCGGCAGGATGGTCGGGGAGATGATCCGTTCCTCTGCCGACCCGCCCGAAGTGATCACGAACCAGGCAAGCAGCAGGACGAGGATCGGGATCACCCCCAGCGCCCACGCCATCCAGTTCGGAATCGGCTCGCGAATCCGCAGCAGACCGCCGCCAGCCGGATGATAGTCGGCCTTCGACTCCGCCGGCTTCGTCTTGGCCGTCCCCGCCTCCGGCCCCGAGCCGGTCTTCCCCTCGGTCGGGACTTCCGGAACGCTCTCCTCAGCCATCGCCTTTCATCTCCTCCTCGCGTCCCTCGCGCCGCTCGGAGCCGGCTTCAGCCCCTCGGATCACCGACCACGCAGGGGCGGGCCTACTTCGCCTCGGGCGGGTAAACCGAGATCTCCACCCGCCGGTTGAGCACCTGGTTCATCGGATCGTCGGGATTGGCCGGCTCGTCCCATCCCTTGCCCTGGACCACGAACTTGTTGGGATCGAAGCTGTACTTCTTGACCAGTGCCTGCTTGACGGCAGCGGCGCGATCCTGGGAAAGCTGCTTGACATCTTGATCGCGGGCACCCTTCCCCTTCATCGACGAGTCGGCGTGACCCACCACCGCGATCACGGCCCGCTCGTACTGGCCGGCGAGCCGCGCGACCTTCTCAAGGGTCGCGGTCACGTTGGGATCGTACAGGGTGCTGGCAACCGGGTTCCCCAGCTCGTCGTGTTGTGGCTCGAAGATGTTGGCGGAGTTGGGGTAGAAGTTGATGCGGATGGTCTGGGTGACGATCGGCGCCTCGGCTGAGACCTTCTGGAACGTAGACGGCGCGAAGCTGGTCCGCGACTCGTCGCGCTGATTGCGGAACGCACCCTCCGACTCGAGCTGTTTGATGACCGAGAAGTCCATGACCTCGTCGAAGCGCGCCGGCGTGGCGATCAGGCCGAGCTCCCGGTAGACGAAGGTGATGTTCTTCCAGGTCCGCTCGAAGTTGGTAGGGCTGTTCTGGTTGAGGAAGAAGTCCTTGTTCTCGGCGAAGTTCGTGAGGTGGGCGTCGTTCTGCATGCCCTGCACCTCACTCGCCTGCATGCCGTAGCCCTCGGCCATCCACTGGAACGCCTTGCCCTTGAAGGTGTCGTCCTTGAGGAGGTCCATGCCCTTGAAGATGCCGGCTACCAGACCCTTGATGACCTCCGGGTGGTCCTTGGCGAAGTCGGCGCGGGCGGCCCACACGTCGGCGATGAGCTTGTTGGCGTCGGCAGTCGTTGTGAGGATGCGGGTGCCTGGCACCTTCTCGGGGATGTTGTAGATGTCGGGCGCCCAGGTCACGCAGGCGTCGATCCGCTTGTCGGCCACGAACGCGGCCGCCGCCTCGAATGCCGTGGCGGTGTACTTGTGGGTCACCTCGCCCGGCTGGATACCCGCCGCCAGCAGCAGGTTGTTGACGAAGTACTGCGACGGACTGTTCTGGGCGTAGACCACGACCTTGCCCTTGAGGTCCTTGATCGAAGCGATCGCGCCGCGCACCACGATGCCGTCGCCACCGGCCGAGAAGTCGATCTGCTGGAAGACGCGCGGCGCTGTGCGCGAGTCCTTCATGAGGTCGGGCGCGAACAGCGCGATCATGTCGAGGGTGCCCCACAGGATGTGGCTGTCACCCGAGGCGTAGGCGTCCCGCGCCACCACCGGGTCGTCGATGAGCTTCAAGTTGACCTTGAAGCCGTACTGCTTGAAGAACTCGGAGTCGGTGTTGGGGGAGAAGCCGTGGTTGGCGGCAACGATCGGCAGCCAGCCGATCCAGACGTTGATCGGGAACTGCACCACCTTGTCGGCGTTCCACTTGTAGGCCGACACGCCCTTGACCGGAGGCAGCTTGTCGCCGGGAACGTAGGTGTACTCGTTGACCGTGGTGATGCCCTTGGTGTCGGGCGCTTCCACCTTGCCCTGCTGGGACCGGAACTGATCCAGGTCCACCTGGGTGGGCTTGGCCTTCCCCGAAGGGGCGATGAGATCCCGGAAGTAGTAGGCCGCTCCGCCGATGCAGCCGATGATGAAGAGGAAGACGACGATCTTCCCGAGAGCCGTCATGCCGACCTTCTGCTGTTCCATGGCTTCCTCCATCCAGGGCGCGCGCCGACCGCCGGTCTGGCCGCCCTTCTCCGTCGCCCGGGTGAACCCGGGTTGCCGCTACTGTCCTTCCTTCGCCGCGGGCCCCATGTCCTTGACCGGCGGTCCGGCCGCCGGCGTCTCGGTCGCTGCAGGCTCCGCGCCCGGAATCTCCAGCCCGTAGGACGCGGCGAACTCCGAGAGGGCTTGATCGGCCAGCGCCGCCTGCTCGCCCTCCATGAGCTCCACCTTCGAGGTGTCGATGGAGGAGCCCGCCACCCGAGCCCGCCCCGCCGCCTTGTCGCGCCGCTCGGTCAGCATCTCGTCGATGCGGTTGATCGTGTCACCGGAGCCGCCGATCGACGAGATCATGCCCTGGGCCATCTCCTGCAGCTCGGCCTGGGCCTCGAGCATCTCGGTCTCTGAAAGCAACCTCTTGAGCGATTCTATCTTCGTCTGGGCGTCGCGGACCGCCACGTCACGGGACTGGACGAGCTTCTTGTAGGTGGTCTCGGCGGCTTCGAGCTGCCGCCGGTTCTCCTCGAGCTGCTCCTTGACCGTGCGCAGTTGGAGCGCGTACTGACCGGCCACCTGCCGGTTCCCCGCCTTGAGGTGCGCCGCGGCCTTCGCGGTCAGATCCCGCTCCTGCGTCTCGAGGCCCTTGACCTGCCGCATCAGGCGCTCGCAGAACCCGGCGTGCGTCGCCAGGCTGTCGTTGAAGCGGGCGATCTGCTTGCGCAGGTTCTCCTTCTCCGCCTCGATGAGGGCCCGCGGGTTCGACCGCTCGATGCCGCTCACGAACAGGCTCAGGAAGCCCTTGAACAGGTTTGCGATGCGCTGCCACATGATCAGGTCCTTTCTACGGGAACCGCTGGCAGTGGTTTCCCACCACCCTCAGGCTGCCTCTGCTGCCGTCCGGACACCGGATTCACACCCTTGAGCCTAGCAACGCCTGCCGCAAGCTGTCAATTTGCCCAGGCCGGTGGCTCGCTGCCAGGTTCATCGGAGGCTCGAGGCGTGGGACGACAGGTGGAATCTGAGAAGCGGCCCAACGATGGAAGCTCGCAAGGAACTGCCGCGCCCTCAAGACGGCCTGGTCGGCCCCCATCCGACTGGGAGCTTACCTTCCGCTGCGTGTTCGGCGGCGCCGGGGCTCCCTCTGCCAGCAGGCACCCGTCCCTCGCAACCACCGCCGCGCTGGTGCGTAGAAGCGGCCGCCGGTGCCCGCGGGCGACTTGCCATGGTGGCCGGCAGGGAGGTCGGTATGGCCGAGCGTTCCACCTGGGAAACCATCAAGGTCGAGGGCGGTCAGCTCGTCGACAAGCTCAAGCAGGTCCTGCACGAGGGCAACGTGCGACGCATCGTCGTACGGCAGGGTGAGCGCTCGGTCGCCGAGTTCCCGCTCAGTGTCGGCGTGGTCGGCGCCGTGGTTGCGCCAGTGCTGGCGGCGATCGGCGCCCTGGCGGCGCTGCTCAACGACTGCAGCATCGAGATCGAGCGCGAGACCCCTTCGAGCGAGCCGGCGGCAGGCCGCGAACCGCGGCAATGAGGTCCTCCACCGCGGGAGGAAACAACCGCCGTAGCTCCCCGGGCGGCAGCAGCACCTCGGGGAAGCTAGCGCTGGCGGCATGGGCGTGGACCAGGTGCAGGCACAGGCCGGCGGTGTCTGGGACCACGGCCAGGCCCCATCTCGCCGCGACTCTGGTGGCGAAGATGCCGTCCTCGTTCCAGTTGACGTCGGGGAAGGGGCAGCGCTCCCAGGCCTCCCTTCGGTAGGCGAACGAGAAGCCCCATCCGAGCTCCGGGGTTTCCAGCTCGACCACATCGGGGCCCTGGACCGGGACGGCGAGGCCGTCGCCCCCCAACCTCACCCGCCGCACGCCGCGCGCCGACATCTCCCAGCCGGATGTCTGGGGTCGTGTCATGTCGACATGGCCCAGGATCCCCTCCCCGACCGAGTAGACGTACCACGAGCCCAGCTTGGCAAGGCCGGCGCCACCTGCAAGGGCGTCCAGCAGGCGTGACAGGTAGGCCGGCGCGTAGAAGTCGTCGTCATCGAGGTGAACGACAATCGCGCCGCGTGCCAGGGCGACGACCGCGTTGCGCTTTGCTCCCAAGGTGAGCCCCGGGTCGCGGCGCTCGTAGCGGACGCGTGGGTCTCCCAGCTCCGCCATGAAGGTGCAGGGATGGTCGGTGTCGTCGAGGACGACCCACTCCCACTCCGGCTTCGCCAGAGATTGGACCCAGCGATAGGCAAACGGCAGCAGCTCGTGACGGTCCCGGGTCGGCGTGACGAGCGACACCAGGGGCGTTTTCGTCGACAGCCGCTGGTTCGCTTCGAGCTGCATGCGACCTCCTCGCGATCCCGGCCCGGATCCCGGCATCCAGGATACCGGCTGAGGCCGGCGCGCGGTGGAGCCCCCGACAGGCCGCGCTATGCTGGTGTGTCACCGTCCCGTTGGAGAAGCGTTGGGACCGCACGCAGAGGTCCTGAACCGAAGGAGGCAGCGCGATGCGAGACCTTCAGGGTGATTCGAGCGAGGCTGCCGGCGCAATCTCCTGCGTCGAAGTCACGCCCGGGCGGTGGGCCGACCTGGAGAGACTGTTTGGCGCGGCCGGCGCCTGTGGGGGGTGCTGGTGCATGTACTGGCGGCTGGGGGCCAAGGACTGGGGCGCCGGCAAGGGGGACGGCAACCGGCTGGCCCTCGAGGCGCTGGTGAACGCCGGGCCGCCTCCCGGCCTCCTCGCCTATGAGGGAGCGACACCGGTCGGCTGGTGCGCGGTGGCGCCACGGGCGGCGTTCCCCAGGCTCGACCGCTCCAAGAACCTGGCGCCTGTCGACGACCTGCCGGTCTGGTCGCTCGCCTGCTTCTTCATTGCGCGCCGCCACCGGCGGCAGGGTGTGTCCGAGCAGCTCATCCGGGGCGCCGTGGCGATGGCTCGGAGCCACGGAGCGATCGCCCTCGAAGCGTACCCGGTTGTGCCCCAGGAGGCCGAGATGCCGGACGCCTTCGCGTGGACCGGGATTCTCTCGAGCTTCCAGAAGCTCGGTTTCCAGGAGGTCGCCCGTCGCTCCGTCAACCGCCCGATCGTGCGCTTGAGGCTCGATCCGCCGGTGGTGATGTGACAGGCCGCGAAGGTCGCCTCCTCGATCGCCGGCGTCGAGGATGAGCACGCAACGGCCGGGCTCCCGAGCGGAACCCGGCCGTGGTGACGACGTGGCGGCATTTCCCTACCGCTTGAGCAGACGGATACTGCCGTTGACCGTCTCCAATCGGACGTCGGCCCCGCCGCCGCCGATCGCGCCCGAGAGCTCCCTGCCGACGTGCTCATGCTTCGTCACTTCGAGCCCGAAGTCGTTCGAGATGGCGCCGTTCACCGTCTCGGCCCGGATGTCCGCCGAGACCGCAGCGGGCAGGCGGAGCTCCACGGCGCCGTTCACGGACTCCAGGACCACATGCTGACCCACCTCCAACACGTCGAGCTCCAACTCGGTGGTGCCGTTGACGGTGTCGAGGTCGATGCTGCCGCCCAGGGCCGTTGCCTTAATGGAACCGTTCACCAGCTCCGCCCGCAGGTTTCCGGCCAGGCCCGAGATCGTCAGCCCGCCGTTGACCAGGTCGAGCTTGTCCAGCGAAACGCTCCGCGGCACCGTCAGCGTGTACTCCACGGAGAGGTGATCGTGACGCTGGCCGAAGAACCCATCACGCTCCGGCATACGAGTGACGATCCGGACGCTCGATGCCGTGTTCGCCACCTCGATGCGCAGCTTGGCGAGGTCCTCCTGGGTGTCGGCTTCCTTGGTCGCCTGGACGCGCACGGCATTGCGGTCCCACACGCTGACGACGAGGTTGCCGTTGACGTTCTCGAGGGAGATCCGGCCATCGGCCGTGATGTTGTAGGTCTGGTCGAACTCCTCGCGGAACGGCTCGGCGGCCAGCGCCATCGCAGCGACGCAGAGGATCGGGAGGATCAGGATCGAGGCGGTCCACTTTGCACGGGTCATGGTTCTTCCCCTTTCAACCTCGTTAGACAGCGGCAGTCGCCGTTTCGTTTAGCCGCTCGGCGCGTCATCCGCGATCTGCCACACTGGCGATGGGAGGGGGCCGCCATGAAGAATGCGACGTCGGCGGATCGACTGGTCTTGGCGCGGGACATCGGACAGGCATTTGGCGTTCTTGACGATGTCGAGGCCGTGGCCGTCGCAGGCTCGCTCACCGCGGGCGCTGTGGATGCTCATTCCGACCTCGACCTCTACGTCTACGCGCGGTCGGAGGTGCGGCTCGAGGCCCGACGCTGCATCGCCGGGGCCAGAGGCGACCGGATCGAGCTCGACAACCGGTTTTTCGAGCCCGGGGACGAGTGGATCGACGTCCTCAGCGGAACCCGGGTGGACGTCATGTTCCGGCGCACCGGGTGGATCGAGGACTCCCTCGCCCGGGTGCTCGACCGCCACGAGGCCAGCATCGGATACACGACCTGCTTGTGGCACAGCGTCCTCGCCGCAACGCCCCTGTTCGACCGCACCGGTTGGCTCGCCCGGTGGCAGGAAACGGCACGCCAACCCTACCCGGAGCCGCTCCGCCGTGCCATCGTGGCGAAGAACCACCCGCTCTTGCGCTCGAACCTCTCGTCGTTCCTGCACCAGCTCGAGCTCGCCGTGGCCCGCGGCGACCGGGTGAGCGTCAACCACCGGCTCGCCGCCATCCTGGCGAGCCTCTTCGACATCCTCTTCGCCGTCAACCGACTCCCCCACCCTGGCGAGAAGCGACTCCTGGCACTTGCCGAGGCCCGGTGCCCAAAGTGCCCGCCCGAGCTGACGGTTCGGGTCGGGGCGCTGCTCGAGTCCGGTGGCAGCGGCGACCCCCAGGTCATCCCACAGGTCGACGTCATTCTGGATGACCTGGACGTCCTACTCCGCTTCGAAGGACTCCTGCCAGACGGGAAGCTCTCCGCGGAGACTCGAGGTGTCGGGCCGTGCCCGGCCAGGTGATTCGCGATGAGCTGCCTACTGCCCAACCACGGCAAACAGAGTCCCGTCCTTGATTGCCGCCCGCAGGCGGAGCAGCTCGCCCTCGTCCAGCACCCGATTGGAATCACGATCGAAGTGCCGGAGCGCTCCCTCCAACAGCTCGAGCTCGCGCTCCGACAGGGAGTTGTTGTCCGACTCAGCGCAGGCGAAGGCCTCCAGCAGCTCCAGCCCGACCGCCGCCTCGTGGTCGTCCAGCCGGGCGTTGCCGTCGCGGTCGATGTAGTCGAGCACCCGGTTGGCGATCTCCAACCCGTGCGCCGAGGGCTTGCGTAGCCGCCCCAGGAACCGCCGCGCCATGAGGCGCTGCTGGGCGGGAGCGAGCCCGCTGCCGTCGAACCTCCCCAGCACGCCGGCCAGCTCGAGCTGGCACTTCTCGTCAAGACCGCCAAGGGCCTTGGCAAGCCCCGGATCCTCCTCGCGCGTCGCCTCCAGGAACGCCTTGACCTGCGACTTGGCCTTCTCCTCCAGCTCGACCCGGCTCATCACCCTCATCGTGGCTCCCTTCCGGTTCGCTGCTCACGTTGGCTCGAACGCTTGCCGACCGCGGGAAGATTCCTCGAGGACCGTCGGCCACTCGGCCGACCTGGGACCCGCCCGGGGCGTGGCAGGACAGAGCAAGAAGCACGCCGGAGGCGACCCTCACGCCGCCGTCCCCCACGGCAAGGCGTCGGCCAGGTTGGCGCGCCTCTCCCGGGCGGAATGCCGGTCGGGCATTCCTCGGTCTTCAAGGGTGGGTGCAGCGGCCGCGCGAGCCGCGGGAAGGACAACCATGGCACAGCAGATCTACGTGAACCTTCCGGTCAGGGACCTGGAGCGCTCGAAAGCGTTCTTCTCGAGCCTGGGCTTTGGCTTCAATCCCCAGTTCACCGACGACAACGCCGCATGCATGATCGTGGCCGAGGGCATCTACGTCATGCTGCTCGTCGACAGGTTCTTCAAGACCTTCACCAGCAAGACGCTCTGCGACGCTCATGCATGCACGGAAGTGCTTGTGTGCCTGTCCTGCAACAGCCGCAAGCAGGTCGACCAGATCGTCGCCAAGGCGGTCGCCGCCGGCGGCACCGCACCGCGCGGCCCCCAGGACCACGGGTTCATGTACGGGCACGGCTTCGAGGACCTCGACGGCCACATCTGGGAGCTCATGTTCATGGAGCCCATCCCCAGAAGCTAGCCTGTCGGAGATGCGGAAGGACCTTCCCATTTCTCCGAGAGGCTCCCAGGAGACGACGACACGCGCCGCAGTCCGGTCGTCGACGCGGCCGCCGCGTGCGAGGGTTGGGCTTCTGCCGTATCCTCCGCTTGCAGCCGGATGTCCGGGCGTCGCTTCCTGGCTGCCGTGAGGTCATCGAAACGGGCCGACGGGCTGAGATGGGGAGGGCGAAGTGAAGATCAAGCTGGCCAGTGTCATTGTGCAGGACCAGGCGAGCGCCCTGCGGTTCTATACCGAGGTTCTCGGCTTCGCGAAGAAGGTGGACCTCCCGGCCGGAGAGTACCGCTGGCTGACCGTCGTCTCGCCCGAGGAGCCCGACGGGACGCAGCTCCTGCTGGAGCCCAACGTCAACCACGTCGCCTCCCTCTATCAGCGCGCCCTGTTCCAGTCGGGTGTTCCCCTGATGGCCTTCGCCGTCGACGACATTCGCGAGGAGGTCCGCCGGCTGAAGGCCCTCGGCGTGGTCTTCGTCTCGGAGCCGACCGAGGCGGGAGGCGCCGTCATCGCGGTCTTCGACGACACCTGCGGCAACCTTATCCAGGTCTACCAGGAGCTGGTGGCGACGCCGGAACGCTGACCGCCGGGGGATGGCCTCCTCGCCTCGCCGGCACCCTCTTCCGCAGACAGCTCCTGTCGGTCTCCCCACCCGTGCCGGGCGGAGAAGGCCAGCGGTTCACAGATCCCCGATTGCCGCCACCAGACGGGTCCACAGCTCCCCGCCTTTGGTGCCGTTGGTCATGATCACGATCCCCGAGCCGCGGGCCGGCGAGAACTGGGAGAAGCTGCGGAAACCGGTCGAGTTGGCACCGCTGTGGTGGGCGATGTCGCCTCCGACAGTGGCATTCAACGACCAGCCCAGACCCCAGTAAGCCGCGAGGCCCTGGGCGTCGCCGGGGCGCTCGATTGGGTCCCGGCTGTCGAGCGCAACCTGGTGTTTCAGCATCTCCCGAGCCGACTTCCGCGAGAGGACCGGGGAGCCTGACCGCTCGGCCTTCATCACCTCGAGCAGCAGCCGCGCATAGTCCTCGGCGGTGACGTAGAGGGTATAGGCCGCGTTGGGATGGGTGTACTTCGACCTGGCCAGCACCGCCCCATCGTCCCCGTGCCCGGTGGCGAGCCGGGGCTCGATGTCCGAGGTCCAGGAAAAATCGGTGTGCTTCAACCCCAGCGGTGCGAAAAGCGCCTGGCGGGCCAACTGGTCGAGGGGCTGGCCGGTGATCCCTTCCACGACCCGCTGCAGGTAGAACATCCCCTCGCCGGAGTAGCTGAAGCGCGAGCCGGGCTTGAAGAGCAGCGGCAGCGGACCCTCGCGTTCTTCGCCGCCCGGACGCCAGTTGGGAAACCCGGAGGTGTGAGAGAGCACCATGCGCGCCGTGACCAGTCGGCGGTCGGGCTGGTTGGGGACGAGCTGCTCGGTCAGATAGCCGACAAGTGGGCGATCGAGGTCGAGCCGTCCGCCATCGACCAACTGCATCACGAGCACGGCGAAGATCGCCTTGCTCATCGAGGCCGCCTCGAAGCACGTCTCGCGGGTGACTGGCTCCCTGGTCGAGCCGTTCTTGACGCCGAAAGCCTTCGACCAGAGGACCTCCCGCCCACGGATCACGGCGATCGCGGCTCCGGGGACGTGGAGCTCGTCCATCAGGCCCGGCATGAGGTGCTCGATCGTGGTTATGAGGGTGTCCTGTCCAAGCTGCCCACAGCGGGCCCGAGGGCCGATCTGCTGCAGGGCCAGGGTGGCCCCACGCCTCACCGCCTCGTCCCGGTCGCAAAGAGCCCCGGTGATGGCCGGAACCGCATCCCCGGCAGCCGGGCCCATGGCGCCGAGGGCAACGGCCGAGCACCACCGGACCTTGTCGCTGGAGTCGCTCATCGCCCGGATCAACGAAGTGACTGCGTCCCGCGCCTGAGGTCCCAACCTACCCAGAGCGATCGCCGCGGACCAGCGGACTTGCTCGTCGGCATCGCCAACCGCCCGGATGAGCGCGGGCACGGCGTCGCTGCCGATCTGGCCGAGGGCGACCGCCGCAGCACCACGCAGGTAGAGGTCGTCGTCAACAAAGGTCGCGATCAGGGAGTCGATCGCCTCCCGGGCGGGCGGACCGATGCGACCGAGGGCGACGGCCGCCCGCTCACGGGTGGCGGCGTCGGGGTCATGGAGCGCCGCGACCAGCGACGGGACCACCTCCGCACCCGGAGGAGTCGTGGTAGGCGCGGGATGGGTGGCGAAGAGACCGAGGATCAGGGCGGCGGACAGCGGCCCACGGGCGGTGCGGTCGATCAGGGTCATCGCCTCATCTCACGATCCTGGTGCAGGCGGCGTGACGGGAGAGCAGCTCCTCGAAGGCGAACACAATCGGCAGGCCCCCGGTGTGGATGAACACCGTCGGCACCGCCGGATCGAGCACCCGCCGCCGCGCCAGGTCGACCAGGGCGCCCATCACCTTCCCGGTGTAGACCGGGTCGAGCAGCAGCCCTTCCAGCTTCGCCGCCGCGTCGATCGCCGCCAGGCCGGAGTCGGTCGCAACGCCGTATTCATCGACATACTCGTCGAAGCACTCCAGGTCGGCTACAGAAAGCCCGGAATCGATGCCAAGCAGTTGCGCGCTCTCGCCGAGCAGCTCCAGCGTGCGTTCCCGGATCGCGCTGACGGTGCGGGACACGCTGATCCCGATAACTCGCGCCCGGGGAAGGAACACCCGCGCCCCGAGGTTGAGGCCCGCGAAAGTGCCACATGACCCGATCCCGACCACGATCTGCGCCGGCCCGTCGCCGATCTGCCCCGCCAGCTCGCGCATTGCCCGCACGTACCCCAACGCTCCG
>DAONEV010000044.1:0-17293 GCA_035403265.1 Thermoanaerobaculaceae bacterium | reverse complement strand
GGCACCTAACAGCCATGCCCGCGCTCACCTTTAGTTATAGGACCTCCAGGTCCGCTACTCTTGATACTCTCGCTCAGTCTCGCTCGGCTTCCCAGTAGCCTGCATGCATCCCGCGGGCTCTTCTCCCTTCGCTTCCGGCATGACCCTCAGGCACGAGCCGTGGCGCTCCGCCGGGCGAGGGTAGCCCGCTACCGACCCGCGAATAGAGAGCGTCGAGAGTGACGGAGCTGGCACGCGTCTGAGCTCTTTCGGGCCAGGCTCTGATGAGCCAGCCGGAGGGCCGAGCGGGGGCTTGCGTTGAGATCCAAAGAGTGTATGGTTTGCGGAAGTGTAGCCGTATGGCGTTCCCATGCTCCTCGCGACCGGAAGTCGGAAGACGGTTCGGCCTGGCTTCTCGCCGAAGCCCCGATGCCGGGTATCATCCCGAGCATCTCCCGTGGCATGACCGGAGGGCTCGCCTCCTGAGGCTTACGTTGACCGGGCTCGCAGTGTGGGCGGCCCTTCTCCCGCTCTCGCCGCTCTGCCGTGCTCAGGAAGCCCCACCTGCCCAGACCCAACAGCGCTCGGATCCGCCCCCAGCCGACCTCGGCAACCCCAGTCCCGACGTGCGCCTGCGGGCAGTCGACCAGATGACGGATCCGGAGTCCCTGAAGGCCGTGGCGCTCACGGATGGAAGCCCCGAAGTGCGCGCCCGCGCCGTGTCCAAGCTTCGCGACCAGGAGCTGTTGGCCCGAATCGCCCTGGATGACTCCAGCGAGCGGGTCCAGATCCAGGCCGTCGACGGGATCGCGGACCAGGGGATCCTGACGAGCATTGCGAGGAGCGCCGCCCGGGAGTCCGTGCGTGGCGAAGCCGTCATGCGGTTGACGGCTGGGGATATCCTGGCCGAGTTCGCCCATGACGGAAACTGGGTCCTGAGGAAAGCTGCCGTCGCCCGCACGAACGACCGATCAGTGTTGATCGAGGCCGCCATCGACGACCCCGACCCATATGTCCGCGAAGAGGCGGTCGCTCACCTCGGGGACCAGGACCTGCTGGCGAGAATCGCCCTCAGGGATCCGAGCCGGATGGTCCGATTCAAGGCGATCAAGGGCATCTCGTCGGCCCAGCGGCTGGAGAGCCTCGCCCTGCAAAACCACGATGGCGAGGTCGCGGATCTGGCTGTTCAAGCCATTGGGGACCCCCGGCTCCTCATCGAGGTCGCCCGGCGGACAACCAGCTCGAAGGCGCGCACGACCGCTCTTTCGCGCGTCACCGACCAGGACCTCCTGACCCAACTCGCCCTCCAGGACCCCTCTCCGGCCATTCGCCTCCTCGCCACGGACCGCATCTCGGATCCGCTCGTCCTCAACGGCATCGCCCTCGACGACAAGGACCCGGGCGTCCGGATCGCCGCCATTGCCAGGGTCGCCGACCCGGCGGTCATTTCCACCCTCGCGAAAGGCGGCACCGAAGCGCAGGTCCGAGCGGCGGCCGTCGGCCGTGTCGCGGACCCCGTCCTTCTGGAGCGCCTCGCCTGCGAAGACCCGTCGGCGGACATTCGATGGGCGGCGGTCAACGTCATGGTGGACCAGGATGCCCTGGGCCGCGTCGTGAAGGGGGAGAAGGATCCCCGCGTCCGCGCCCGGGCGGCTTCCAGGCTGACCGATCAGGTCCTCCTGGAGCAAGTCGCCGTTGGGGACTCCAGCGCCGAGGTCCGCAAGGAAGCCGCGGCACGGTGCGCGAACCAGGATGCCCTGAGCCACATCGCCAGGCTCGACAAGGATCCAGCGGTCCGGGCCGTCGCCGTGAGCCGCCTGGACCAGGCCCCTGACCTCTTCCGCACCCTGGCGCTGCAGGAGCCGGACCACGGTGTGCGCGGAAACGCGGTGGCGCGCCTGGATGACCAGGGTCTGTTGGCGAAAATTGTCCAGGAGGATCCCAGCCCGGGCGTGCGCATGACCGCCCTCAAGCGCCTCACCGAACCCCGGAAGCTGGCGGTGATCGCGCTGAGGAGTCAGGACTGGGTGGTCCGCTCCCTCACAGCGGCCAAGATCACCGATCCGGAAGTGCTGGTCCAGATGGCGTCGTCGGACCCCGACGAGGACGTCAGGCGGGAAGCCCTGTCCCGTCTGGTGGACGAGAAGCTCCTGGTCCACGTCGCCAAGTCGGCCCCTTCGGTTGGGGCGCGCGACCAGGCCGTGGCCTTCATCACCGATGAGAAGCTCCTCTCCGAGCTTGCCCTGGGCGGGGGAGAGAGGAGCGTGCGTCTCGCCGCCATCCGTCAGGTCGCCGAGATGGACGTGCTCTCAAGGTGCGCCAGCCAGACGGAAGACGCCGGAATCCGCGACGAGGCCCTCCGCCGCATGGCGCAGATTGAAGGGCAGGCGGTCGACCCTAGAAACACACTCGTTCGCCAGATCCTTCTCGATCCTGCCATCGTGAAGTACTACGGCGGCCTCGACCTGGACTGCAAGATCTGGACGGAGGAGAAGCGCTACGTGAAGGAGGATGCCGAGGCGTCCTACCCTGCACCAAAAGGCAAGGTGCTCATGGAGCGCGTGAGCATTTCGATCCGCAAGGGCTCCGAGATCCTCTTCAAGAAGACCTATCTCGGAAGCAAGGGAAGGAAGCTTGAGTCCTTCCCGCCGGACCTGGCAGTCGTGGAGGGGTACCACGTCAAGATCCACCTTGCCGACGTGGACTGCCTGGAGATCAGCCAGGCCCTCCTCAAGCCACTTCCGAAGGACCTGCTCACTCAGGCGGGGAGGTCGGCAAACAAATACGTCAGGACGGCAGCGAGAACCATGATGAATCCCTAGGTGGACAGATGGCACGGGTACTGTGTGTGAAGTCAAACTGGTGGAGAGGAGGCGACGATGAAGGAGAAGGTAGTATTTGTAACAGTCTTGGCGGCGATGGTGTGCGTCGTGGCGACGGCGCAGGAGCTATCGCAGCGGAGCGGGCCCGTCTACGTGAGCGAGCCCGTGGTACCGACAGTCTCGCAGGCGGTAAGGGACCTGCCGGACGACACCTACGACATGAATCGATACGGGCTCGAGATGAAGCGCCGGGAGGACTTCGGGTTCATCCCGCTCTACTACGAGGTGGTGCCCCGGATCGACCCCCTGCTCGAGCTACAGGCGAACGCGCCTGCGCCTGCACCTGAGGCGTTCAGTACCCTCATTCACAACTTTGCAGGGCAGACGTCCACCTCGTCCCCGCCGGACACCACTGGAGACGTGGGGCTCAACCACTTCGTCCAGGGGGTCAACCAGTCGGTTTCCACGGTCCAGATCCTCAACAAGAGCACCGGCGCCAACATGAAGACGTTCTCGCTGCAGTCCCTGGCCTCGGGCTCTCCCTGCAACAGCGGTTATTGCGATCCGATCGTCCTCTACGACCGCGCGGCTGACCGCTGGATGATCTCCGAGTTCCCCAGCAGCGGCGGACACCTGTGCGTCTACGTCTCCACCACCGGTGACCCCGCGGGGACCTGGTATGCCTACACGTTCTCGAACGTCGAGACGAGCACCCCTGACTACCCCAAGTACGGCGTGTGGCCGCAGAACGGGAACGGCGGCTCCTATCTCGTCGGCATCAACGCCGGCGCCTCGGGAAAGCGAGACGTGGTGGCCCTGGATCGGGCCAAGATGCTCGCCGGGCAGCCTGCGACGTACCAGAAGTTCTCCGTGACGGCCATGCCCAACTCCGGGTTTCAGCTCGTTCTTCCCGCCACCGTTCAGGGCAGCAACACCCCGCCCAACGGCGCTCCGGCCCTCTTCATGCGCCCCCGCGATCGGGCCCAACAGGACGGGGTCACCAACAAGACCTATGACCTCCTCGAGATGTGGGCCCTGAACGTGGACTGGGCGACCCCCGCGAACTCCACCCTCACGGTCCTCCCGAGCGTCCAGATGTCCCCCTACGACATGACCCTGTGCGGCATGGGCAACACCTGGAACTGCATGCCCCAGCCCGGCACGACCCAGAAGATCGATCCCATCCGTGAGCCCCTTCACTTCCCTCTCCAGTACCGCAATTTCGGGGACCACGAGACGCTCGTCGGCTGCTACGTGACGGATGTGGACGGGACGGACCACGCCGCGCTGCGCTGGTTCGAGGTCCGCAAGACCGGCACCGGAAACTGGACCCTCTTCCAGGAGGGCCTTGTCGGCGGCGAGGCGAACATCCACCGTTCCGTGGGCTCGGCTGCCATGGACGGCTCGGGGAACATCGCCATTGGTTACACGCGCACCGGCACCAGCGCGCCCTACTACCCGTCCATCTACTTCAAGGGACGGTTGTCCACCGACCCGGTGGGCACCATGCCCCAGGGCGAGTACGTCATTCAGGACGCGACGTCGTCCAAGACCGGGAACGAGCGGTGGGGCGACTATGCCGGCATCGGCATCGACCCATCCGACGACTGCACCTACTGGTTCACGACCGAATATGGCGGCTCCGGCCAGACGAAGGTCGCCGCATTCAAGTTCGACGGCTGCGGCGGTGCCACCTACAGCATCTCCGGCACCGTGAGCGGCGCGGTTACTTCCGGCGTCACGATGACCCTCAGTGGCGCCGGAACCGGGACCACGACGACGGGCACCGGCGGCACCTACACCTTCAGCGGGAGGGCCAACGGCAGCTACACGGTGACGCCCAGCCTGTCCGGCTACACCTTCTCCCCCGTCAGCTCGGCGGCGACGGTGAGCGGCGCCAACGTGACCGGCGTGAACTTCACCAGCTCTGCCGCACCCACCTACAGCATCTCCGGCACGGTCTCGGGTGCCATCGCGGCCGGAGTGACCATCAGCCTCACCGGTGCAGCCACCGCCACCACGACCACTGCCACGGGCGGAACCTACACCTTCGCGGGCCTGGCTAACGGCAGCTACACCGTGACCCCGAGCCTGAGCGGCTACACCTTCAGCCCCACGAGCACCGCTGTGACCATCAGCAGCGCCAATCAGACGGGCAAGGACTTCGTCGCGACGGCGGTTCCGGTGACCTACAGCATTTCAGGCACGGTCAGCGGCGCCATCGCGGCCGGCGTGACCATGAGCCTCACCGGCGCGGCCACCGCCACCACGACCACCGCTACGGGCGGAACCTACACCTTCGCGGGCCTGGCCAACGGCAGCTACACCGTGACCCCGAGCCTGAGCGGCTACACCTTCAGCCCCACGAGCACCGCCGTGACCATCAGCGGCGCCAACCAGACGGGCAAGAACTTCACGAGCACCGCCGTCAGCGGCGACACGCCTCTGACCAGCGGCGTGGGCGTCGCGGGCTCGGTGACGCTGCAGGCCTGGAAGTACTACACGATCGTGGTGCCGAGTGGCGCGACGAACCTTTCGATCACGTTGACAGGCCTGTCCGCCGACATCGACCTCTACGTGAACAACAGCACGACGCACCCCACCACGTCCACCTACTACGGTCGGTCGTACAACGGCTCAACAACCAACGAGTCGCTTGCCTACACGACCCCCACGGTGGCCACCTGGAGCATCGGGGCTTATGGCTACGCGGCAGGCAACTTCACGGTGACCGCCACGGTCACGACAGGAACGCCGACCTACAGCATCTCGGGTACGGTGAGCGGTGCGGTGGCCTCCGGCGTGACCATGACGCTTTCCGGTGCGGGTACCGGCACCACTACAACGGATGCCACGGGCAGCTACACCTTCAGCGGTCGGGCCAACGGCAGCTACACCGTGACCCCGAGCCTTGCCGGCTACACCTTCAGCCCGACGAGCATCGCGGTCACCATCAGCGGCGCCAACCAGACGGGCAAGAACTTCACCTCCACCTCGACCGGAGGCCAGGTGACCCTCTTCACCAACGGCTTCGAGGGCACCACGGGCTGGGCCCAGGTGGACACCTCCGGCACGGCCGGCACCTGGTCGCAAGTCACCTCAGGCACCTATCCCACCTGCTCCAAACACGGCGGCACCTACATGGCGAAGTTCAACAGCTACAACGCCTCCAGCGGCGCCGCGACCCGGTACTACCGGACCTCCGGCTTCGCCATTGCGAGCAGCTACACCACCGTGACGTGGACCTTCTGGATGTATCACGACACGGGGTACACGACCAACGCGGACAAGGTCCAGCCCCAGGTCTCCACCAACGGCACGACGTGGACCAACGTGGGTTCGGCCATCAACCGATACGACGGCTCCACCGGCTGGAAGCAGCACACCGTGACCCTGACCACCTACAAGGGCTCAACGGTCCAGCTCGGCTTCCTCGGCACGAGCGCCTACGGCAACAACATCTACCTGGACGACGCACTGGTCGTCGCGCAGTAGCAACCTCCGATCGTCGGAGGCCGCACTCAAAGAAGGCTCCCCGGTTCAGGTCGGGGAGCCTTCTCCTTCCCCGGGGTGGTCCCTCGCCCCGCCCTGCACGCCGCGAACGCCTCATCCTTGAGTGCCACATCGAGCGATGGGTCTGGCACTCATCGTGGAACGACAGGACATCCCTGAGTCGTTTCTCCTCTGCTTGGGCCGGACTGGAGAGCCGGGTCCCGCGCTGAACGGGCCTCGAGCAGACCAAGGACACCATCCGCAACCTCTGCATCATTGCGCAAGTCGAGCCTTGCCGACCGCTTCAGGCAGCGCTGCGGGGTGGTCGAGGCCAGGGAGCTCCGCAACGAGATTCTCGACTCGATGGCGGGTGCCAGGAGGCGGCAGTGGCTCACCTCCGTCATCATCGGGATCTCCGCCCACTCGCGACGAACCCCGGTGAGAAACACGGGCCAGCGGGCCGCCCCGCCGCCTCACCCGTCCTGGAACCTCCCGGCCCGACGCTGAGGGCTGGCGGTTGACGTCACGGCTTCGCCCCCGGCCGCTCGGCGGGTGCCATCGCCTGCAGCTTCGCCTTCCACTGTGCGGCCTTCGCCGCGCGCGACGGGTCGGGCTGTGCCCGCTGCCAGTTGTCGTAGAACCGAACCATGAACGCGGCCGCGCGCCGCGCCTCGGCTCCGACCCTGGGCTCTCCCGACATGCCCGCGACGAGCGGCGGCTGGGCGTCGGCGAACCGGCCCTGGGCCGCCAGCGCCATCCCGAGGACCAGCGACGCGTCCCGCTTGACGCCCTCCGCGTCGCCCGCGTCCTCGCCGCGGGCCTCGCGGGCCGCGATGGCCGCCAGCACCTGCCGCAACAACGACTCGGCGCGGGCCGGCCGGCCGAGCCCGATGAGCGCGAGGGCGTGGGTGGTGCGCAGGTCGAGGGTGACCGGGTGGTCGTCGCCGAGCTTCGCCTGGGCCACGTTGAGCGCGGCCGAGGCCCGGCGCACGGCATCGGCGTACCGGCCACGCCGCTCGAGCACGGCGGCGAGCCGGTCCTCGGACTGGAGCGTTCGGGGGTGGGCCGGGCCGAGGACCTTCAACCGGCCGGCGAGCACGCGGCGATGCATCACCTCGGCCTCGGCGTCACGCCCCGTCAGGTCGTACACCTCGCCGATGTTGTCCAGCGTGTTCAGCGTCGACGGGTGCTCCGGGCCGTACACCTCCTCCTTGAGCGCCAGTACCTTCGTGTTCAGCGCCGCGGCCTCCTCGAAGCGGCCCTGCAGCGCGACGTCGTTCGCCAGGTTGTTGAGGTCACTGATCGTCTCGGGGGCCTTCTCGCCGAACACCCGCCGGCGCACCTCGAGGTTCCGACGCCGCAACCCCTCGGCGCGCGCGGGATCGCCGGCCTCCTGGTAGTGGTTCGCGAGGTTCCCCACGGCGTCGAGAGTGCCCTTCGCCTCGGGGCCGAGCAGGCGGCGCGTGGCCTCGGCGTTGCGCTCGATCAGGGGCGTCGCCTCCTTGAAACGGCCCTGGGAGCGGAAGAGCGTGGCGAGGTTCAGCTCCGCCAGCAGTGTGGCCTCGTTGTCCGGGCCCAGCCGCGTCCCCATCTCGTACGCCTCGCGGTAGAGCGGCTCGGCGTCGGCCAGTCTCCCCTGCTTCCAGCGCAGGGCGCCGAGACTGGTGAGGGAGTTCACAGTGTCCCAGGCGTCGCCGGGGATGGCACGGCGGCGCAGCTCGAGCGACCGCACCAGGTGCGGCTCGGCGGCGGCGTGCTCGCCGAGCTTGGTGTAGGTGATGCCGATGGCCGAGCGCAGGTACGCCTCGACGAGCGGCTCGGCAGCGAAGCGCCCGCCGGTCGCGGTGTCGCGGTCCAGGCGCCTGGCCGCCTCGTCGAGCACCTCGCGCATCGTCACGTTACGCCCGCGGCCGGCGCCTCCCGTCGGCGCCACAGCCATCAGGAGGTCCTCGGCGAGGAAGGTATTCGTCGCTGTCGCGATGGCGGTCTGCCGCCGGGCCTCTTCCGCCTCGGCGGCCGCCACACGCTCGGCCGCGCGGGCGCGGACCCACCCCCAGGTGGTGCCGACTGCGCCGCCCACCAGCGCGATCGCCACCGCCGCAGCCGCGCCGACGAATGCACGGTGCCGCCTCACGTACTTGCGGATCCGGTACGCCCGTGACGGGGCACGCGCCAGGATCGGCTGCGAGGACAGGAAGCGCTCGATGTCGTCGGAGAGCGCCACGACGCTCCCGTACCGTCGCTCCGGATCCTTCTCCAGCGCCTTCCCGACAATCGTCTCGATGTCGTGATCGAGCCGGCGCGTGCCGCTCCAGCTCTCGGCGAGCGAGCGCGGCGGCTCCTCGCAGATCACCCGCACCGCCTCGGCCAGCGCCCACCCGAGCACCTCGTATGGCCGCCGCCCCGACACCAGCTCGTAGAGGATGACACCGAGGGCGTAGACGTCGGTGCGCACGTCGATCGCCTCGGCCTGGCCGCGCGCCTGCTCGGGGGCCATGTACTGCAGGGTGCCTTTGATCATCCCCACTTCGGTCAGCATCGAGACTGCCACCGCCTCGACGTCGGTGATCCGGGCCAGCCCGAAGTCGAGGATCTTGACCACCGGCACCGGCGCGCCGGCCGGACCGGCGCCGCTCGCACTCTCCTCGGTGAGGATGATGTTCGAGGGCTTGAGGTCGCGATGAATGACGCCACGCTGGTGGGCGTAGTTGACCGCCTCGCAGATGGTCGAGAAGAGCTGCAGCCGCAGCTCGAGCTCCTCCGGGGTGACCGCTTCCGGACGAGCCGCCAGCCATTCCCCGAGGGTCAGGCCGCGCACCAGCTCCATGGCGAAGAAGTCGTGGCCGTCGTCGGTGTGGCCGGACTCGTAGATGGCTGCGATGTTGGGATGCTTGAGGCGGCCGAGGATCTCCGCCTCGCGGTGGAACATGCGGGCGTGCAGGTCGTCAACATAGTGCCCCTGGCGCATCACCTTCAGTGCGACGCGGCGGCGGGGATGCCGCTGCTCGGCCTCCCAGACGACGCCCATGCCGCCCTGCCCGAGCATGCCGACGATCCTGTACTCGCCGATCGACTCCGGCATCGGCTGCGTGGACTGACCGGCGACCGTCGGGGCGACCGGCCCGGACAGGGTGGGTGAGACGTCGGCGTCCCCGGGTGAGAGCGGGTGTGCGGGTTTCGGCTCCGGGTGCTCGTCCTGGCGGTCTGTCATCACTACCCCACTTCCTGCCGTCGCGTCTGACCTGTCGGTGCGATCGATCGCCACGACCACAACGGCCGTGTCGCACCTCGTCATTCCGCGACCGTGAGGCGCTGGGGCGGATTCGCACCACAAGGCGCCAGTCACTTCCCGCCCCAAGGCAAACACCGACACTCTCAACAGGATCTGGATCCCAGCCTCGGCGCCAGCCACCAGGCTCGGGAACCGACCGAGGTCTCGCCGGAGCTGAACCTGAAGGCTTCATGCTGACCACCGGCACCTCGCCGCAGCGCGCGGATCCTGGAGCAGCCTCAGCGACCGCGCCGCGAAGGAGCACGTGTCACCGGTCGACGGTCGTGAGGTCCTCGGCCGGCCCACCGCGCTATCTGCGGCCACCTGGAGCTGCAGGACCGGGACTCGAGGATCGCCGCGCTGGAGGCCCGCCTCGCGGAGCTGGAACAGATCGTCAGGCGGGTCGAGACCGGTCTGCGGGAGCACTGAGCCTGGGAACGGGACACGCCTGTGCGAGGTCAGCCAGCATCTGCAACGCCGCCAAGGAAAGCGCGGCCCCGCCTCCCGGGCGGGGCCACATGGGTAGTCGGAAGGCGGGGCTCTACTTCTCTTCGGGGCTGTCGTCGATGGTGGCTCGCACGACGATCTGGTGGGCCGTCACCTTGTCCATGAGCTTGCCACATACCGGGCAGGCCGGCGCGACATGGGGCTCCTTGGCCTTGGGCAGAGTCACCATCGCCTCGTCGTCCTTGCAGCGATAGGTTGACATCGCCTCGGCGGCGTCGAGATGGCATGCGGCACCGGCCACGTCGGTGTCGAGCTCGAGGGTTTCCTTGTCATCGCCGAGCAAACAGAGCTTCTTGACCACGATCTCCTTCTCACCGGCCTCGCCAGTACCGATGACGATCGGCTGTCCGTCCTCGCCCTTGCCGGCCGTGCGGATGATCACTCGACGCGCCTTCTCGCCGTCTCGGCCCTGGATGCGGCACACGTGGCCGTCTCCGCCCTCGATCTGGGTCGTGTCGATGATGACGCGCCGGGTACCGTCCTCCCCAACGCTGGTGACCTGGATCTCGTCGCCCTTGCGGGTCACCACCAGCTCACGGTCGCCGTTCTTGATCGTGCGCGACTCGCCGTCCTTGAGGTCCTCGAGGTCGAGCTTCACCGGATCGCCGGCGTTGACCATCAGGCAGATCTTCTTGTGCGGGGTCACGACGGGTGCACCCTGGTCCCCCGTCATGGCCAGGGCCACGCTCGCCACCACCGCCACCACGCCACCGAGAAGCACAACCAGCTTCACGCTCTTTCCCATGTCAAACCCTCCCGTCGGCCGGCTCTGCTCTCGGCGACCGGCACGGCAAGAGCAAGGGCAACCTCCGTGCCACATGACGGAAGATATTGAGCTGAAAGATCCTTCTGCAAATCGGGGCGGCCGGAAACATGGCCATCCACCCGATGCACTCCCCATTTCAGGAGGTCATCTCCCGAAATGAGGAGAGTGAACCGATGCCGAGCGGCTTGAGCGCGACTCGTCACTCGCCGAGCTTCTCGAGACGGTAGAGGAACGCCTTGTAGCCGAGTCCGAGCAACCTGGCGGCGGCACTGCGGTTGCCGTTGGTGCAGTCGAGCGCCTGCCTGATCAGACCGGCCTCCACATCCTCCAGCACGACCCCATCTGGTGGCAGGACGAACGGACAACCGGCCGAACCTGGGCGCCCGACCAGCTCCTCGGGAAGGTCCGACTCGCGCGCCACTCCATCCTCGGCGAGGAGGGCCAAGCGCTCCATGACGTTGGCCAGCTCGCGCACGTTGCCGGGCCAGGAGTGCCCGATGAGGCGGCGTAGCACCGAGGGCGGCAGCGGGTGAGCGGGAAGACCGTGGCGACGGGTCGCCCGGTCGAGCAGCTCCCTGGCCAGCAGCGGGATGTCCTCGCGCCGCTCCCGCAGCGGTGGGATGCGCAGCGGCACCACGTTGAGGCGGTAGAAAAGGTCGTCGCGGAACGAGCCCTCGGCGACCATCGCGGCGACGTCGCGGTTCGAGGCGGCGATGATGCGGACGTCGCAGGCGATCTCACCGCGACCCCCGACCCGTGTGAAGCGGCGCTCCTGGAGCACCCGCAGCAGCGACGGCTGCAACTGCACCGGCATCGAGGCGATCTCGTCCAGAAACAAGGTGCCCCCGGCCGCTTCCTCGAAGCGTCCCTCCCGGCGACGATCGGCCCCGGTGAACGAGCCCCGCTCGTGGCCAAAGAGCTCGCTTTCCAGCAGGGTGGCCGGAATCGCCGCGCAATTGACCGCGACAAACGGTCCGGCCGAGCGGTGGCTGCGCTCGTGCAGCGTGCGTGCGACCAGCTCCTTGCCGGTGCCGGACTCGCCGGTGAGGAGTACCGTGGCCTCGGTGGCGGCGACCTTGTCGATGGCCTGGTAGAGCCGCTGCATCGCCGGCGCGCAGCCCCGGATCTCGCCGAGGCCGGTGTAGGCGGCGACCGAGCGCCGCAGGCGCTGGTTCTCCTCCTGGAGGCGGCGGGTGCGCAGGGCGCGCTGGACCGTGATCACCAACGTCTCGCTCTCGAAAGGCTTGGCGAGATAGTCGTCGGCGCCACGTTGCATCGCCTCGACGGCATGGGCGATCGAGCCATAGGCCGTCATGACCACGAACGCACATCCGAAGCCGCGCCGCCGCACCTCGTCGAGCAGCTCGCCGCCGGTCATGCCCGGCATCTTCCAGTCGGAGAGCAGGAGGTCCGGGACCTCGCGGGCGACCAGCTCCAGCGCCTCCTTCCCGGAGCCGGCCTCGGTGACAGCATGGCCCTGACGCCGCACGATGTCGGCGATGAGCCCACGCTGCGCCACCTCGTCCTCGACGATCAGCACCCGGCCGGCGACGGCGTTTCGCTCGCGCGCCATGACTTACGATACGTGGCCGCTGCCTGCAGGTTCGCGCGCCTTGAGGGTGATCGTCGCCACCGTACCCCCGCCGTCGCGGTCGCCCAGGTCGAGACGACCGCCGAGCCCGGCCTCCACGAGCTGTCGGGCCAGGAAAAGACCCATGCCGGCGCCCCCTAGCTTGGTCGTCACGTGCGGCTCGAACAGGCGCTGGCGGACCTCAGGGGGCAGTCCCGGTCCGCGATCGGCGACCTGTACCGCGGCGCGGCCGCTCTCCCACAAGACGCTGACCGTCACGACGCCCTGAGCCGGTGAGGCCTGCACCGCGTTCTCGACAAGGTTGGCGAGTGCAGCACGCAGCGCGCCGGGCACCACCTGCACCTCGACCGGCTCCGCCGGCGCCTCCAGCGTGACGTTTGCCCCGGACTGCACCGCCTCCAGGACCGCCTCCCCGGCGAGGGCGGCGAGGTCGATCTGCTCGGTCTCGGTCCCCTGGCCCGCACCCAGGGCCAGGAACGACAGCAACCAGCGATCCACCCGGCGGATCTGGGCCCGCGCCGTCGCCACCAGCCGGGGATCATTCGCTCCGTCGCGTCCAGCCAGCTCGTCGACGGCAAGTCCCAGCGTGTTGAGCGGGTTGCGCAGGGTGTGCGCGAGGCCGCGCGCCAGGTCGCCGAGCTGTGCGAGATGCTCGCGAGCCCGCCAGGCCTCGCGTTCGCTCTCAAGCGTCGCCAATCGCTCGGCCATGGCGTTGAAGCTGCGCTGCAGGTCTCCCACCTCACCGCTGCCGGTGATAGGTACTCTGGTCTGGAAGCCGCCGCGCCCCACCGCCTCGACCCCGGCCGCGAGCTGGCGCAACGGTCCCGTGACCCGGTGCGCGATGACCGCCCCGGCCAGCAGGCCGGCGGCCAGTAGCCCGACGCTGAGCAGCATGCCTCGCTGGAGGTCGAGCAGGGCGCGATGCGTCGGCGCCGCGAGGGGGATCGGAATGCGCCTCTCGCCGTCGGGCCTTGTGATCACCAGGCATCGCTCCTCGCCATTCCCGACACGCCGCACTTCGAGGTGCATGCTCTGGTCGAGGATCTTCTCGCATCCGGGCGGCAACGGTTCGGCGGCGGCACCCGGGCTTCGCTCGTCGGTCCCGGCCGCTGACGGCGGGCTGGTACGTCCGTCGCCTGCCTCATTTTTCACCACCGTCGTGAACACCACCATGGTGCCCCCGGTGGCGGCTGGGGGCTCCGAACCGGTCGTACCGCCGTAACCAAGAACGGGCTGGTGCTCCGGATTCCCCGGTGCGGTGACCCGGATCCGGGCGCCATCCGGCACGCCGAGCTCCGTGATCAGCCGGTGACTCACCGTGGTGGCCACAGTGACGAGGTCATCGCGGCTGGTCTCGATGTGGCGAATGCCCAGCCACCACTGGATGCCGACCAGCGTCAGCACCAGCATGGCAATGAGCATGAACAGGCGGGTCCTGATGCGCACCGCGCACCTCCTCCCGAACAGCCTAGCAAGCCGGGTGCCACGGGTGCCCAGAGCCCGTGTGCGAGCTGGGTACCACGTCAACCGTTATTGACACAAACCGCCCGACAGAGCTCGCCATGATCTGTATCCGCGCGGGCTCGTTTGTCCGCAGCTTCGACTAAACTGGGAAACTCAGGCCCGCGCTGATCGGCTTCATCGTCTCTGGCCCCCCAAAGAGCCGTCAGAAGGGTCAGCAGGCAAGAGTTCGAACCCTCACAAGGACCTGGCAAGGCGGAATCCGTAGAAGTTGCCGCGATGGGTCGGCGTGCGGCTGCCGCGATACGCCGCGCGGCAGGACGACGCCCACTTGTCCCAACTGCCGCCCCGCATCACGCGCGCGTCGCCGCTTGCCGGCCCCGGAGGGTCCTCTGCCGCCCCAGGCGGGTAGTCCCCGTAGAAGTCCTGCACGAGCTCCCACAAACTACCGTGCATGTCATACAAGCCATACGCGTTGGGTTGTTTCCCGCCCACCGGCTTGTTGCCCTCGGGGGTGTTGTTGCCGCACCACCACATATTCTGGGCATGCAAGGCGCAACTGCTGCAGTCGTCGGCACACTCGAGCCCGTCGCCGTGAGCAAACCGCGTCGTCGTTCCCGCCCGCGCCGCCCGCTCCCACTCCGCCTCGGTCGGCAACCGGAACTTGGTAGTGGCCAACAACACGTTCAGCTTCTCGACAAACCCTCCAGGCCCCGCAATGTCGACCCAGCTCACGCAGTACACGGGGTAGCCGTCTCCAACCCCGTAGCTCCCACAGGTGTCCGGCATCGGCGTCCCCATCACCGCCTGCCACTGCGCCTGGGTCACCTCGGTCTTCCCCAGATAGTAGTCGTGCGTCAGGGTCACCTGGTGCAGGGTCTCGTCGACCTCGCGGTTCCGCTCTCCCGCCGGCGATCCCATCTGGAACGTCCCCGCCGGAATCCTCTCCAGCACCAGCGGCACGCCGCCAGGCAGGGTGACGGTGATCTCGGCCAGCACCGGCGCCGGGCCACCCGCGAACAGAAAGTTGATCAGGTAGAACACGTCCTGGACGTTGACCTGACCGTCGGCGTTGACGTCACCGGGGACGACTCCGGCTTCGGCCCTGCACGGCATCAGGGCCACCCCGAGCACGATCGACACGAGCACGACCCGCCAGGCGTTGGGGCTGGTGTTTCGAGCTGACTGGCTCACAGGTGCCTCCTTGGGATCGAGCCAACGATACCATGTCGGCACAAGAGAGGGTCTCCCGGCGATCTCGAAGTGCTTGAAGGTGGAGCCGCCGTGGTCGAACCGACCTTCCAAGAACGAACCGGCCGTCAGACCGCAGCGTGGCGCTGTGATCCCGGCGCCTGGTGCCGATGCTACCGTTCGCCGTGAAGATTCCGGTGACGGGCGAGTAGATCTCGGCCGGGGCAAGACGCTACGGCACCAACATCGGCACCGTGGTGGGGTCGGGCTGTGCCAGACCCCGGCTACGTGCTCGAGAGCATCAGCGGCTGCGGAGGCGAATTCGTGGACGGGGTCCTCCGTTTCGTGGCCACCTCCGACTGCACGGTGACGGTTGTGTTCGCCCTGCAGACCGAGCCGATTCCTGCCCTCGGCAGGCTGGGCCTCGGAGCCACTCCAGGGCTGCTCGCGTTGATCGGCCTCATCGCGCTCCGAAGAGGCGCTCCTTCCACCTGGTCGCACGCCCGGCATGGGGGCGTGGACAGACGCTGCGTCGTCGAGCGAGGTCGCAAGTCTCCGCACATCCCGTGATGAGGCGCACAGGTCCGGGCGAGTGTGGGAAGGTAGTCTGTACGGCAGCAGTCGGAGCCTGAGGTACACCTGCATCAGAGCAGCGCGCACTCGAGCGTGCCGGCCTGGAAGGCCGGAAGAGGGGGACAGGATGACAAGGACGGCCTTTGTAGCACTCGCAGCACTGGTGATCGCGGCTGGCATGTCGGCCCAGGGCCTGACGGTCGGCAACAACGTCACGACGCCCAACTCGAGCGACGGGAACATCGGCGTGGTACGGACCGTCATCGACCTTGCGCACCCGGCCAACGCCACCGGGAATCTCACGAGTGCGACATTCTACTGGGCGAACACCGGCTGCACGAACGCCGTGAAGGTGAAGGTCTTCCGTCGGGTCGGCGACACCTTCACGCTCGTCGCCGAGCGCGGTCCCTTCAGCCCGACCTCGAGCCCCTTCACGACGCCTCTCTCGCCTCCGGCACCCGTGCTCCAGGGTGATCTCATCGCCCTTTCGCGGGTCGCCAACTGCGGCAATGCCGGTGTGGTCACCCCGGGTTGGCAGAACAACTTCCTGCGCATCGTCGGTGAGCCTTCCTCCTTCACGTTCTCCCAGGCCGAAAAGATCAACGCCACGCTCGCGGTCGGGGCGACCGGGAACGCAACCGAGTCGATCGCCGGGGTGATCCCGGCGGTCGCTTCGAATCGCGGCACCGACGCGTTCTTCCGCACGACGTTGCAGATGATGGCGCACCCGCCGGTCGGCAGCACGCCCACGACCGGCAAGCTCGTCTTCCATCGGTTGGGCGTGCCGGGCAGCCCGACGGACGTCTCGCTGCCGTTTTCGATCATGCCCGGGCAGATGCAGTTCTGGGACGACATCCTCGTCAGCGCCGGGGTGGCCGGCGCGCCCGCGAGCGTCGACGTGGTCATGCCCTGGGGGCGCGGCCTCCCGGTCGTCACGACGCACCTGTACAACGACATGGGCGCGAGCGGCACGACCGGGTTCCGCCAGGACGTCGTGGATCTCGCCCGTGACGCCTCGCAGGTCTTCGTGCCCGGGATGTGGGGCTACTTGCTGGGACCCGTGGATGCTACCACGTTCCGCTGCAACATCGGCATCCGCTCGCTCGAGGCCGGCGTCGAGGGCACCCTTCAGGTCCGGCGTGCCGACGGCACGAGCCTCGGCACGCGCACCTTCCGCTACGGGCCGAACACCTACGACCAGAAGTCGTTCAGCCAGATGACCGGCGTCACCCTGGAGGACGGCCTCACGGTCCAGGTCGTGGTCTCGACCGGCAAGGCGATCGTCTACGCCTCGGTCGTCGACAACCAGACTGGCGACCCGGCCAACGTCCTCGGCCGCACGTACGAGGGCATCATCTAGCCTCATCCCTTGTGCGGACCGGAGGGTCGAGGCCGTGCGCCATCCGGCGCTCGTGCGGGATCTCGCGGCAGCCGCGTCCGGGTGTGCTGCGCTCCGACAGTAGGCACCGTGCGTGCTCGCAGGCAGGTCAGCCTCGCGTTGGCGCGGGGTCGGTCGAGCCTTGACAGGATCTCCGGGCGGCCATAGGGTGGCGGCCAGATTTCAGTGCAGGACCGAGGGTTTTGACTCGGGGGGGAGACCAGGAGCGAGAGGCCGGGCCGCGAGAGCACGGGAGGTGTGT
>DAONEV010000043.1:0-17468 GCA_035403265.1 Thermoanaerobaculaceae bacterium | reverse complement strand
CCCCCGGTCTCACGCGTCCCCGAGAGCGTCGTGGTGAAGGTCTGCGCCTGCGCGGACACCGCCGCCAGGGCAAGAACACCTGCCAACATGAGAGCGCTATATCGCTTCATCTAACTTCTCCTGGTTATCCCCGTCTGGCGACACCGCATTGTCACCATGCTCCTCGTCGCCAGCGGCAGCCGTTCGGGGTCGGGCAACGCGTGGCACCATGTCCGTTTCGCCCGACTGATCCCACCGCATCACCAACGCTGGGTCCGGCCGCCCTGTTCCCGCCCGATCGTCCGAGATTCAATCTCGCCAAGTCGGAAACCAGCCGGTGCGCATTCCCGGGTCACCGCTCGGTCTCGCCGGAGCGTCGTGCCGCAGTACCATCGGCACCTGTGGCCGAGGCATCCCACCCGGCCTGGCCGAGGAGATGGACCATGCGCATCGCCGTTCTGGCGGACATTCACGGCAATCTTCCCGCCCTCGAGGCTGTCGTTCGTGATCTCACGCACCGCGGCGTGGACATCGTCGTGAACCTGGGCGACAGCCTCTCGGGTCCCCTGCTCCCTCGAGAGACCGCTCACTTCCTCATCGCCCAGGACTGGATCCAGATCGCCGGAAATCACGAGCGACAGATGCTCACGCAGCGACCCGCCGAGTGGTGCCCTTCCGACGCCCACGCGCGCTCGCAACTGTCGGACCGGGAGCTGGCGTGGATGGAGTCGCTCGGATCGACGAGGCTCGTTGCCGATGACGTGCTCCTCTGCCACGGAACGCCGGCCAGCGACACCGAGTATTTCCTCGAGACCGCGGAAACCACCGGCGTCCGGATGGCGACGGCACGTGAGGTGGAGGACCGGCTGAGCGGCGTCAACGCCGCCGTGGTGGCCTGTGGGCACACCCACGTCTCCAGGTCTGTCCGTTCCGCGCGCGGGCAGCTCATCGTCAACCCTGGCAGTGTGGGAGTACCCGGCTATGACGACACGGTCCCCGTGCCGCACGTCATCGAGACCGGCTCGCCCGATGCGCGGTACGCCATCATCGAGCAGCACGGGGCGGCGTGGTCGGCGGCGCTCATCTCGGTGCCCTACGACCACCGATCGATGGCCCGGCTCGCCCGCCAGCGAAACCGCCCCGACTGGGAAATCGCCCTCCTCACCGGCTACATGAGCTGACCCCGGACCACAAGCTGGTCCCCGGGGCGCCTGAGCGCCGCCCGGCTCCGTGCCCGCGAATACGGTCGGCCCGGGGCGCGTTACCATCCCCGATGCCTGGGCCGGGCCGCCCGCGCACCGCATCGACCAGAAATCCCCGGGCCCCAAGGGAGAAACCAGTGCTCAAGACGAATAGCTACGCTGCCCATACCGCCGGAAGCCCGCTGGCGCCGTACTCCTTCGAGCGCCGCGAGCCCGGCCCGGAAGACGTGCTGATCGACATCCTGTACTGCGGGGTGTGCCACTCCGACATCCACCAGGCGCGCGACGAGTGGGGCGGGTCAATCTTCCCGATGGTGCCCGGCCACGAGATCGTCGGCCGGGTCGCCGCGGTCGGCGACAAGGTCACGCGCTTCAAGGTGGGCGACATCGCCGGCGTCGGCTGCATGGTCGACTCCTGCCGCACCTGCCACCCGTGCCACGACGACCACGAGCAGTTCTGCGAGAAGGGCGCCGCCTGGACGTACAACGGCACCGAGATGGACCGCCACACGCCGACCTTCGGCGGCTACTCGACGCGGATCGTCGTCGCCGAGCGCTTCACCCTCAAGGTCCCGGCCGGCCTCGACCTGGCGGCCGCCGCACCACTGCTGTGCGCCGGCATCACCACCTACTCGCCCCTGCGCCAGTGGCAGTGCTCGCCGGGTAACCGCGTCGGCGTGGTCGGTCTCGGCGGCCTCGGTCACATGGCCGTCAAGCTCGCCGCCTCGATGGGCGCCGAGGTCACCGTGCTCTCCACCTCCGCCGCCAAGGGAGCCGACGCACTGCGCCTGGGCGCCCACGCCTTCGAGTCGACCCGGGACCAGGCGACCTTCAAGAAGCTGGCCGGCCGCCTCGACCTCATCATCGACACCATCTCGGCGCCCCACGACTACAACGCCTACCTTGGCCTGCTGCGCGTCCGGGGCGCCATGGTGCTGCTCGGCGTGCCGCCGCAGCCGACGCCGGTGGCGGCGTTCATGCTGATCTCGGGCAACCGGCGGCTGGCCGGCTCGCTGATCGGCGGCATCGCCGAGACCCAGGAGATGCTGGACCACTGCGCCAAGCACGGCATCGTGTCGGACATCGAGGTCATCCCGATCCAGAAGATCAACGAGGCCTACGACCGCATGATGAAGGGCGACGTCCGCTACCGCTTCGTCATCGACATCGCGAGCCTCGCCGGGTAGCGCCCGCACCGGGGGTCAGCACTCACACCACGATCGGCGCAACACGGTCGGTCCCGGCCACATGCAAGTGGGGCGCTGGCGGTGCCGCATCAGAGTTCGCCGGTGTCCCTCTCGCCGCGGACGAAGGACCACTGGGTGTGAACGATCTTCCACTGACCCGCGACCTGGCTGTTGACATCAGTGGTGTTCCCCAAGGACGTACCCTCCAGGAGGCCGTCCGGGCCGCGACGCGGGGAGCGGTAGTTGGAGGCCAGCACCTTCGTCGCGCCCGGACGGGCTGGCATCGGCGAGGTGCTCGGCCTGTGCGTGACCGGCAAGCGCCGCAGCCTGTGGGCCGCCAGCCTGTCCGACAAGGAGACCGGCGCCATCGTCGACGACTGCTTCTACTTCATGGCCAACACCCAGGTCGACCGCTTCCCGTCAGGAACGATCGTCCCGGGCCCACCAATCAAGCTGATCCGAATGCGCCGCACAAAGTTAGAGTGAAACACGGCTCTTCCTTTTTGAGTCGGAGGGTTGGAGCGAGGAGAGCACACTCACCACCGGAATGCCGGCCTTTCGCTGTTTCCATCCACTCGAGAAGGGACGAGGTGCCGGCCCTGCATTGACTGGGCAAAGGGGTATTTCGCACCTGTCGGCGTTTGGTGACAACGCCGGACACGAACCCCTCGCATCCCATTTTGGGATACACCCACGGCACGGCCTAACATCTCTCGCGAATGGCGATTCGCACGAGGCAACAGCGAGAGCTTGTCAACATGCGGCTTCGGGCTCTGTTCACTCAGGCACGGATCGCTGCCGGTCTCACCCAACTTGCGCTAGCCGAGAAGCTCGGGCGACCGCAGTCGTTCGTGTCGAAATACGAGCACGGTGAGCGGCGACTGGATGTGGGCGAGTTCACCGAGGTGGCCATTGCTCTTGGTCTCGAACCCGCCGCCACGATCGCTGCTTTGGTGGCTTCTGAGCCCGCCGCAGCGGAGGAGCTCGAGACGTGAGGATCGTACACGTCGAGACCGTGCTCTCTTCAGGAGGTTTCGCCACTTCGGAGGCGTGGTCAGCCATCCGGTCGTCTCTTCTTGTGGCCATAAAGGCCGTCGACTGGCCCGAGGGCAGCGGCAGCTTCACGATCTTTCCTGAGTCCGGGAAAAAGCGAAGAGCCGGTAGCGGGGTCACGTCGATCAAGCAAGGGCTAATGACCCGGCTGGAAACGTCCGGGTGGAAGCTTGAAGAACGCATCCCGATCACAGCGCGGCGGCAGCCTGGCAAGATCGATGCGGTGCTCTTCACGGACGCCGGCCCAGTTGCGCTCGAATGGGAGACTGGCAACATCTCGTCCAGTCATCGTGCTCTCAACAAGATGCTGCTCGGTCTGCTCCAAGGAAAGCTCGCTGCTGGGGTGCTTGTTGTACCTTCCCGGGCGCTGTACCGCTTCCTGACCGACAGGGTGGGCAACTGGGATGAGCTTGTTCCCTATCTGGACCTATGGAAATCCGTTCCTGTGAAGCAAGGAGTCCTGGAGATCGTGGTCATCGAGCACGATTCAACCAGCACTGATGTACCGCGCATGCGCAAAGGCACTGACGGCAGGGCCGTGGAGTAGCCCGATCTACTTCCAGTCGAAGATTGAGCCTTCGTGGACCGCCGGCATTTCAGAGTCGTCCACCCTGTACCGAGAAGTGTCGTGGCCGTGTCGGCGGCGCAGTTCGAGGCTGGCCGGTGTGAACAGCGTGTTGACCTTGGCCCGCACCCGTCGAAGATCCTCACGCTCCCGGTCGAGCTGCTGGAAGCGTTCCAGGATCGGCGCACAGTCGCCAATCTCACACCCGAGCCACCGCCGCCCTTTGATCTCCGCCGCCACGTAGGTTGTGCCGCTGCCCCCAAACGGGTCCACCACGAGGTCACCATCGCTGGATGCGATGTCGAGAATCCTGTCCAGGAGCTTCAGAGACAGCGCGTTGGCTTTGCGTCGCTTGTACTTCGCGTGCCGCACCGGCGAAATGTCGGTCCACACGTCGGTGAGGTTGACACCTTTCGGGTTCATCCGGTCCTTGTAGCCACCATAGTCGCGGATCTCGCCTCCACAATGGCGGCAGGTCTCGATCGGCAGCCGCGGTGGCGAGAACCTGGCTGGTCGTCCGCCCTTGGTGAAATAGAGCAGCGAGTAGTGGGATGGGTACAACCGACCCGGAATCGGCAGCGAGAACTTGATATCGATCGTGATCCAGTGCCGAAACTCCAGGTGTTGCGACAACCAGCTCGCGAGGTGGATGCCCCACTTTGGGATGTTGTAGAGGAAGAGCGCTCCACCGGGCCGCAGGATACGGACGGCCTCTCGAAGCCAGCCACAGCTCCAGTCGAAGTAGTGCATCTCCCGGAGGTCGTCGCTGATGCCCGTCCCGTAGTCCTTGTTGAGGTTGAAGGGCGGATCGGCGAATACGAGGTCGGCGGAACCATCCCCCAGGCCCCGCAGCCACCCAATGCAGTCCCCCTGAAAGAGACAGCCCTTCTCGGTCTGAAGGACCTTCGACGCTGGATGATCCGGCGTGCTGACAGCGTCAGCAGCAGTTGGCTCCATCTCGCGAAGTGCACGAATGACCTTGGCCGGCTCGACCCTCAGCAACCGTGACAGCCACGCCGGCTGGTGGCCAGCCACAAGCAACAGTTCGTCGGGCTGCACACCGAGTGCCCCTGACAGCCTCTCGATCACAGCTTGGCCGGGAAGCGAACCACAGCTCTCGATCTCCGCTAGCTCGGCAACCGTCAGACCCGCCTCCCTCCCAAGCACGCCCCTCGACAGCCCGCGATGGTGGCGCAGCATGACCACCGTCTCGCCGAAGTGCCCGAACACACGTCACGCCCCTTTCCGCAGGAAGAGGATGTGCTCCTCACGCATCGAGTTGGCCATGCCCACGATCAAGCGTCGGATTCCCAGCTCAAGGTCAAGGCCAACCTCTGCACCAAGCTGAATGAGCCGGCCCTCGATTCCGAAACGGGCAGCCGGGTCGTCCTCAGGGACACTCAGCGCGCTGGCGAGCTGACTCGAGTTCGACCCCACCACGAGTGTACAGATGCGGCACGGCTTGAGGACCCGTGCGACCTCGGCAAGGACGCGGGTCATGTCCGCGAAGTAGCTGTCCACCTGCTGCCGGCGGCCTCTTGCATTGAGCCCAACCATGGTAGGCCGCAATTCTTCGCTATCCTGCCCCAGGAAGCGCAGGTGCGGCGCGTCGTTGGCAAGATAGTCGATCGCGAAACTGTACGGCGGCGAGAAGAGCACTCCATCGATACAGTTGTCTGCCAAGTCCAGGTCCCTGGCATCCCCTGTGTGAACCTCAGCTTGCCCAAGCGCCATCCCCAGGCCACCCCAAACCGACTGGAAACGTGCAATCGTCTCCACGTACTTTCCGAGGATGTCTTCGAAGAACCCCCTCGCTGCCTTGCGAGCGCTCCGCTCCGCGTAGCCGACACTGTCGAGGTACGCGAGCGCTAGCAGATCGAGGGCCTCCCGCGACATTCCGGTCGGTCGGTAACGCCTGTCCCGTACCCTGCGAGCGCCAGCCTCCGAGCCGAGGGCACCGAAGACCCGATCGAGTGTCCTTGCGTCCTGGCGCATCTTGCCGAGCGCCGAGACGTCAGCAGTGAGGGCCTCGATCTTTGTTGTGGCAAGAAAGGTGCAAAATGGGCTCGCGTCGATCGCCACCGAGTCGATCCCCATGAGGCTGGCTTCCACCGCCGTCGTGCCACTCCCGGACATCGGATCGAGGACAGTATCTCCGGGTCGAAGGCCCATGATGTTGAGCAGGGCCTTCACCATCTGTGGGTGGAATTTGCCTCGATATGGGAACAGGCCGTGGGTGGCGTAGCTCGACTTCAGACGATGAGTTCCAATGAACGACCGGAGCCTGGCGCCGGAGTCCCGCGGCAGGCGCACCCCGCCGCCAGTGCAGATCAGGAAGTGGTTAGTCGGCTGGCCGTCCACAGCGACGTAGTAGGCGCCCCTCCGGACAAGATCCTCCCTACCGAGCAGGCTGCCTTCGAGCATCGCAAGCTTGAGCTCGTAGATCTCGTTGAGCTCAGGCGAGACCTCGCACCCTCGCGGAAACAAGTCCTCGAGAGGGTCGGTCAGGTGGAGGGATTCTCTTGCCGGTATTCGACACCCAAACGCAACGAGGTGCTCCGCGACCGCCAGGGGGCCGTTCTCACGAATCCCGGGGTCGTCCGAGTACACCCCAGCCCTACCAAACACCTCCCGCTCTGCTCGTTGCTGCCAGGCATCCGGAAGGAACCCGCCCAGTGTGAGCAACCGTTCCTGCTGCACACCGAGTGCCTCCGAGATTGACACGAGAAGCGCTTTCGATGGCTTCGCCTTCCCTCGCTCCACGCGGGAGAGGTGGCCCGCATTGACCCCAAGCCGCCTTGCCAGCTCCCGGAGCGCCATCCCTGACTCGGACCTCGCCGTTCGCAGCACGCTCGCCAGCACCATGTCAGGAGTCTACCCAACTGTTGACTGCGCAGTCAACAGAGAGGTTCTGGGGTGTGGATTCATGTGGGCTACGTCGTCCAGCACCACCAAGAAGAACCTGGACCATCTGGAGCATTCAGAGCAGGTTCCAGGGGATGGCGGCGATGTCCTCGGTGAGACAGCGGGGGCGGTCCACGGCGCACACCGGGGCGCCCGGTCCGCCACTACATCGCGGCCATCACTCCTGCCGACGGAGCTCCACCCTGCCCAGATCGTCCTCGATGCCCCGCAGGTGCATGCGCATCGTGCCGCCGTCCAGAACGCTCGTCGCCTCCATGACGGCTCCGGTCGTCTTGCTCTTGAAGGTGAAGCTCAGATGGCCGTCGACCATGCATAGATGCTCGACCGGCGTCGAGTCAGCATCACCCGCGGAGCTCGTGATCGCCGCGACGACAGCGTCTCCTTCGGTCCGGATGTCGACCTCCCAGCCTACGTCTTGGGGGGAGGTGGCCCTCGTCTTCCAGGTTCCCCTGAAGTACTGGGCCTCGGGCAGGGCGGCCGTATCGGCGTGATGGGTCAGACGACCGACGAGCTCCGCCTTGGTCAGCCCGCCGACGCCATAGAACTGCGCGGGAAGCGGCAGTTGGTCGATGACATCGCCGACCGCAGCGTGGGAGAACGGACGGAACTGCGTGGCAACATCGCCGCCAGCCTTGATCTCCATGCCGAGAACCATGACCGGGGTGCGGTTCGAGAAGTCGAGGCCCCGCATCGAGAAGCTCTTGACCTCCTGGTTGCGGCTGGTCCTGAAGTGGACGGCGCCGCCGCGCACGTCGAAGATCACCGACCAGTCGGGCGTTTCCGTCACCGTGAGCTGGCGCAGGATCCGAAAGCCATAGGCCACCGCATCGTCGGCCGGATCGTAGTCCCTCAGCATGACGGCGGTCTTGACGAACCGAGGCACGTTCCGGTCGTTCAGGTCCGGCTCGTACAGCCCACCGAACCCCTTGAAGTACCGCGAGACCTCGACCTCACGGTCATACAGGGCATTGAAGAGACCCGGAACCGGCATCGTCGCGCCGCGGTGGATGACCACCTTGCCGTCCACGAAGTCGACGCTGGCACAGTCACCGTTGCCGTCGCCGAGGAAGAAGTGCCATCCCCAGCCGTCGAGCTCGACCTCGGACACGCTCCGCAGGGCCTCGTCGAGGGTCGAGAAGTTGTCGAGCACGTACTGCATCCAGTTCATCTGGTTGATCTTCGGGAGCGACTCGGACTTCGGGTAGACGACCTCCTCGTTGCCCAGGCCCATCTCCCAGATGTACAGGCCGGCCTCGTTCATGCCGCCGTCCGGAAGGTCCTTGCCGAAGGTATTGAAGGTGACCGAGCCATACCGTGCGATCCATCTGAGCGTGGACGGGCTGGACTGGTTCTTGTCGATCAGCTCCTTCCAGCTTCGCCCCTGCTTGAAGACAGCCCGCTTGTTGACGAAGACCAGACCCGGGACGTCCATCCCGTTGGCGTTGAGGTTGTGGCCATAGACGAGCGCGTCCCCCTTCTGCAGCTTGACGGTGGAGCACGCCCAGGCAGCCTGCGAGGACAGCAGGAAGGGCGCCAGGAGCAGGCTGCCCGCGACTGTCAGCACCCTGCGTACCTGGTTCGGGACTGCGAACCCGCTCTTCGGCCCCATCGGGAGTTGGTCTGGCATTGTGTTCTCCTTGTCGAGGGACCAGGCTGCACGATCAGGTCAGCTCCGACCCGGTCGGCCAGCCGGTCCTTCCCAGGTTCGCAAACGCATTCTCTGGGGGGTAGGTTCTCCTTCGGTGCCGTGCTCGCCACCCCTGAGACCCCTTGCCTTCTGTTCCTTGAGCACCACGTCCACTCTTATCGACACAACTTCCGCGAGGTGGCTGGTCCTGGGGAACCAGGTTGGCGCTTCTCGACCTCGTCGAGGCGTCAGGTCGGGTCGCAGAGGCCAGCGCCTTCGGCGACGCTGCGCGAGCACAAGCAGCGGCGCGCAAGGAGTGCACGCCCCACCTGCCTGAGGCACCTGGCTGGCGTTGGGTCAGGATCTACCGCGCGGCGCGAGTCGTTTCGACAGCGGTGGACGAAGGACCGCACGACGGCCAACGGAGGCACCCAACCGCGTCTCACTTCCGCCCGTGCAGCACCTCCTCGACCTTGGCGACAAGGTCCGCCGACGAGAACGGCTTGGCGATGAAGTGCACGCCTTCTTCGAGCACGCCATGGTGGGCGATGACGTTCGCCGTGTAGCCGGACATGTACAACGGCTCGAGGCCCGGGTGGAACGCCTGCAGCCGGCTGGCCAGCTCCCGGCCGTTCATCCCGGGCATGACGACGTCCGTCAGCAACAGACGGATCTCGCCGCCATGCGCGGCTCCGAGGCGGAGGGCGTCGGCAGGGCCCGCAGCGGCCAGCACCGAGAACCCCTGTCGCTCCAGCATGATGCTGACAACCTTCAGAATGGCTGGCTCGTCCTCGACGATCAGGATCGTGCCGTGACCACAGTGCTTCGGCGACGACGCTTCTTCCATCGGGGCGTTGCTGACGTCCACCGGGTGCTTGGGCAAATAGATCCTGAACGTCGAGCCCTGGCCCGGCTCGCTGTAGACGTTGATGAACCCCTGGTTCTGCTTGACGATGCCGTAGACGGTAGCGAGCCCGAGGCCCGTACCCCTGCCCCTTTCCTTGGTGGTGAAGAACGGCTCGAACAGGCGGGCGAGGGTGTCGGCATCCATCCCGCAACCGTTGTCGCTCACGGCGAGCACGACGAACTCGCCCGGAATGAAGCCCGCATGTCCTGAGCAGTACGCATCATCGAGGGTTATGTTGTCCGTCTCGATGGTGACCTTGCCGGTGTCTCCGATGGCGTCCCGGGCGTTGACACAGAGGTTGGCCAGGATCTGATCGATCTGTGAGGGGTCGATCTTGACCGGCCAGAGGCCCCCTCCGGGCAGCCACGCGAGGTCGATGTCCTCGCCGATGAGCCGGCGCAGCATCTTGAGCATCCCCTCGACGACCTCGTTGAGATCCAGCACCTTCGGGGCAACCGTCTGCTTGCGCGCGAAGGCAAGGAGCTGCCGCGTGAGACCGGCCGAGCGCTCGGCAGCCCTGCGGATGGCCTGCAGCTCGGTGAACAGGGGCTGGCCCGGCTCCATGCCTTCGATGGCCAGCTCGGTATGACCGAGGATGACCGTCAGCATGTTGTTGAAGTCGTGAGCCACGCCACCTGCCAGCCGGCCAACCGACTCCATCTTCTGTGCCTGGGCCAACTGGGCCTGCAGCTTGGCCCACTCCTCCTCGGCCTGCTTCCGCTCCGTGATGTCGCGTGCGGCCTCGATCACGCCAGTGATCCTCCCGTCATCGCCAAGGACGGGAAGGGCGTGCAGCTCCCAGACTCGACCGTCAGGCGTCGTGCCTTCGCCGGCGACCGGCACGCCGGAGGCGAAGCTCTGCAGCACGATGCACCCCTCGCAGGGCTCGGATAGCCGGTGCCTCGACTCGTAGCAGTGCTTTCCCATGAACTGCGGCAGGGACATGCTCATGTTCGCGGCCGCAACCTCGTTCGCCCAGACGATCCTGAGATCGCTGGAAATCAAACACATGGCGTCAGGGATGGCATCCAGGATGCCGCGGAACTGCTGGTAGAGAGAGCGGTACTCCTGCTCGCTCCGCTGCAGCTCGGCCTCAGCGCGCTTGCGTTCGGTGATGTCGACGATGAACCCCTCGAGCAGGCTCGGCTCGCCACCCGGCGCCGGCACCACCCACTGGTTCACCAGGACCCACACGGGGCTTCCGTCCTTGCGGCGGAGCTCCATCTCCTGGTGCCTCACGGCACCCTCTGTCAGGACCCGCTCGACATGCCGGCGGCGAGCCTCGGGGTCGAAGTTGACCCGGGAGCCGATGTCGTCGACGCAGCTCATGAGCTCGGACACTGACGCATACCCGAGGATGCGTGCCAACTCCGGGTTCGCCTTGACGAACCTCCCTTCGGGCGTGGCCTGGAACATGCCCTCCTGGGCGTTCTCGTAGATTTCCCGGTGCCTCGCCTCACTGTCGCGGAGCGCCTCCTCGGCCTTCCTCTGCTCCACGATGTCGATTCCGGTGCCGACAAGACACCGTCTTCCGTCAAGCCAGGCGGAGAATCCGGTGAGCAGGAAGGGAACCTTCCGCCCGCCCTTGGTCAGCACGCGGGCGGTGACGGTCCCGTGGCCCTTCTCGTGGATCTCCCTGATGCCGCTCGCCACGAGCTCGCGATCCTCCTCTGCAATGGCTTCGAGGACGCTGACCCCGCGGAGCTCCTCCGCCGCGTAGCCGATCAAGGGCAGCGGGTCCTTCTTGCCGCGGAGGAAGGTGCCGCCTTCGTCGAGAACGAAGAAGATCCCCGGGATGCTGTCGATGGCCGCGTCCGACAACGCCCTCTCGGCAGCGAGGACGGCCTGCAGCTTCTTGCGTTCGGTGACGTCCCGCACCACCGCGAGGGCGCCTCCATCTGCGAGTTTCCGGAGGCTGACCTCGGCCTCCAGCCCGCCGCCGTCCTTGAGCGCAAGACGGGTCTCTCTGACCACGACCTGCCCGGGGCGGAGGTCGTCCGGGTCGAACGGGTCGCTGGGGGGCTCCCCTGCGATGACCCTGTCCGCCAGCCTCCTGCCATGGAGCTCCTCCCTTGGGTACCCGGTCAGCTCACAGAAGCGGCGGTTGGCGACCACCACGTGCCCTTGCCGGTCGGTCCTGACGATGCCGTCAGGGGCCTCCTCGAACAGGACGCCGTGAGACTCCGAAGGCACTGCGACCCCGGTGACGGAAGTGAGCTGCTCCATGACATGAGTCTACCCGCAGTGCGACCGATTGCCGACTGGCCGGGCATTTCGTTCGGTGCAGCCGTGCAGAAGCCCGTGGACGAGGTGTCGAATGCACCTCGCCAGGCACGGCCACCGCATCTCTCTCGAAGTGAGACCCGAGTCACTCGATGACGATGCGCGTGCCACTCCGGGTACGGATCCAGCGGGCGACCTCGTCGACGGCGGCCTCGCTCGGCAGGGCGATGCAGCCGAGAGTCCAGTCGCCCGTGGGGCGTGCCAGGTCGGTGCCCGGGGGGATCTGCAGGGGGCCGTGGATGCCGATGGCGCCGCCGGTGTAGCCGGCACGCCGCTGCGCCGTCGTGGGGTAGCCCACCGGAATGAAGGTGTGGAAGTAGGTCGAAGGCCGTCCCGGCCCCAGCGGGTACGTCCCGAGCGGCACCTTCTCGTCCCCCTGGCGGGTCTTGCCGACTCCGCCCCTGCCGAGCTCCACGGGGAAGCTCTTGACCACCAGCCCGTTCAGGCACAGGTGCAGCTCGTGGGGCACCGTGAGCACGAGAACGGCCGACCCCCGGCCCGCGCACAGTGAAGGTGCACCGGCAGGCGACGCGATCAAGGGTGCGGCCAGGAGGACGAGAGCCGGGACCATGCTATCCGGCCTGGACCACCACGGCGGTGCCATAGCAGAGCACCTCGCTTACGCCCTGCATGAGCTCGGTGGCGTCGTAGCGGACGCCGATCACCGCGTTGGCCCCGAGCTGCTCCGCGTGCGTGAGCATCAGCGCGAATGCCTCGGCGCGCGTCTTCTCGCACAGCTCCGAGAAGAGCGTGATGTTGCCCCCGGCGATCGTCTGCAACGCCCCGCCGAGTGTGCCGAGGAGTGATCGCGAGCGCACCGTGATCCCGCGCACCACCCCGAGCGTCCTGACGACGTGGAACCCGTCGATCGTGAACGCCGTCGTCGTCATCGCCTGGTTCATCGTCCGCCTCCTGCTCGACGCAGGGTACTCCTTCCGCCGCACAAGCTGCCTCGGAAGAGGACGCTCCCCCGCTGGTCATTCCCGAAGCCCACCTTCTGGAGAGCGTGATCACAGCCCGCGGCGGGCTCTTCCTCGACGCCGACGCTCGGAGCTGCCCGTGTATGCACGACGATGTCACCAGCCGTGGCGATGGCCTCGACGCGGGCCCATTCCCGACCGAGTCGATCAGCTTGCCTTGCCGAGGACCGTCACCTCGCGGACGAGCCGGTCGCCAAGGCGCTCCTTTTCGATCTCGAGGTCGTAGCGCGCCTGGAGGTTGAGCCAGAACCTGTCGGAGGTCCCGAAGTAGCGTGCGAGGCGCAGGGCGGTATCCGCGGTGATGGCGCGGGTCCCGTGGACGATCTCGTTGATGCGGCGGGGTGGCACGCTCGTGTCCCTGGCGACACGGTACTGGGAGAGGCCAAGCGGCACCAGGAACTCCTCCAGCAGCACCTCGCCAGGGTGAACGGGCGCGAGAGCTACCCCGGCAGCCACCTTCCGTCGGCTAGTGGTAGTCAACGATCTCGACATCGTGGGCATCGCCATCCCTCCAGACGAAACAGATCCGCCATCGCTCGTTGATCCGGATGCTCCACTGCCCTTCGCGATCTCCAGCCAGCTTTTCGAGCCGGTTGCCCGGCGGGACCCTCAGGTCCTCCAGCGAGTCCGCCGCATCGAGGATGGCCAGTTTCCGCAGCGCCGGTCGCTGAAGGTCGGGAGGCAGCCTTCTTGACGGGGAGCGGGAGAAGAGCCTCTCGCTGTCGCGATCGCGGAAGCTCCGGATCATCACTGCGAACATAACGCTCGGCGCTCTTAACGTCAAGCGTTATGGTGCTGGCATCGCCGCAATCCGGGTTGGCGGGCGATGAGCATGCCGCCAAGGAGTGCGCCCGGCCACGGCGAGGAAATCCGACGCGAACCCTCTGGCCCCGGACGGCGCCCTCTGGGGGTGTCGGCGTCCCTACTTCAGCGTCCCCTTCCCCATGACCGCCGCTACCCGGGGGATCAGCGCATCGGGCGTCAGGAAGTCCAGCAACGAGTAGCGGGCCTTGTAGGCCTTGAGCAAGTCGTCTTGCACCATCTGCTCCGGGGTGCGGCCCGCCGTGAGGTTGGCCCGCACGATGCCGATCATCGCGACGAGGTCGTCGCGGTAAGCATTCACGCCCGCGCTCGTGAGGTCGCGGCCGTGGCCGCTCACGAAGACCGTGCCCTCGGGGAAGACGTCGAGCACGTCATCGAGGAACGCCAGGTAGCCGGCGATGTCTTCCACGGCCGGCACGCTTTCGGAGAGGAGGAGGTCTCCCATGGCCACCACCGACTCCTTCGGGAAGTAGACGATCAGGTCGGCGGGCGAGTGGAGGCCGGGGCGCGGAATGAGGGTGATCTCGGCACCGCCCGCGCGCAGCGTGAAACCGAGCGGGAGCGTCCGCCCGGTCTTCCCCTTGAGCGGCTCGGCCTGCGGCGTGACCGCCAGCCCTGCCGGGGGAGAAGCCAGGGTCGCCGCGGTGATCACGGACGCCGGGCTCGGGGCAATGGCGTTACCCGCCACGTGGTCGCCGTGGTTGTGTGAGTTGATCAGGGTGCGGACGCCTGCGGGCGAGAAGCCGACGATGGTCTTCTTGAGCTCGTCCAGTGCCCGGCGGGTGAAGCCCGAGTCGACGACCACGGCGCCGTCCGACCCGGAGAAGACGAGGATGTTGTTGCGCATTCCCCAGCCGAACGCGACGCGGTGGATGCTCGGCGCTAGCTCGGTGACGTCGAGCCGGACCGGCGTCAGGCGCCCGCCCCTGGCTTCGAGCAGGCGCATCATCTCCGGCTCCTCCGCCTCCCACGCCAGGTCGAGCGGGGTCCCGGCGTGCCTGGCGACGGCGTTCACGTCAGCACCTTTGCCGAGCAGGTACTCGACGACGGCGCGCTGGCCGTTGGCGGCGGCCAGGTGCAGAGGCGTCGGCCCGCCGGGCCGGAGGGGGCTGCTGGCGACCGTTGGGTCGGCCTCGACGAGCGCCCGCACCCGGGCGAGATTCCCGGTCGCGCTCGCCGGGCCGATGGGCTGCTTGCTCACGGGTGGCGGCCCCGGCGGCGCGGTCGGGGTGATCTTCAGGCTCGCGAACGCGCCGTCCGAGCCGTTGCCGGCCCAAAGGGCGACCCCACCGCTCTTGGCCTCACCGAGATCTTCGACCGCGAGGCAGGGCGCCGTGGCGTTGTTGACGTACACCTCCACCTTTCCGCCGGCGACGACGATCCGCGCGTGGAACCTGCCGTTGGGGTCGGGAGGCGGCTCGATGGCCTTCTCGAACTGCCCCGGCCGCTCGGCCCGCAGCTTCTGCCAGGGGTTGGCCGGCTGCGAGACGTACTGGACCGAGTGGGACCGCTGCTCCGCTTCCGCCGCCCGGAAGTTGAACGGCCGGAAGTACACCGCGTCGTAGGTGGTCCAGTCGACCCAGTGGAAGGCGATGCCGAGGAAGCTCTGCTGGGCGACGTCCTTGCCGCGCAGGTCGACCTCGATCACACCGTCGCTCACCTGCACGCCATCGAGCAGGGCGCCGCCGTCGCCCCCGGCGGCGTCGAGACGCGCCACGGCGCGTCCGTCCTCGGTGCCCGCGGTCAGCTTGCGGTTGAACACCTGCGCCCCGTGCCCGTCCGCAAGGCTCCCGAGGTCAGGCGCCATCGGGGGTGGTGTCTGGGCGAAGCCCATCGTCGCCAGCAGCAGGCACACCGCGACTGGCTCAAAGAAATGGCCAGCAGCTCGTCGCATCGGGTTCTCCTTCTGCTCCCGGCCCACATGGGCGCAACGCCGGGAAGATACCCTCTCTCTCATGCAGCAGTGTCTACGGCCCAGGGTGGGCAGAGGTTCGGCGCAGGATCGGCGCCCACCGCGTTGACGTGGCGCCTGAAACCTGCGGCAGGCCGACCTTCCACGCCGCTGGCTAGCTGAGCACAGGGATGGGCTCGCCGGCGTCGATCCGGGATGCCGCGGCAAGTAGGTCGCCCAGCGACAGGGCGGCAGCCCTGGGCCCGAGCGGGAAACCCTCGGCGATGGGGGCGACGATGAAAGCCCGCTCGATTCCCAGGTCCTCGATGACATTCCAGAAGCCACGGGATGGGCGCGGGGCGCTGGATGCCTTGCACTCGATCCCGAGCCGCCTCCCGCCACGCTCCAGCACGAGGTCCATCTCGGCGCCGCCCGCGGTCCGCACGAAGCTCGCCTGCCAGCGCGGGAATGCCGCGAGCACGTGCTCGATCACCAGACCCTCCCACGAGGCGCCGCGGGTAGGGTGTCCGAGCAGCTCGTCGTGGGTGGTGATCCCCAGGAGGGTGTGCAGGATTCCGGTGTCGCGCAATAGCAGCTTGGGCGACCTCACGAGACGCTTGCCGAAGTTGGCCTCCAGCGGCTGGAGCAGCCGCACCATGAAGGTGCGCTCGAGCAGCTCCAGATATGCGCGCACCGTATGTGCAGACACGCCGAGCGCCCCGGCCAGGCGGCTGCTGTTGAGGACCTGCCCGTGGACGTGGGCACACATTCGCCAGAAACGGTCGAGTCGCTGCCCGGGCACCTTGGGTGCGACCCGGGCGATGTCTCGCTCGAGAAAGGTCCGCACGAAGTCGTCACGCCACTCGGCACTCGTCGCGTCGTCCACTGCAAGGAAGCTGCGCGGAAAACCACCCTTCAGCCACAGGGAGAGGAGCGCGTCACGCCCCTTGCCGCCGTCGACCTCCGGCAGAAAAAACGGCGTCAGCTCGACGAACGCGAGCCTCCCGGCAAGGCTCTCCGATGACTGTTGCAGCAGCTCCGGAGACGCCGAGCCGAGGATGAGGAGCTGCCCAGGCCGTGCCCGCTCGTCGAGAACGCTCCGCAGCACCGGGAACAGCTCGGGCATGCGCTGCACCTCGTCGAGGCACACCATCGTGTCCCGGTGGAGTGCGAAGAACGCCTCCGGGTCCGCGAGCCTAGCGCGGTCGGAGGGACGCTCCAGGTCGAGCAACACCGCGCCGGGATGCCGCAACATGACCTGCCCGGCCAGGGTCGACTTCCCGCACTGGCGCGGCCCCAGGACCGCCACCGCCGGCGCGTTCGAGAGCCTGCGCTCGACCTCTGCCTCCGCAAGCCGAGGGAGATATCCTTGCATATCGGAAGTCTACCCTCCTTTCTGCAAGGTTACAAGGCGGCTACCGCAACCAGCGTCGGTACTCGCTGGCTTCTCGCAGTCGTGAGGGGGGCCCATCACGGTGGCAGTGGTCCCGCTTCTCGATCCTGCTGCCTACCTGCCGAGCGGCCCGTACCGGTCAGCTCAGCCATGCCCGATGGGGACGGTCCGCGCGGGCGCGTACCAGTATGGCGTGTCCGCGGCGGCTGGAGTTTCGCGATAGCGGCCGTGGAGGAGCTTGAAGGCTCGCCTGAGAAGGGCCTCGGACCCCTTGTCGCCCGACGTGTAGCGGGCAGCGACGATGAGGTCGCGCAGCATTCCGGGGATGCGGGGTTCGTTCGGCGCCTCGGCTGCCCAGGCCAGGATCTCCTTTGCCAGCATGCTGACCGGAGAGCCGCGCGACGCCAGGAGCCGCCTCTCCTGCTCGGCGGTGGCTCGAAAGCTCGCGGGGGGATAGGAGTCATCGGCAGGGCCAAGAACTGGCGTTCCCGCGAAATGGGGAATCGTGTCCCATACATCCGTCCAGCTCTGTGGCCAGCCGCGCTCCCACCAGTTGCCGGCCCAGCCCTGGGACAGCTCGTCGATACCCCTCAACCTCGGCTCGATGAACGGGATCAGGCCAGGCAAATCAAGGAGGATGAACGCCGCCTCGTG
>DAONEV010000042.1:0-17480 GCA_035403265.1 Thermoanaerobaculaceae bacterium | reverse complement strand
GAGGAGCTCGTTGCAGCTCCGCGCCGAGCGCCTGGCGCGCGGTCTCGTGCTCGCCCAGCCGCCATGCCCCCACGAGGGTGACGGTGAGAGCGAGCCCCCAACGACGGAGCACTCCTCGCGGCGGTGTCTCTCCGCGGGCCACGGCAAGCAGCGCCTCAACCGCCACCCGCTCCTCGTCCGTCCCGGTCTCGGCCGCTCGCGCCGCGGCAGACAGATCGCCGGCCGTCAGCGCGAGGTGGGTGCGTAGGCTGGCGAAGGCGTCCTGCACGATGCGGTGATCGGGGTGGCGCGCCGCCGCCTGAGCGAGGCCTGGCATCTGGCCGGTAACCCGATCGACATCGCCACGGGCCAGGCCAATCCTCGCGAGCTCGAGCTCCTCGAGCCAGTACGCCGCGTCGTCCACCACGCCCCGCATCTCGCGCACCGAGGTGATGAGATCCTCGGCGTGCCGCCACTCGATGCGGTCGCAGGCGAGCACGGCCCGGTTGTGGCGCGCCACCGTCACGAAGCGCCGGGAGCCGCAGCGTTCGAGCAGCCGCTCGGCGAGCAGGAGGTGGCGCTCGGCGGCGCCGGGCCGCTCAAGCAGGATCGCCATCTCCCCGAGGTCCAGGTGGATCTCGCCGACCAGCTTGAGGTTCTCCGCCCGGGCGACCCGCAGCGCCGCGCGGTAGGCCGTCGAGGCCGCCGGAAGCGAGCCCCGTCCGGCCGCGGCAGCGCCGAGCAGGTGGAGGTAGTGGGCCAGCGTGTCGCCATCCCATCGCCCGCCCTGCCGACGTCTCGTGCGCTGCAACGCGGCGGCTCCATCGAGCGAAGCCAGCTCGAGCACCGACTCGTTCCCCCCACCCGCCGCGAGCGCCGCTGCGAGGTGGCCACGCGCCCCGGCCCGGTCACCAGCCTGCCTGGCGAGCGCCGCCTGGACCAGATGACACCGAGGGAGGAGGCGGGGCGGTAGCGGGCCGGCCAGCCCACGCTGCAGGGAGTCAGTCGCCTCCAGGGGCAGCCCGGCCGCCTCCGCCCACCAGGCGCGCATCACCTCCCAGTGGCTGTCGCGGCCTTCCGGCGCGACGACCTCCAGGAGCCTTTCGGCACGCCCCAATCGGCCGAGCATGAGGGCCGCCTCTGCCGCCAGCAGCGAGAGCGTCGGCTGCGCGGCGAGAGTCCCGGCCACCTCCAGAACCTCGCCGGGTCGGCCCGCCTCCAGACGAGCCTCGCACCAGGCGATGGCCGCACGGGCGTCACCGCGCCGCAGGGCGAGGGCGGCGGCCCGGGTGCCCGATCCCTCGGGCAGCGCCTCGACGAGCCGATCCAGCCGGCCGTCATCGAACGGCTGGGACGGACCGATGGCCAGCCACCGCCCGCTCCGCCGCAGCGCCAGCCCCAGGCGTTCGAGCTCCTCGAGCGCCTGCCGGGTCCCATCCATCAGGCGCGCGAGCTCCGTCTCCTCGAGGCCAGCCGGGCTTCCATTCAGCCAGGCGAGGGCGCGCCTGGCGGCGGGCGAGGCCAGCGCGGTGCGGCCCGGCAGCTCGACCGGCACGGCAGGAGCGGTCGAGAACCCCTGGGCAGCGCCAACGGCGAGCAGGTGCCGAACCGCCAAGAGCTTTCGCCCGGCGCTCTGGAGGACCGCCTCGGCGTGGGCCTGGCCGAGCTCCCAGCGCGGCGCCAACACCCATACAGCGTCGGCGCCCTCGTCGAGGCCCCAGGCGGTGGCGGCGGGCAGCGCCAGGGTCGTGAGGATCACGGCGTCGCGTCCGGAGGCGGCGGCCCGGGCCTGTATCCGCACCACGTCCTCCTCGTCGAGCTCACCGACGACCGCGTCCACCGCGGGCTCGCCCGCCTCCATCGCCGCCGCCAGACGGCGTGCCGGGCGTTCCTCCTCGGTCCACCACACCCCTGGCTTCAGCGGCGCCAGGCGACACGCCCAGAGCGGCCGCCCCGGCCCCGCGGGGTGGGCAAGCGCCTCCTCCCGTTGCCCGGACAGCAGCACACCGAGCCATGCCCCGGCCACCTCCCAGGCGGGCCCGCGCCGCACCGCCGCCTCGAGGGCAGGCCGACGCTCGGGCAGCAGCCGCCTCAGGATCGGGAGGACCGCGAGGACGAGCAGACCGTCGCCCCACCCTGGGAGGCTCTGCAACCGGCGTTCGAGGCGCGGACCGTCGAGCCGCCAGCGCGGCAGCGCCGTCAGGCGCAGGGCGACGGTGCGTCCCTTTCTCTCGAGCCTGGCGCCACGCAGCACCCGCCGCTCCGGGAAAATGCCGCGCTCGAGGAGAAAGCTCGCAGCGGCCAGGACCTGCACCGCGACGGCAAGACGCTGGCTGCGCGGCCAGCGGAGCACCTCGGGGCTTCCGAGGGTCGGCCCGGCGGGGAGGACCCCATCCGCGGGATCGGGCAGGAAGGAGGTCTCCCACGCCAGCAGGGAAGGGTGCTCGCGGGAGAGCGCCGAGGCCGGCGTCATGGCTTCCCCACCAGCCCCTCCCACGCCTCCCAGAAGCGCGGCCAGGACTTGCCCACGCACGACCAGTCGGCAAGCCGGAGGCCGGGGGCCACCAGTCCGGCCACGGCCAGTGCCATCGCGACCCGATGGTCGCCGGCCGGGTCGAGCGCCCGCGCCGGGGCCACCAGGTGCGCCCCTCCCGGGGCCGTCATCGAGTCGCCCTCCCGCTCGAAGGAGGCGCCCAGCTCTCCCAGCAACCGCACCATCTCCGCCAGGCGGTCGCTCTCCTTGTAGACGAGCCCCCGGAGGCCTCCCAGCCGTCCACCCAGCCGTGCCAGGGCCACCGCCAGGACCGGAAAGAGGTCCGGGGTGTCACGCAGGTCGGCGTCGAGTCGGCGGGTCGCGGGTCCACCCAGACACACACCACCCGCCGAGAAGCTGGCACGGCAACCCGCCGCCACGAGCAGGTCGAGGACCCGGGCATCACCCTGGGCGCTTTGGGGTGAAGGCCCCAGGACCTCGACCTCGCCGCCGGCCACCGCCGCCGCCACGAGCGGGAAGGCCGCGGCCGACCAGTCGCCCTCGACTCGGTAGACGACCGGCCGATAGGGTTGCGGCGCCACCGACCAGACGAGCCCCGTCGCCGCGGTCTCCGCCTCGACCCCGAAGGCACGCATCACCTTCAGGGTGAGGTCGACATAGGGCCGGGACGGAGGCGGCGTCGGCAACGCGATCTCCAGCCCGGCCGAGAGCAGCGGCCCGAGCATGAGGAGCGCCGACACGAACTGGCTCGAGGCGGAGGCGTCGAGCCCCACCCGACCACCGTCCAGCCGCCACCCCTGCACGAGCAGCGGTAGACGGTCGCGGTCCCCCGCCTCCGGGCGGATCCTTGCACCAAGACGCCGCAGCGCCGCAATCAGCGGGGCCACCGGGCGTTCCCGCAAGCGCGGCGAGCCGTCGACCCGATAGCGTCCGAACAGACCTGCGAGCTGGCCCAGCAACAGGCGCACACCGGTGCCGTTGTCGCCGAGCTCCAGTGACGCCTCGGACACCGGGTCGTGGCCGTCGGCGGCGATCGTGTTACCCGTCCAGTCGAGGACGAAGCCCGCCGTCCGCAGGGCCGCGAAGAGCAGCCGGGTATCCTCGGCGTCCAGAGGAGCCTCCACCCGCGCCCCGGACCCGGCCCGCGCCGCCGCCACCAGCGCCCGTTGGGTCAGGCTCTTGGAGGAAGGCACGGCAATGCACCCGGCGAGGCCGAGGGGAGCGTCGGGCAGGACCCGCACCGCGTCGAGCATGCTCATGCTGCCTTTCGGGCGGATTGTCGGCCACCCCCCGGCAACGGTCAAGGCAGTGGCCTACACTTGTGACATGGCCACCCAGCCTCACCTGCCGACCAGCCGGCGCCGCGAGCTGGCTCGCCCTCACCCCTCTGGCAAGCTGCAGTGCGTCGCCTGTGCCCACCGCTGCTTGCTCGCCCCCGGCGGACGCGGCGTCTGCCTGCAGCGCCGCCGCGAAGGCGACGTACTCGCCGTGCCCTGGGGCTACGCGGCTGGGGTCGCCGTCGACCCGATCGAGAAGAAGCCGTTCTTCCACCTCCTCCCGGGCGCTCGCGCACTCTCGTTCGGGATGTTGGGGTGCAACTTCCACTGCTCGTTCTGTCAGAACTGGACCTCGTCCCAGTTCGGACGAGATCCCGAGGCCGAGGCTGGGGCGCGCCCGGTGCGCCCCGAGGAGCTGGTGGCGGCCGCCACCGCGCACGACTGCACGGTCATCACCTCGACCTACAACGAGCCGCTGATCTCCGCCGAGTGGGCCTTCGACATCTTCACCCTCGCCAAACGGGCCGGACTGCTCACGAGCTTCGTCTCCAACGGCCACGCCACCCCCGAGGTCCTTGACTACCTGGCGCCGGTTCTGGATGCCATGAAGGTCGACCTCAAGGCCTTCGACGCCGCGACCTACCAGGCGCTTGGAGGCAAGTTGGAGGCGGTGCTCGACACCATCCGGGGCCTGTGGTCGCGCGGCACGTGGGTGGAGGTGGTCACCCTCGTCGTGCCGGGCCTGAACGACGGCGACGAGGAGCTCAACGGCATGGCCGGCTTCCTCGCCGGCGTTTCCCGCAACCTCCCCTGGCACGTCACGGCGTTCCACCCCGACTACGAGATGTCCGACCGTCCCGCCACCCCGGCCGTGAGTCTGCGCCGGGCTGCCGAGGCCGGACGGGCTGCCGGGCTGCGCTTCGTCTATGCCGGCAACCTTCCCGGCCGCACCGCGGAGCTCGAGCACACCCGCTGCCCGGCTTGCGACGCTACCCTCGTCCGCCGCCTGGGGTTTGGAGTCCAGGAGCAGCGCGTCACCCCGGAGGGCCGTTGCCCCGACTGCGGCGCCTCCATCCCCGGCCGCTGGGCGCTTCACGTTCCGCCGAGGGGGCGGGCGCAGTGATACCATCCGCCGTTCGAAGATGGCCTCGGTACGCCTCGCCTCGCTGACCCTCGAGGGGTTCAAGTCGTTCGCCGGTCGGGTGGAGCTCTCGTTCCCCGGCGCGATCATTGCCATCGTCGGACCCAACGGCACCGGCAAGTCCAACATCGCCGACGCGATCGCCTGGGTGCTGGGCGAGCAGTCAGCGCGCCTGCTTCGCTCGCAGTCGATGGCCGACGTGATCTTCGCCGGCTCGCCGCGCCGTGCCCCGCTAGGCGGGGCCAGCGTCGCCCTCTACCTGGCCGCCGGTGACGGCCGCTGGAGCGGCACCGAGGGTCGCCTCGAGATCAGCCGGCGCGTCCTGCGGGACGGCACCTCCGACTACCGCATCGGCGGCAAGCGGGTCCGCCTGAAGGACGTCCTGGACCACCTCATGGACGCGGGCCTCGGCACCCGCGCCTATGCCATCATCGAGCAGGGGCGCATCGGCCAGGTACTGTCCGTGCGCGCCACCGAGCGCCGGTTGCTCTTCGAGGAGGCGGCGGGCATTACCAAGTTCCGCGCCCGCCGCCACGAGGCCGAGCTGAAGCTGGCCGAGACCAAGGCGAACCTCCTGCGGCTGGCCGACGTGGCCAGCGAGGTGCGGCGCAACCTGGAGGCGGCGCGCCGGCAGGCCCGCCGGGCCGAGAAGCACCGCGAGCTGCGCACGCGCCTGGCGACGGTGCGGGGCGCGCTGTTCGCGGGACGTCGAGCCACCGCCCTGCGCCTCGTCGAGGCACACCAGGAGGCTCTGACCGCGGCGCAGCTATCCGATGCCCAGGCCGCCGCGACCCTGGGCGGTCTGGAAGCGGCCCTGGCGTCCCAGCGTGGCGAGCTGGACGCCGCGATCGGGCAGGTCGCCACCGCCCGGCAGGACGAGGCCGACGCCAACGCTCGCGCCCAGCGCCGCGAGGCCGAAGAGGCCGCCGCTCGCCAGCGTCACGCCGAGGCCCTGCTCCGGCGCGAAGCCGCCACCACCGAGGGCCAACGCCTGGCGGCCGAGCTTCGGGCCCATGAGCAGCAGGGGGCGGCTCTGGACGGCGCCGCGACCGCCGCCGCCGGGAACGCCGAGGCCGCCGAGCGCGTCGCCGCCGGGGCCCAGACCTCGGCCCGCGCCTCCGAGGACACGTCCAGACTGGCCACCGGTCGCGCCGAGGAGGCCCGCCGCCTCCTTCTGGCCGCCGCGTCGGCCGCCAACGAGGCCCGCAACCGAAACCACCGTCTTGGCGTCGAAGGGGAGCAGGTCGGCTATCAGCGTACGCGCCTCGAGGGCGAGCAGCAGCGGTTGGCCCAGAGCCTCGCCCAGGCGGCAGCCGGTGCCGAGCAGGCCAGGACCGCGACCGCAACCCTGGCAGCGGCAGCGGCGGCGGATGAGCAGGCGCGCGGCGAGCTGCGATCCGGCCTCGAGACAGCGAGCGCCCGGGCCTCGGAGCTGGCGGCGGCGCGCGACCAGGCCGGTCACGAGCGCTGGCAGGCGCACCACGAGCGCCTGGGGGTCCAGCGCACCCTCCAGGCGGCGCGCGCCCTGCCACAGGTCCTCTCGCGTGCCGTCCCCACCGAGAAGGTTCTTGGCACCGTGTCGGACTTCCTCGACCCCGACCCCTCCCAGGCGTCGCTGCTGGACCGCGCCTGGGGCGATCTGCTGCTCCTGCCGGTGCTGGTGGACGAGGCCTCGGTGCGTGACTTGCTGGCTCGCCGCGTCAAGGGCGATGGCCGGGTCGAGGTGGCGGTGGCCAACCGGTCCTTGCCGCCCCGGTCGTCGCCCCTACTGCAGGCGGCCGGGGCGCGAGCCGAGGACCTCGGATGGCTGGGCGCGGCGCTGCCTCGCGCCGCCGTCGCCGAGTCAGTCGAAGAAGGTGAGCGCCTGGCCACCGCCGACCCGGACCTCGTGGTTCTCCTGCCGGGCGGCGCCCGACGCCGCGGCAGTCGAGTCGAGCTGCCCGCCGGCCAGGCGGTGGCTCCGGGTGTGCTGGAGCTTCGCCAACGCGAGCGCGTCCTGGCGGCGACCGAGATCGCGGCCGCTGCGGCCGAGCAACGTCACGCCGAGGACCTGGCCGCCGTGCAGGCCACGCTCCGCGAGCTGCAGCGGGCGTTGCAGGGTGCCGACCGCGCCGCCCGCGAGCAGGCGGAAGCCCTGGCCGCCGCCATCTCGACCCAACAGGCGATGCATCGCGAGCAGTTGCGTCTGGAACGCGAGCTGGAAGCACTGCGGGTCGAGGGGGACCGCCTGGCAGCGGAGGCCTCCGCTCTCGGAGCACGCCAGGCTGCGGCCGCCACCGAGGCGCAGCGGCTCGAGCAACGGGCCGCCACGCTGGAGGCCGAGGTGGATGCCCTGGCCCGCGAGGCCGAGCGCTCCCGGGAGGCCGCGAGCCTGGCGCGCGCGGAGGCGGAACGGGCCCGCGGCGCCGCCGCCCTGGCCCGCGAGCGTGCCGGCAGCGCGGCCCGCGAGGTCGAGCGGCACCGCCAGGAGCTCGACGATCTGGGAGCGCGCCTGCGGCACGCCGAGGATGAGGCTACCGCCCAGGGCGGGCTGGCGGCCGCCGCGGCCCAGGAGACGATGGCAGCCCAGACGGATCTCGCCGAGCTGCTCGCCCGGCGGTCGGCGGCCCAGCGCCAGGCCGAGGGCCTGGCCGTTACGGCCGAGGCCCTGCGGGCGCAGGTCGGAGCCGCTGCCGCCGCCACCGAGCAGGCTCGCCATGCCTACCTCGCTGCCCGGGACGCCGCCCACGCGGCCGAGCTCTCCCTGGCCGACGCCCGCGCCGCGGCGGCCCGCATCGACGAGGCTATCGCCCTCACTTTGGGGACCGATGCAGGGCTGGACGAGACCCCGCCGGACGCCGCCGACGTTCCAGACCTCGAGCACGAGGAGTTGATCCTGGCGCAGGAGCTGGACGCGCTCGGGCCGGTCAACGAGCTGGCCGTGGCCGAGCGCGACGAGCTGGAGGAGCGGCACCGCTTCCTCGGAGAGCAGCGCCGGGACCTGGAACGCTCCCTGGCGTCCCTCGATGACACCATCGGAGAGCTCGACGCCACCTGTGCGACCCGCTTCCTGGCCACCCTCGAGGAGGCCAACGTGGCGTTCGACGAGGTGTTCCGGGAGCTGTTCGGCGGCGGTGAGGCTCGCGCCGAGCTGTCCGATCCCGATTCCCCCCTCGATTCCGGCATCGAGATCCGGGTCCGCGCGCCCGGCAAGCACACCCAGTCGGTGCTGCTGCTCTCCGGGGGCGAGAAGGCCCTGGCGGCGGTGGCGCTGCTGCTCGCACTGTTCCGCATCCGCCCGGCACCGTTCTGCCTCCTGGACGAGATCGATGCGCCCCTCGACGACGCCAACGTCGAGCGGCTGTGTCGCCTGCTGCGGACGATGAGCGCCGAGACGCAGTTCCTGCTCATCACCCACAACCGCCGCACCATGGCCCACGCCGACGTGCTCTACGGTGTCACCATGGAGGAGCCGGGCGTGTCTCGGGTCGTCTCGGTGCGGTTGGAGGACTGAGTCATGGGCAAGCCAGGCCGTCTGACCACGCCGCGGACCAGCCGCACTCACTGGCTGCAGCGCGCCGCCTTCCTGGCGGCCCTGGTTCTCGTCGCCGTGGTGCCGCTGATCTGGAGCATGGCCGGGTACGAGGTGTTTCGCGGTCCCAAGCGGTTGCTGGCCCTCGCCGCATGGCTGGCGCTGGCCGCAATCCAGATCAGCCGCGGCCTCGACCGCTCGGGGTGGCGCGACCCGTGGTGGCTGGCATGGGCCGGCGTGCTGGCCGGAGGGCTCCTGTCGGCGCCCTTGTCCGGCCAACCCCTGCGCGTCCTCGCCGACCTCGCTCCTCTGGCCGTCATTGCCCTCGGCTGGGGTGCGCTGCGATGGCTTTCGGGTCCCCAACGCCGGCGTCTGGAGGTCACCGTTGTCGCCGTCGGCGTCACCGAGGCCCTGCTCGCGGCCACCTTCGCGGTGCCTCGGTGGCGCCCCGCCGGCTACGAGCTGTTCGACAACCTCGCCGACCGCTACAGCTGGATCGGCACCCTCGGCAATCCGGCCGACGTGGCTCTCTTCCTGCTCTTGCCGTGCCTGTTGGCGACGGCGCGGGCGCTGGGAGCGAGCGGACGGCGTCTGCGATGGGCGGTCCCGGCCGCGTTCATGGCCGCTGCCATCGTCGGCACCCGCACGATCACCGTCCTGGGCGCCCTCGCCGCAGGGCTCGCCGTCCTGGCCTGGCAAGCCCTGCCCCGCCGCTCGCGACTGCCCAGTCTTGCCGTGATCGCCGCCGCAGGCCTCGCGGTGCTCTCCGTCGGTCCCATGCACACGCGACTTGCCGAGGTCGTGAAGCAGACCCGCACGGGGGGGTGGGTCTGGCTGGGGTCGGGGCGAATCGCCGGCTTTGCGGCCGCCGCCGGAATGGTGGGAGCACGACCTCTCACCGGAGTCGGCTTCGGGCTCTTCGAGGCCAGCTCCTATCGCTTCCAACGCGAGGACGTGCTGGCGGCCCGCGCCAAGATCCTCGGGCTCGAGACCGGCTTCGGAGAGACTCACAACGACGTCCTCCAGTACGCCGCCGAGACCGGTCTGATCGGCCTGGCTCTGGCGTCTGCGGGACTGGTGCTGGCATGGCGCCGCGGCCGGCCTGCCGCCTGGGAACTCCCGGCGGTCGGATCGCTCGCGATCGCGGCCGGGCTCGTCTCCCTCGGTCAGTTCCCCTTCCACCAGGCCACCCTGGTGGCCCAGTGGAGCGTTTTGGCGGCGCTCGCGCTGCCGCCACGCGAGCTGTCCCCGCCGCCGGACGGCTGGCGACGCTGGGCCACCGCGGGTCTCGCCGTGACGCTCGTGGTCTCAGGCTGGTTCGTGCTTGCCCGGCTCAGGGCCGTCGCCGTGCTCCATCGCCAGGGCGAGTCCCTGTCCCGGGTGCTGCGCGCCGGACAACTCCCGCCCGACAGGCGGCCGATCCTGGCACGGGTCGCCCTGGGCAACCTCGAGCGGGCCGCGGTCTGGACGCCCTTCGACTGGAGGGTACAGGTTGCCATGGGCGACCTGGCCATGCTGGGCGAGGAGTGGCCCCGGGCGGTCGAGCACTTCGAGCGCGCCCTGGCCCTCGCCGAGCGCCCCGAAACCTGCTTCGACGTCGGCATGGCCCGGCTCTCCATCGGGGACGAAACCGCCGGGCTGGCGCGGCTGGAGCGAGCCGTTCGCCTTAACCCATCCTTCTTCAGACAAATTGACAATTCCGAGGTCGCCCGCAAGCTGCGCCGTCGTCTGGACGCCTCCGGATACAGCCGGCGCCACGCCTGGATGTACGAGGACACCCCCGCGGCTCGCCCGCCCGGTTGAGAGTCTCCGCCATCCACATCGAGTCAGGGTCGTTTGCCCGCCCACGACAAGTAGGCAGTCTTCCGGCTGGCGGCTCTCGACTTCCTCAGAGAGGACGGAGCAGGAACAGCTCGACCGTCGGCGAATGCTTGCCGGGGGTGGCGACGGGCGCGCCGATCGATACCTGCATCAGGGTGCCCCAGGGGCCAGGGAGGGTGGCCGCGAGCCCGATCCCCGACAGCGGCCGCATCCGGTAGCCGGACCGGTCCTCGCGCGCCCAAGCGGCATCGAAGCCGATCTCGCCGCGCAGACGGTCCGAGACCGGCACGGCGACGGAGGCCCGGACGACGGCCAGCCGTTCCGGTAACACGGTCCCCGAGGCGATGCCTCGCAGGCGCACCTCGCCGAAACGCGCCGGGGCCGGGGCCGAGAAGCGGTCGAGGTGCCAGCCGGCATGGTAGGCGACATCCAGGTGCAGGCGCGCCAGAGGGTTCAGGGCCCGCTCGTAGACCATCTGAAAGCGCGCCCGGGTCCAGTTCTTTTCGGGCCTCTCGGCGCCCCCCAGCCCCCACGGCTCCCAGTGCTCTCGCCACCCGCGCTCGCCCTGCAGGCTCAGGGTCGCGGCGCCGACCCCCATTTCTGCCACCCCCCGCCCGACCCCTTCCCAGGTGTTGGTCGGCCGCACGAAGGCCGCATCGGTGTGGTCGGCGTCCCGGAAGTCGAGGTGCTCGGCACCCGCCTCGGCCAGTAGCCGCAGCTTGCCGACCGAGCCTCCGAACCCAACGGCGACTCGCTGCCGCCGCGTCTGCAGCTCCTCGCCCTTGAGCTCCCGGCCACGTTCCCACAGGCTCGAGGAAAACGGCAGCAACTGTGTGAACGCACGCGCTGTCAGCTCGATGTGGCCGAGGCGCCTGGTCCAGGCGCCGTCGTTGACGACCCCGGCGAGCAGGAGCCGGAGCTGCTCGGGCCGGTGACGAAAGGCGAAATCCTGAATCTGCAGGCCGCCAAATGGCACCGGGGTGGCGAGCCCCGGGTCCCATACTGCGCCGAGAATCAGGAATCGCTGCGCCGGGCGTGTCTCCCCGCCGGCCACGCGGCCGCCATGGCCGTCCGGCACCAGCGGCAAGATTCCGGTTGGGGTGTCGCGCAGCATCCGGTTGGGGCGTCGCCAGGCAGCCGCTCGCTCGGTGGAGAAGTCTCGCGGCGAGGCGGCGATCCCGGTCAGGGTCAGCTCGCGATGCACGCTGGCAGTGCCTCCGAACACCGCCAGGGTGTCGTCCGCCACCACCTTGGATGGCAGCCAGACGGTGTCGGCGCCGATCGCCAGCGGGTGTAACCGGGTGACGGTACGCGTCGCCCGGACGTCGCCGCTCAACCCGGTGGCGGACTCCTCGACGGTCACCAGCCCCCACGTCGCCGCGTCGATGCAGGCCACGCCGCTCCGCGACTCCTCGCCGCGTCGGGTGGTGTACTCGAGCTCCCAGCACCCACGCCCATCCCGCTCGCTGCGGCCACGTAGACGATACGTGTAGGACGGCTCGAGGCGCAGGGCCAGCGGCGGCACCGCCGGGCGCTCCGGCTCGAGCAACGGAAGGTTGGGCAGGCGGTCGGGGCGCCAGCTCACGCCGTCTACCCAGGCGCGAGCGATCTCCCAATCGGTGCCGATTCCGGCCTCCCAGAACGCCGGGCCGGCCAGCACGACCTCGAATGAGCGCGCCAGCTCCGCCACCCAGACCCGCAGCAGCAGCGTCTGCTCGGCCTGCCACCGCGCCACCAAGCGCTGCTGGCGTGCCGCCTGTCGCTGGTGGCGGGCGAGCACCTCGCCGGCCTCGGGGATCCGTTCGCCGGTCACCTGCACCTGCTCGAGGGTGGTCGTCGGGTCGAGGGGGCGGCTGGCCACCAGCAGGCCCCCGGCCGGCAAGGCGGGAACGACGACCTCGGCCGCGCCGTCTCGGGCCGCCACGGTGAGCGTACGGTCCGGCACTCCAACCAGGGTCACGGTCCCGTACCAGGCGCCGGCAAGCCGCACCGAGCCACCCGCAAACCCGGCCGGGAGGCCAACCACGGTCGCCAGGTCGGCGCCGCGCAGCGCCGTCGGCAGGCGACCCCCGGGGCCAACCGCGGGCTCGTACTCGGGCAGCAGCCCGGCGAGCGTCACCGCCCAACGCGCATCGGGCGAGGGCACGAGCGCGGTGGAGGCGCCGAGCGCCAACACGCGAACGGCTTCGGCCACGTCGCTGGCCGGCAGCAGCAGCGGCAGCCCGGCGAGCTGGTCGAGGACGGCGCCGACCGCCTCGGGAGCCGGGGCCGTGTCGAGGGCCACCCCGTCCAGGTAAGGCCGGACGCCGACCGGCGGCGGCGCGGAGGCCACGAGCACCACCGGCGCGCCTGCCGCCGCCAGCGCCACGATGCCCTCGAGCCACTCCTGGTCCGGACCGCCTGCCGGCAGGGTCACCAGATAGCCGGCGGCGGCCGGCAGAGGGGCCGCGCCCGGCACCACGACGACCCAGTCGGACGGCCCGTGCCTGGGGTCGGCGAGGACGGGCGGGAGGGTCGCAGCCAGCAAGAGGAGGGACGCCAGCATGGCTCAGTGCCCTGCCGGCATCATCTCGCCCGCGCTGACGGCGAAGGGCAGCGTGTTCTCGGCCGGGGTGATCGGGCAGGACGCCGCGATTCCGTAGGCACAGTCAGGGTTGTAGGCGCGGTTGAAGTCCAGCTCCACGACGCCCCCGGCCAGGAGCTTCGCTTCCACGTATCGTCCGGCACCATAGGTGTCGCGCCCCGCCCCGGTGTCGCGAAACGGCACGAAGAGGTGATCATCGGCCGCGTCGTCGAGGGTGTAGAGCGCAAGCGTCCCCTCCCCGGCCGGGAAGCGCAGCCGCGCGCTGCCGACCCGCCGCGCCGGGCGAGCCGTGCCGTCGCTGGTCGTCAGCGTCAGCGCGATCGGGGAGGGCTGGGCTTGCACCACGGCGCGGAGCCGGTATGCGGGGTCGTGGGGATAGAACCGCAGGCCGCCAAACGAGGCCTGACGAGCCGCCGGGAGCTCCATTCGAACCGCCTCCTCGCGGGCCTGCCGCCAGGCCAGCTCCCCGGCTGGCAGGGCGGGACGGCAGGCACTGACGGTGAGAGCCGCGCCTGCCCACACGGCAAGGACAAGCCGACCCCTGGACCCAGGGCTCAGAACATCACCTTCTCGACGAAGAAGGCCTCCGGCGTGACCTTGCCGCTGGCAAGCTCCTCGGCGTCGGCAGGGCTGAGACGGAACACGCCGGCTTCCTTGCCAGCCTCGTTGAGGAGCAGGACCTCCAGACGCTCCGGGATCCGCCCGGCCTGGTTCCTCTTGAGCAGGTCCTGGTTGACCACGTGGTAGGTGGTTGTCAACGCCTGCAGCGCGCGACTTACTTCCTTCTGGCCGTTCACCTGGACCTCGATGAAGAGGTACGTCGGCTCGGTGCCGCGGCTGGTGCGGTAGAGATAAAGATGGTAGGCCTCCAGTCCCTGCTGGAAAGCCTGGTCGACGCGGGCATCAGCGAACTTGGTGTCGTGGAACGTGACGATGGGCGTCGGGGTTGGCCGGATGGTCGTGACGCTGCCGGGCGCGAGGCCGGAGCGGAGCGCACCCACCATCTTCGCCACCGACGGCGTCGGCGTGGGGGTGGGCGGCACCTGGTTCGCGTCCACCCAGTCGAGCGGCAGGGCGCTGCCAAACTGGCGCGCGTTGAGCTCTTCGGTCGCCTTCACGTCCAGGAGCGAAAGCGGAATCGACCGCAGGGTACCGGTGGTCGTGAGGAACTCCACGAGCTTTCCCTTGACCTTGTACTTCTCCTTGGCCACCTGGTGCGAGCCGTCCTTGAGGATGAGAACATAGGCTGCATCGGACCAAGCCGAGGCGAGCAACGCCAGAAGCGCGAGCCCGAGCGTCTTCTTCACGTTGACAACCTCCTTCCCTCGGCTAGTATAGCCTGGTTGAGGTGATGGCCTGATGCTGATCGTCATGTCCACGCAAGCGACGCCCGAGGAGATCGGGGAGGTCGCCGCTCGCGCCGAGAGCCTGGGGCTCCAGGCCCACCCCATCCACGGCCAGCAGCGTCTGGCCATCGCCGTCACGGGCATGCGCGAGTCTCTCAACCCGATGGTCTTCGAGACCCTCGCGGGGGTCATCGAGGTGATCCCACTGACCCTGCCCTACACCCTCGTCAGCCGGGAGGCCAAGGCCGAGGACTCGGTCGTGATGGTGGGGTCCGTGCCGGTGGGCGGTCCTCACTTTGCGGTCATGGCGGGGCCGTGCGCCGTCGAGGGCCGGGAGCAGATCCTCACCATCGCCGCGGCCGTGCGGCGCGCCGGCGCGCACATTCTGCGCGGTGGCGCCTACAAGCCGCGCACCTCTCCATACTCCTTCCAGGGGTTGGGTCGTGAGGGGTTGGAGTGGTTGCACGAGGCGGGCCGCGAGTCAGGGATGCCCGTCGTCACAGAGGCACTCGACGAGCGCTCCCTGGACGTCGTCTGTCAGTACGCCGACATGGTCCAGGTCGGCGCTCGCAGCATGCACAACTACCCGCTGCTCAAGGCCTGCGGCCGGGCCCGCCTGCCCGTCCTGTTGAAGCGGGGCATGGGCTCGACGGTCGAGGAACTGCTGCTCGCCGCCGAGTACATCGTCTCGGAGGGCAACCGGGCTGTGGTCCTGTGCGAGCGTGGCATCCGCACGTTCGCCGAGCACACCCGGTTCACCCTCGACCTCTCCGCGGTGGTCGCGGTGCAGCGCCTGTCGCACCTGCCGATCGTGGTCGATCCGTCCCACGGCACCGGCAAGCGCCACAAGGTGGTGCCGATGGCCCGGGGTGCCGCGGCGGTGGGCGCCAATGGGCTGCTCATCGAGGTCCACGACGACCCGGGCCACGCCCTCTCGGACGGCCAGCAGGCGATCCTCCCAGAGGAGCTCGCCGAGCTGCTCCAGCAGTTGCCGGTGATCCTGCCGCTGACCGGCAAGACCCTGGCGCCGCGGGCCACCTCCGCCACGAGCGCCTGACCGGACATGCTCACCCTCGCCCTCGCCCTCGCCCTCACAGGCCCCGTGGCCTGGATCGATCCCCATGACGTGAAGGCCGGTCAGAAGGGCGTCTGTGTCACCGAGTGGACAGACGGGCGACGACGGGAAATCCCGGTCGAGGTGATGGGCGTGCTCGACGCTCCCGCTCCGGAGCGCACGTCCGTGCTGGTTCGCCTCGACGACCCCGAGCTGGCGGGCGGCGGGGTCGCGGCAGGCATGAGTGGCTCGCCGGTCTACATTGACGGCAAGCTGCTCGGAGCAGTGGCCTACGGGTGGGCGTTCGCCCGCGAGCCGCTGGCTGGCGTGACGCCGTTTTCCACCATGCGCGCCATTGGCACCTTCGCGCCTCCGGCGTCGGCCCCTCCGCCCACTCTCCAGCAGCTCTCCCTCCTGGCCGCGGGACGACTCGACCCGCTGGCTGTGCTGCCGCACCTCGACCACGAGGGCCCCGGCGCGGCCTGGCCGGTCGCCGTCTCGGGCCTGCCGGGAGCTCAATCTGGCTGGGGCTCCCAGGTGCTGACCCGGGCCGGTCTCGGCCCTGCTGGCCCGGTCGGAAACGGCCCTGTCGCCGGCGTGCCTGAACCTGGCGAGATGATGGCGGTGCTCCTGGCGTGGGGTGACGCCCTGGTCGCGGCAGGCGGCACCGTGACGGCCCGCGAAGGCGACACCCTGTGGGCGTTCGGGCACCCCCTCTTCGGCCTCGGGAGCGTACGGCTGCCCGCGGCTCGTGCTCGCGTCCTCGCCGTTCAGGCCTCGTATCAGAGCCCCTTCAAGGTCTTCGCTCTGGGAGAAGCGTTCGGATCCCTGGTGGCCGACCGGCCGAGCGGCGTCATGGCCCGGATCGAGCCCCCTCCGGCCGGCCTCCCGGTCGAGGTGGAGGTGCGGGAGGCAGCCGGAGTGGCGCATTGGCGCTTTCGCGTCGCCGAGCACCCCCTGCTCTCCCCCTTGATGGTCACCTATCTCACCAACGCCTGCCTGATGGCCCGCGGCACGAGCGCCGGCGAGAGCACGGTTCGCATGACCTACCGGGCCCGCATGGAGGATGGCCAGAGCCTGGCGATGTTCCAGGCGGCCCGATCTGCCGATGCGCCCGCGCGCCTGGCCGCTTTCTCCGGGGCAGTGACCGCCCTGCTCGCGGCTTCGCCCCTGCCTCACCCAAAGCTGACCGGCGTCGAGGTCTTCCTGCAGCGCGACGAGCTGCCTGCGGGGGCGGTCATCGCCGAGGTCCTCCCGGCCCGGACCGTCGTCCGTCCCGGGGAGGAGCTGGCGGTAGAGGTGAGGCTACAGCCCTACCTCCAGCCAATGTCGAGCCAGCGCCTGCTCCTCCGCATCCCCGCGGTGATGCCCGCAGGGGACGTCGATCTGGTGGTGGCCGACGGCGCCGCCTGGACCGACTACCTCCTCAAGTCGCAGCCGCCCAACGCCGTTACTTTTTCCCAACAGGTGGGCGCCCTGCGCCAGTTCGAAAGCTCTACCACCCTTGTCCTGGCCCTCGAGGGCCGCGAGAAGGGTGTGGCCGTGCCCGGTGGCGTGCTCTCGGCCGTGCCGCCCTCCTGGGCCTGGAGCCTGGGGGCCGGCCTCGGTGGGACAGTGACCCGTGTGCCCACCAGCATCGTCGGCTCGACCCGCTGGGCGGCCCCGTACCCCCTGGAGGGTGCGGTCCGCATCCCGATCGTGGTGCGGCCGCCCCGGGAGGCACCATGAAAGTCCGTCTCGCCGTCCTCTTGCTCTTGTTGCCTGGGATTGCCGTCGCGGCACCGGTGCGCACCTTCACGCTCGACACCCCGCGCGCCCTGGCGGGCGCCACGTCTCGCGGCGTCGCGATCTTCCCCGACGGCTCCCTGCAGGCCCTGCCACCGCTGGAGATCGTGACCAAGTTCGAGGAGCCTCTCGGCCTGGCCCTCGCCGTCTCGCCCGGGGGCGTCGCCTATGTCGGCACCGGACACCCGGCGCGCGTCTGGCGGGTCGAGGGCGCGCATCGCACGCTGGTTGGGGACACCTCTTCCGACCAGATCACCGCCCTGGCGCTGGCGCCGAACGGCACGCTTTACGTCGCCACGGCGCTGCCGGCAGTGTTGCTGGCGACCGGACCAGACGGTTCCGGGCTCAAGGAGGTGGCCAGGCTCGACGAGGGCAACCTCTGGGACCTCCTGTTCTGGCGCGGTGAGCTGGTGGCCGCCGCCGGCAGCCCGGGGCGCGTGCTACACCTCGTCGACGGCAAGCTGGCCGAGCTGTTCCCGGTCCCTGAC
>DAONEV010000041.1:0-17682 GCA_035403265.1 Thermoanaerobaculaceae bacterium | reverse complement strand
ACCCGGAGCTGTTTGGGCAGGGAGCGGAGAAGAGCGTCGAGACCGTGCGGCACCCCGCGCTCGTGCGGGATCTGTCGAGCAAGTCGTCGGCCGTCGCCGACCACGTGCCCATCCAGCCGTAGCCGGGTTGACTGGAGGCGGCCACGGCGCCGGGTGAGGTCCCCGGTTGCCCTGCTGGGGTCGGCCCGAGGTCACGATTCCTGTGTTGCGGGCTCGACGACCTCTCTGCGGCGCAGGAAGGCGCGCATCGCGAGCCCGATGACCCTTATCGCCAGGACCATCGTGAGCACGTCGGTGACCGCGAGGATGAGGTTCTGCTGGGCGATGTAGCCGCGAAGCAGCCCGGGGGCGTGAGCACACTGCTGGGCGGTCGGAACCGGAAGACGTGGCATTCCGTGGAAGGCGTCCCAGCCCGGCGAATCATCCCGGTGCGGCGGAGATCCTCGGGTGCCAGGCCTCGGTGCAACCCGGGACGGAACGCCCGCACCTTCTCACCGGAGCCATTCCGGAATCCGCAAGCGCTCTTGGCGTGCCTGCTCAAGGTCAGCGAGCCTGCAGGTGAGCTCAAATGGAGGTCTGCTTGACTTCTCGCAGCAGACGGTCACGGATCGGGGTCCACCTCCGCACCCGCATTCGTAGGAGGCGACGTCGCGATCGAACGCGGAGTCGGTGTTGACCCAGACCACGCCGGTGCCACTGCATCTCGGGCAGACTTCCTCAGCTACCTTGCGGGGGAGCCAGCCCAGCTCGACCAGCTTCTCCGCGATGGCAAGGCGCTCCTCGAAGTGGCTCGATGCCTTCGCCGCGAGGGCCAGCACTCGGCCCTCATCGTGCAAGCCTCGCACCGCCGCGGCGCGGGCTTGCACGCAGAGGCTCCGCTCAGCCACTCCAGCGAGCAGATCCTGATCGCGGAGTCTGGACACCGCTGCGAGGCTCACAGCCGGGTGACGGTCCTGCTCGGCAACCTGGGCGAGGCACGACTCCTCGGTCAGCCGTTCCACCGCGGCCAGGCGAGCGCTCGACGATACGGCGTGCTGGGCGACATTGGCCAGCCTGGTCTGAGCAGTGAGCCTGGCGGTTGCGGTCCTGGCGACATTCGGGTCGTCCGATGACGTGGCGATGTCGAGGAGGGCCTCCTCGTCGGCAATCCTCGCAAGGGCGGCCAGGCGCACGTCGTCAACGGGGTCGCTGCGGGCGATCCTCACCAGCTCGGAGGTGTCAGTCACCCTCGCCACCTCGGGGATACGAAGCTCCATGAGCCTGGTCTTGACGGCCAGCAAGTACGTGTCGGGCGCGTGCCCTGATTGCAGCCGGTCGAGGAGCTTCTGGAGGACCGCCAGGTCGGTAAGCTTCTTGCAAGCCGCCGCTTGCGTGCTACCGTAGTAGGCGCACGCAGCGACCTCCGCAAGCCAGTCCTGGTCGGTCACCCGGTCCCACCACTGAAGGAACTCCTTGTGATCAAAGAAGAGCCGCTGCCGCCCGGCCATTTCCAGGACGACGGCCTGGGCGAGCGCCTGGTCCCGCAGCCTGGTGGCCGCGAGAAGACGGATGCACGTCCCGTCGTAGACGCAGTTGGCCAAGTCGGCGTAGACGCTCTGTGCAACGCTTCCGTCCTGCACTCTCGCGGCAGCCGCGAGTCTCACCTCTCTGTCCCAATCGCTTCGTGCCATCTTCGCCAGGATCGCCTGGTCCGTCAGCTCAGAGATCGCCTTGAGGCGCACATTCGGGCTGCTGCGCCTCCACTTCGGGCGGAAGAGATCCATCAACTCCATGGCTGGTTCCCTTCTGTTCTTGGGGGGATCGTAAACGCTTTCACGAGTCCCCGCAATTCCAACGGTGTCTCAGCGTCGTTGTGGCCTCGGCCCTGGCCGGGTTCAGGGAGCCGGCGCTGGAGCCGCTGCCCGCGGCGCACTCCAGTGATGCAATGGTGGCAGGCGCGTGCCACGCCCGACGCGGGGGAACCGCGAGGAGTGTCTTGGCTTTGGCAGCCGCGATATCCGGCCGGGTAGGCGCGATACCCCTGACGGTATCGAGAGGGCTGCATTGCCGCAGGGCGCAGCACTGAAGGCGTGCAGAATCAGCAAGATCATCGGACGACACGGGCTGGCATTGACCTTGCGTTGGAAACCCAAGAGACGAGTTCGATGAACGCTGACGAATCGGGCTTTGGACGGCGGGCCGCCAAGACAGCGGCACGCGAGGAGGACAGAGAGATGCGCACGAGGACATGGGGGATGTTGGCTGTTGTGCTGTTGGTCGCGATGAGCTTCATGGGTTGCAGCTCGACGGCGCCTCAGGGCGCTCCTGCCGGACCGGTCGAGGCGACGGCGGCACCGGGAGCCCCTGCACTGGTCGCCGCACCGGCCGACGCCGGCGACAACGCCTACCTGACGGTCTACCGCAAGAAGCGGATCGTCGGCCTGGCGCTCAACACGTCGGTCTACGTCGACGGGGTCGAGGTCGCGGAGCTGGATCCAGGCACCTACGTGAAGGTGCGGGTCAGCCCGGGAGCCCACAAGATCTCGGGCGATGAGGTGGACGACTCGGTGGCGGTCGAGACTAGCGCCGGCGGGACGTACTACTTCCGCATGGAGCTCCGGCCCGGCATGTGGAAGGGTCACGGCGAGGTGGTGGCGGTGGACGCCGCAACGGGTGCCGCCGAGTTCGCCGAGTACAAGTGCAAGCTCGCGAAGGAGATCAAGGTGCCTGCCATGGTGGTCGAGTAGCGCCTGAGGCGCCGGCGCAGCACGGGCGCGAGCATCGCGTCACAGGGGAGGGTTCATGAAGCACAGCGCGATCACTCACGTGGTGGGCATCCGATTGGTGTGGCTGCTGGTCGCAGCTCTCGCAGCTCCGACCGGCCAGGCACTGGCCGGGGAGCCCGTGCTCCGCACGTCGAGCGCTACAGGAACGTCGCGCGTCTCGCCGGCGCGCGGGTCGAGCTGGGCGGCTGCGCAGCAGGCCATCGGCGAGCCGATCTACATCCTGACCAGCGCCCACTCGAGCGGCGCGGCAGGAACCAACTGGCGCACCGACCTCGAGGTCCACAACCCGGGCAACGCCACCGCGAGCTTCACGATCGCCCTGCTCAAGCGCGACTCCTGGGACAACGACCACGCGCCGACGAAGAGTTTCTCGCTGCCGGCGCACCGGTCGGCGGCCTATCCGGACGTGGTCCTGCAGCAGTTCTCGTTCTCCGGTGCGGCGGCGCTGCGGGTAGTCACGACCTCCGGGGGCGTGCTGGTGTCGAGCCGCACCTACAACGACCAGCCCGGTGGCACCTTCGGCCAGCTTGTCCCCGGGCTCACGGTGTCGGAGGCGTTCGGCGCGGGGGAAGAGGCCCGGCTGGTGCAGCTCTCCCACGACCCTTCGGGGACTGCCGGCTATCGCACGAACATCGGGGTGGTCAACCCGGCGGGCCGCACCGTCGCGCTGACCATCAAGCTGTATGACGCGTCCGGTACGCTGCTCGGCACGGTGCCGACGGGGTATCTCATGCCGTACGCCTACACGCAGTACGACAAGGTGTTCGAGAAGGTCACCACCGGCAAGGTGGACGACGGGTACGCCGTGATCACCGCCAATGCGGCGTTCTACGCCTTCGCCTCGGTCATCGACAACCACACCGGCGACCCGGTGTTCATCCCCGCCCGGCGCGCGCCCTTGGCGACGCCTCTGTATTTGGCCACCGCCGCCCACGTCGCCGGTGCCGCGGGCACCAACTGGCGCAGCGACGTCGAGGTCCACAACGCGGGCACTACCCAGGCAACCTTCTCGATTGCGTTGCTCAAGCGAGGTCAGGTCAATGCCAGCCCGGTCACGCAGACCTTCACCATCGAGCCGGGGCGTTCGGCCCTCTACGGGGACGTGATCGACTCCGTGTTTCATTTCCAGGGTGCCGCCGCCCTGCGTGTCACGCCGCTCGTGGGATCGGTGCAGGTCAACAGCCGCACCTACAACCAGCGATCGGACGGGACCTTCGGACAGCTCGTGCCGGCGCTGGCCGACGCGATGGCGTTCGAGGCCGGCGAGCAGGCCCGCCTCGTGCAGCTCGCCCAGAGCGCCTCACTCACATCCGGCTACCGGACCAACATCGGGTTGGTGAACGCCTCGGCGGTCACGGGTACTGTCGAGGTTGCGCTCTACGCCGCCGACGGCACGCTCCTGGGGACGCTCCCGGCCCAGGACACAACCCTGAGGCCCTACGAGTACCGCCAGATTGACCAGGCGTTCGGGAAGGTCACCTCGGCTGCAGTCGACGACGGCTTCGCAGTGGTGTCAACCAGGACCAGTGGCGGCCGTTTCTTCGCTTACGCATCGGTGATCGACAACCGTACGGGCGACCCGGTGCTTGTCCCGGCGCAACGGGCCGCCACGGGTTTCACCGTCCGCCGCCAGTTCCTGGAGAGCTCGTACAACTGGAACGACCTGGCGATGGTGTCCCCCGCTGTCGGCTTCGCTGTCGGCGAGCCCCACTGGGACCAGGTCGCGAAGGCCTTCGTCGGAACGATCACCAAGACCTCCGACGGCGGGCAGACATGGGAAGCGCAGGACGTCCCCGCGGCAGCGACCTTGAAGGCGGTGAGCTTTGCTGACGCGGCCACCGGGTGGGCCGTTGGCGAATCCGGCACGGTGCTCAAGACGTCCAACGGCGGGGCAACCTGGGTACCGCAGGCGATCGCCAGCACGGACTCGCTGGACTCGGTGGTCTTCGTCGATGCCCAGCACGGCTGGCTCACCACGCTGCGCGAGACGCACTACGACTTCGTCGGTGACGCCGACGACTGGGACGCGGGCGTCTGGCACACCATGGACGGCGGTTCGACCTGGGTCCAGCAGACCGTGCCTGACGACATCGCCATCCTGCACGCCATCACCTTCGTGACCACGACCCAGGGGTGGGCGGTCGGAGTCCGGCGCACCGCCACGGAGCCATACCCCGAGCATCGAGCCGTCATCCTGCACACCGCCGACGGCGGCACCACGTGGCAGACCCAGTACGCGTCCGACCTCCAGATCTCGCTGACCGCCGTCGACTTCCTGGATGCGAGCAAGGGCTGGGCGGTGGGCTTCGCGACCAGCTCGGCGCTCGAGGGCGGCACCATCCTGCACACCGCCGACGGCGGGCTCACCTGGATGCGCCAGCAGCCATCCGATGCATTTGGGGACGTGGAGTTCGTCGACGCCAACCGGGGCTACGCGGTGGGGATGGACTACGCTTCCGCCTGGGGCACCCCGGTCCAACGCACCATGGACGGAGGCGCGACCTGGGAGAAGCTGCGCCAAGCCAAGCAGGACAACGAGGCGCTGCGCGGGCTGACAGTATTCGCCGACCGGGTCATCGCCGTGGGCGACCACGACTTCGTGAGTCGCGCCAGCGACCCCTGGGGCAATGCAGGGGCGTACAACGGCGACGAGCTGTTCACGCAGCACTACGCCAGCATCCACTACAAGCTCGAGGACATCGCGTTCGCCGGTGCCGACAACGGCTGGGCCGTGGGGCGACGCAGCTACGAGCCTGGCGTATGGGGACAGGTCATCCTCCACACCCCCGACGGCGGAGAGACCTGGCAGACGCAGTACGAGAAAGCGCCGGCCGAAGGGTCGGACTTCTCGGTTTTCCGGCTCGACGCCGTCACGTTCGTCACTCCGCTGGAGGGCTGGGCAGTAGGTCGCTCCGAGCTGTTCTCCGGCGCGACCCAGTGGCTCGAGCCGCACGGCGCCATCATGCACACCTCCGACGGTGGCCTGCACTGGGTCGAGCAGGGTCGGGAGCTTGCGGGCACCGTCCAGCCGGAGTTCACCGCAGTGCAGTTCCCAGACGCGACCCACGGCTGGGCACTGGAGAAGGGACACTTGGACATCGCCACGGGCTCGTCGCTCTTCCTCGCCAGGACCAGCGACGGCGGTTCCCACTGGCAGTGGGTTTCCACGGGGCTCGACGGCAGCATCACGGTGGGGTACGAGATCGTGATGGGTGGCGTGGCGTTCCCCGACGCCCAGCACGGCTGGGCCGTGGGCGGACTTGGCCAGGTCCTCGCGACCAGCGACGGCGGGGCCCACTGGCAGAAGCAGGAGCTCGGGTGCGGCTATCCGAGCTGCCCGACCCACATGAACAACGTCGCATTCGCCTCGAACCAGACGGGCTTCATCGCCGCCGAGTCCGGGCTCTACGTGACCTCGGACGGCGGTGCTCACTGGCTCTCGCGGGAGCTCGGGGCTGGCCCCGTGGACTACAACGAGGTGCAGTTCCCGACCCGGCGTGTCGGGTGGGTGGCAGGCGGATGGGGCGCTCTGTACACCAGCCCCGACGCGGGCCTGACCTGGCTGCGGGTGCCGACTCCTACCAGTCTCGACCTGCTCGGCCTGCACTTCGTCTCGGCCACCCACGGCTTCACCGTGGGCACGATGGGCGAGATCCTGGAGATTCAAGCGGACGCGCTCTAGCGGCCGGGGTGCACACGGTACTTGTGGAGCGCCGAGACGAAGCGCGGGTAGTCCACATCCGGGACATGAAGGCGCCGGGCCAGCTCCTTGAGGTTGTGCTGGCTCGCCGCGAAGTGCTCGGCCAGCAGCCCGCGCAGCTCGGCACGGTTGAGGTCGCGCTCCAGGAACGCCGCCCAGGCGGTGTCCCAGAACTGCCCTCCGCCGGCAAGCTGCTCCTTGACCCGCGTCAAGGCCGGGCTGATCTGAGCCTCACCCGCGGCGCGGCCGGCCCGCCGCGGTAACAGCTCGGCGATCTCCGAACCGACAGTCGCGCCCGGAAGCTGGATCCCGGCTCGCTTGAGCACGTTGACGAGCTCGCGGACGTTGCCCGGCCAGTCGTGGGCCTCGACCACCTCCCAGAAGCCGGGACCGAGCGTCTTGCCGCGCAGGAAGCGCTCGTACTCGGCGACCAGGCTTCGCAGGTCCTCGCGGCGCTGGCGCAGCGGCGGGATTTCGATCGTGAGCACGTTGAGCCGGAAGTAGAGATCCTCGCGGAAGCGCTGCCGGGCGATCTCCTCGGGAAGGTCCCGGTTGGTGGCCGCAATGATGCGCACCGCCGCGGGCCGCTCGCGGGCGTCGCCGACCGGCCGGTAACGCTGGCCGTCGATGAAGCGCAGCAGCTTGGCCTGGAACGGCTGGGGCACCTCGGCAATCTCGTCGAGGAACAGCGTGCCGTCCTGGGCTGCGTCGACCAGGCCCTTCTTGTCGCGCACCGCGCCGGTGAAGGCACCACGACAGTGGCCGAATAGCTCGCTCTCGATGAGGTGCTCCGGGATCGCCGGGGTGTCGACAACGATGAGCTGGCCCGGGCGCCCGGAGAAGCGGTGGATGAGCTGGGCAATGTGGCTCTTCCCGACCCCCGTCTCACCGAGCAGGAGCACCGGGTCCTCCTCCAGGGCATAGGCCAGGGCGAGCGCCCGGATGCGCCGGGTAGCCGCGCTCGAGCCGGAGATCCCGCCGGCCCCCTCCTCGATGCCGCGCAGGTCGGCAAGAAGGGCGCGCAGCTCGCTGCCGCTTCGCCTGAAGAACTCCAGGTCGTCCGGCCCGAAGGTGTCGTTGCCACTGTCCACGTAGAGCAGCAACTCGTCGCTGACCGGGTGGACGAACAGGCTGCGCACGAGCAGGAACCGGGCCGACTGTGGGAACCCGAGCTCGGTCGCGGAGATCATGACGTCCCGGCTCGCCACGTCCGACCGGGCATCGAGGGCCTGGCGCAGGTGGGTGCGTGAGAACCCGATCCCCTCCTCGACCGTGCGACCGGTGACCGGGCGGCCGGCGTGCCACCGGATCCTTCCGCCCCGGTCGACGAGCATGGCCAGCGCGATGTCCTTCTGCTGGATCTTCTCGGCGAGGCGGGCCTTGAAGAGATCGATCATGCCGTCTCTCCAGCGATGCGGCCCATGCGGTGGCGCAGCTCCTCGTCACCAGGGCGCTGCATCGGGTCCTTGCGCAGCATCGCCATCACAAGGGTGGCGAACGCCGGTGGAATCTCGGGACGGTAGAGCGTCGGGTCGACCGGCTCCCTGGTCAGCACCTGCTTGAGCACCTCGACGGGCTCGTCAGCCAGGAACGGCTTGTGCAGGGTGAGCAGCTCGTAAGCGAGGACACCGAGCGAGAACACGTCGCTCGCCGGGGTCAGCTCGCGGAGCTGGATGCGCTCCGGCGCCATGTAGTTGACGGTTCCGAGGATCTCTCCGGCCTCGGTGAGCGTAGTGGCGGTGTCGAGCTTGGCGATGCCGAAGTCAAGGAGCTTGACGGCCGGAGTCGCCGCGGGCTCGAGGACGATCACGTTGGCAGGGCTGATGTCGCGGTGCACAATCCCCTTCGAGTGGATCGTCGTCACCGCGTCGACGAGCTGGGCGAGGATGGCAGTGCATGCTGGCAGCGGCACGAGCTGCCCCCGCCCCGCATAGTCCTGCAGCACCGTCGCAAGGGAACGGCCCTCCAGGTACTCCATGGCGATGTAGAGGCGGTCGTTGTGCTCGCCGCGATCCAGAACCCTGACGATGTTGGGGTGGTCGAGGGCATCGACGATCCGCCCTTCGTTGATGAAACGCTGGCGCTGCCGCTCGTCCGCAGCCAGCTCGTCGCGGATGACCTTGAGGGCGACGGTGGTGCCTGGGTTGGTCAGCGAGGTGGCACGGTAGACGACGCCCATGCCGCCGGAGGTGATCTCCCCCTCGATGCGGTAGTGACCGATGAACGTCCGCTTCTTCCAGAACGCCACCAGGTAGAGGTAGCGCCGGAACGCCAGCAACACCAGGCCGACGAGCAAGGCCGTCACGGCCGCGGCGAGCCCGGCCACGAGCCTGGTCCGTGACAGCGCGAGGCGGCGGATCTCACCGTCCTTGCGCAGCAGCTCGTTGTCCTTGCCGAGCAGCGCGATCTCGCGGCTGCGCTTCTCGGCCTCGTACTTCTCCTGGAGCTCGGCCATGGTGCGGCTGCGTTGCTCGCCCAGCATGGCTTCGCGGGTGTCGCCGTACAGTACCCGGTACTGGTATGCCTTGCGGTCGTCTCCCAGGTCGTGGTACACATCGGAAAGCAGGCGGTAGACGCTGTCCAGGACCTCGTTGGAGCGGGTCTCGATGCCGATGGCACGCGCCTTCTCGAGGTAGCGCATCGCCTCGGCGTGCTGGCCCCGCAGCAGGTAAACCTCCGCGATGTTGTGGTACGTGCTGGCGACCTCCGAGCTGGCGCCGAGCGTGGTGCGGATCTCGGCGACGCGGAAGTACTGCTCGAGCGCCTTGTCGTACTGCTTCCGCTTCTTGTAGACGATGCCCATGTTGTTGCGCGGGTTGGCCTCGAGGTCGAGGCTGTGGAGCTGCTCCGCCGTGGCGAGCGAGCGGGCGAAGTAGTCGAGCGCCGCGTCGTCCTCGCCGAGCTTCTCGTAGGTGTTGCCGAGGTTGTTGAGGACCTTGGTGGCTCCTGGCCTTTCTCCGAGCTCCTCGAAGACCGCCAGCGCGCGCTGATAATACTCGCGCGCCCTGAGCTGCTCGTCGAGACGACTGAGGACGTTCCCGACGCTGTTGAGGTTGTTGGCGATGCCGAGCTTGCGGCCCAGGCGCTCCTCGATGCTCAACGACTCGAGGTTGTACCCCAGGGCCTGCTGGTAGTCACCGACATTGTAGAAAGCCACCCCGAGGTTGTTGGTGGCGGCCGCAATGCCCTTGGCGTCATCGAGCTCCCGGTAGATCGCGAGGGCCTGCTGGATTGCCTCGATGGACGGCCACAGCTTGCCGACCTGCCCCAGCAGCATGCCGCAGTCGCCCAGCGTCTTGGCCTCCTCGACGCGATCGCCCAGCTTGGAGAAAAGACCGTGAGAGAGCTGCATCTGGGTGAGGCCGTCGGCGCTCTTCTCCTGCACCATCAGCGCAATGCCGAGGTTCTTGTGCGCCAAGGCAACGCCACGGCGGTCGCCGCGCTGCTCGGCGAGGGCCAGCGCCCGCGACGCCAGCTCCTGGCCGCGGGGCCCGTCTCGGCGGACCACGAGCCATGCCAGCTCGTTGAGGATCTCCGCCTGCTCGGCTGGGGGAGCCGCGGCCAGCTTTAGCTCGAGGTCCTTGACCTTGTCCTCGGGGGGCGCCTGACCGCGAACGACCGGCATCAGGAGCGCGAGGAGAGCCACGGTGGCCAGCAAAGGAATGGTTCGGGACCGAGCCATAGCTGTGTGCCCGCCTTTGTACCACACCTCGCCGCGGTCGAGGGTTCGGCCTCTACCAACACACGCCGCGACCCGTTCCCCGCCCGAGCTCGTCGCCAACAGCTCGAGCAACGAGTCCAGCAGATGCTGCACCGCGCGGAGTTCATCGGTGTTGATCGAATGTCCGAGACCAGGAAAGAAGGCAAGGCGCATGTCGCCGCCGATCCGTTCCAGCTCACGGGCCGGCTCCTCGGCATGCTCCCGAGGGATATTCGGGTCAGGCTCGCCGCGACCGAGCACCACCGGTGTTCCGGCCAACGGGCCAGTAGAGGCCAGCCGTGACCAGGTGGCCCGATGATCCCTCCCGATGACCCGACGACGCCCCCCAGCGCCGGGCGTTGCGACCGGCGAGCTCGAGCGCCAGGCAACCGCCCAACGATATCCTGGGGCGCACGAAGACCCGCGTAGCGCGTGCGAAACACGGCGCTGGACGAGGGTGAAGCGGGCTGGCCAAGATGGCCGTTCGGCTGTCGTTCCACAGAAGAACAGTGCCTCGGTCGGCGAGTCTTGACCTTCTCACTCGCACAGGGTCGGCCCCAGTCTGAGCCTTGCGCACCTCGCCGAGGACCGCCTCGACGAGACGTTGGAGCGGCGTCGAGCGCGGGCCGCCGCGGGCTCTAGAGGGCACAGGCGGGAGAGGCCACGGGACACATCTGGCTCGTGGTGTGGATGGGCGGGGCGTGATCTCACATTGGGTGAGCCGGCCGATAGGGAGCGGGGTGGCAGACTCGAACGACAGGACACCCGTAGACTCCCGTCTCCCCGGCTTGGGCTAGACTGGAGAGCCCAGGCCCGGGCTGAATGGGCCTCGAGAGGACCATGGACAACATCCGCAACTTCTGCATCATTGCGCACATCGACCACGGCAAGTCGACGCTCGCCGACCGCCTCATCCAGCGCTGCGGGGCGGTGGAGGCCAGGGAGTTTCGCGACCAGATCCTCGACTCGATGGACCTCGAGCGCGAGCGTGGGATCACCATCAAGGCCAACAGCGTCACCCTGCCCTACACCGCGGCACCCTGCGCGCCGGGACGTACGTCCGCCTCATGCACTCGGGCGCCGAGCACAAGGTCGAAGAGGTCGGCTGCCAGCGCCTCAAGCGGGTGCCGGTCGGAGAGCTGTCGGCGGGAGAGGTGGGCTACGTGCTCGCGTCGCCGTGATCTCGCTGGCGGGTGGCCTCTGCTTTGCTTCACAGTACATCGGCCATGCCCTGTCCACGCAATCATCGCAACCTCTGCTGGTGCTGTGGTTTAGAGCGCAAGCCGAATGCTAGCCGAATTCACTCACACCCACGAGGAAAGGTGCTGCCTTGGACATTCCACGGATCTTCAACATCAGCGAGAGCGCGCACCGCATCCATAACCCGTTCACTCCCGGGAAGCTCGCCACGCTTGGCGCGGCGTTGCGGCTGGACGCGGGGGCCCGGGTGCTCGACCTCGGGAGCGGGTCGGGAGAGATGCTGTGCACCTGGGCACGCGACTACGGCGTCATCGGGACCGGGATCGACAAGAGCCAGCTCTTCACCGAGCAGGCGAAGCTCCGCGCCGAAGAGCTCGGTGTCGCCGATCGAGTCGAGTTCATTCACGGCGACGCCGCGGGTCACGTCGCCGACGAGAAGGTCGATGTGGCCGCCTGTGTCGGCGCCACGTGGATCGGAGGGGGAGTCGCCGGCACCATCGAGCTCCTGGCGCGGAGCCTCCGCCCCGGAGGGATCATCCTCGTCGGCGAGCCCTACTGGCGGCAGGTGCCGCCGACGGAAGATGTCGCCAGGGGGTGTGGTGCCGGCTCGATCTCCGACTTTCTCCTGCTCTCGGAGCTTCTCGCCTCGTTCGGCCACCTCGGCCACGATGTCGTGGAGATGGTCCTGGCCGACCAGGATAGCTGGGACAGGTACGAGGCGGCCAAGTGGCTCACCCTGCGCCGGTGGCTCGAGGCCAATCCCGACGACGAGCTCGCGACCGACGTTCGAGCCAGGCTGACCTCGGAACCCGGGCGTCACGCGGCCTACACGCGTGAGTACCTGGGCTGGGGCGTGTTCGCGCTGATGCCGCGGTGATGAGGGGGTTGCCGGACGACCCGAGCGGACTTGCCTCGCTCACCGCCAGTACCGGACGTCGCCCATCGCCATCGGAGGACTCTGATGATCGTCAAACAGCATGGGGTCACTCCGTTCGACTTCGAGGGGCTGGCCATCCGCGACTACACCGCCGGGCTCGACACGACCGCGTCCTTCGCCGTGATCACGGTCCCCCCGGGCGCCGTGCACCCCCAGGCGTGGTCGCGCCGTTCCGACAAGTACTACTACGTCATCGACGGGACGATCGAGCTCACCGTCGCGGGCGAGGCTCACGCCCTGTCGGCCGGTGACTTCTGCCTGGTTACCAGGGGCGCGCGGTTCTCCTATAGGAACACCTGCGGCATGCCGGCGACGCTCGGCCTCGTGCACGTGCCGGGCTTCGACGCCGGCTCCGAGGTGTTCGTCTAGCCGGACCGGAGGCATCCCGAGTGTGGGTTGGGCGCAGCCTGGCCGGTTGGTCACGGCTGTCGTGGTCACCGCATGGTTCGGGTTTGGTCAAGCGGGCGGCTCGCGCACGGCCTAGCCTGGCCTGCAGGCGGAGTGCCAGGCCGGTGCGCCGCCGGAAGGGGGGACGCCGATGGCCCGCGGCCAGGAGAGCGTGCCGTGCGATCGGCCGGGCTCCGATGCGATCCGGCGTGCGTGCGCCCTGGCCGGGAAGGGTAGAATCCGACGCCATGGGCTCGGGCGAGCAGGGGACACCGACGCGGCACGGCAGCTTCCGGATGGGAGGGTGGCTCGTGCAGCCTGAGCTCAACCGGGTGTGCCACGGGGGCCGGACGGTGGGGCTCGAGCCACGGCTCATGGACGTGCTCGTGTTCCTGGCCGACCGGGCCGGGCAGGTGGTGTCCAAGGACCAGCTCATCGACGGCGTGTGGAAGACGGAGTTCATCACGGAGTGGGCGATCACACGGGCCATCGCCAAGCTCCGCCGCGCGCTCGGGGACGAGGCCGACGCTCCCCGCTACATCGAGACGATCTCCAAGCGCGGCTACCGGCTCATTGCCGCGATACAGGGCGCGCCCGCGGAGCCTGTCGCAGGGCCTGCCGCCGCGGAGCCGCGGGGGGTTCCTGCCGGCGGGGTGCCGTTCGTGGTCGGCCAGTGGGTGCGAGGCGCGCAGTTCTACGGGAGGCAGGCACAGCTCGCCGAGATCCTCGACGGCAACCGCGACTGCGTGTGGGTGCTGGGGACCAGGGTCTCGGGCAAGACCTCGCTGCTGCGGCAGCTCGAGCTGGTGGCCGAGACCGAGCCGGGACGGGGGCTCCTGCCGGTGTTCTGGGACCTGCAGGGCGCGGCCGAGCCGTCGGACCTCGACAGCTACTTCTCGGAGGCGCTGGTCGAGAGCCGCTCCCGACTCGATGCGGCAGGGGTCGACATCGGCCCGCTGTTGGGGCGGGAGCTCTTCGTGGCGCTGGGCGGGTTGCGGCGGGCGGTGTGCGAGCAGGGGCGCAAGCTCCTGCTGCTGTGCGACGAGGCGGAGGAGCTGATCGGGCTCGGGCGGCGGGCGCCGGCGCTGCTGCGCAAGCTGCGGCGCGCCCTGCAGGCCCGCGAGGGCGTTCGCACCGTGCTCGCGGCCAGCGCGCGGTTGTGGGCGCTGGCGGAGCAGTCCGAGGACACCTCGCCGTTCCTGCACGGGTTCACCCCTCCCGTGTACCTCGGTTCGCTCACCGATGGCGAGGCGCGAGCCCTGGTGACCCAGAGCCAGCTCGACGCCCCGGTGCGGCCGTGCTTCGATCACGACACGATCGAGCGGATGCTCGACCTGTGCGGCGGCCATCCCTATCTGCTCTCCCTGCTCGGCTCCCGGCTGCTGGCCTGTGGCGACCTGGCGGCGGCGACGGCCGAGGTCGAGGCCGACCCGACGCTGCAGCACCTGTTCGCGGTGGACCTCTCGCTGCTCGCCGCCGAGGAGGCGGCGTTCCTGTCGGCCGTGGCGGGCCAGGGCGGTGGGCCTCCGGCGCTGCCTGCGCGCGGCGCCTACCAGGTCGAGCGCCTCGGCCTCGTGCGGCAGGTCGAGGGCCGCCACGTGGTCGGCAACCACTTCCTGGACCAATGGCTACGACGATCCCCCTCGTAGGCGCGGCTTCACGCCGCGGCCTCATCGTCATGGCGTGGGTCGCCCTGACCGTGGCCCTGGCGTCCCCGGTGCTGGCCGACTTCTGGTACGAGCACTACGCCCGGGCGGAGAAGGCGCTGGCGTCCGAGGACTGGGCGAAGGCCGTGGAGGAGCTCAACCTGGCAATCCAGCGCAAGGGAGACCCGGGGGCGCGGGAGCGCTCGTACGGGATGCGCGTGGTGGCCTACTTCCCGTACCTCAAGCTGGGGATCGCCTACACCGGGCTCGGGCAGCACGAGGCGGCGCTCCAGGCGTTCGACACCGAGGAGCGGCTGGGAGCGATCCGGGACTCGGAGGAGGCGCTGGACGAGCTGAGGCGGGTCCGTGAGGTGGCGCGGGCCGGCCAGCGCAAGGCGGCGGAGACGGCCGCAGGGCGCGTCGCGGCCATCGTGCAGCAGAGCCTGCAGGAGGCCGACGGGTACGAGCGGGAGGGGCACTTGGCCGAGGCGATGAGCGCCGTCGGCCGGGCTCTCGCGGTGGCGCCCGAGCACGCCGAGGCGACGGCCCGGATGGCCCGGCTGCGGGAGACGACGCGTGTCCAGGAGCGTGCCCGGGAGGACGAGGCAGGTGCCGCCCGCCTCGTGGCCGAGGCGCGCACGGCGCTCGATGCCAGGCAGTGGGCAGCCGCCGCGTCGCTCCTGCGCCAGGCGCTCTCGCAGGCGCCCGGCGGCGAGGCCGAGGGCCTGCTGCGCCGGGCGGAGGAGGGCCTGCGGGCCTCGCTGGCGGCGGACAGCCGCCAGGGTGCGGCCTCGCGAGGCCTCGAGGAGGCCCGCTCGCTGGCCGAGACGGGGAAGATCACCGAGGCGATGGAGCGGCTGCAGCCGGTCCTGGTGGCCGAGCCCGGGAACACCGATGCCATCAGGCTGCAGGCCAGGCTGCTCGAGGCCCGGCGGGCTAGCGAGCGAGGCGAGGCGACCCGGCGCGCGGTGGCCGAGGGCGAGTCCGAGCTCGCGGCGGGTCGGGTCGAGCGGGCGCTGGTGGCGGCCAACCGCGCCCTCGCCCTCGACGCGGCGGACCCGGTGGCGCTCGGCCTCGTGCAGCGCGCCTACGCCGCGATCAGCAGGACGCTCCTCGGCGCCGGCGGGGCCGGACGGCTGCCCCCGGCGATCCGGTTCGTGGACCAGCGCGAGACCCTGGACGACGGCTCGCGCGTGCAGGTCGTGCGGGAGCCCGACCTCCGTCTGGACGGCGTGATTCTTGACCGCTCGGAGGTGACCGTCTCGTTCCTCGACGACCGGGATCGCGCCGTCGCGGGGGAGAGCCGGTCCCAGTCGGTGGGCGAGCTCGTCCTCACCGAGTTCTCGCTGCGGCCCCGCCTCGCGCCCGGCCGCTCCACCTTCCGGCTGCGGGCCTCCAACGCCGCCGGGCTCTCGTCCAGCGCCGAGTACACGGTGTTGTACCGGCGGCCGCTCGCCCGCTCCCCGTGGGTGCTGGGCGGTGCTGCGGCCGTCCTCGCCGCCGCGGCCGGCACCCTGGTCGCGATGCGTGCGAGGCGGCGCCGCGAGCTGCGGCGCCGCAAGTACAACCCGTTCGTGGCCGGGGCGCCGGTACTGGACGAGCGGCTTTTCTTCGGCCGCGAGAGGCTCATCCAGCGGGTCCTGCAGACCGTCCACAACAACAGCCTGCTGCTGTTCGGGGAGCGGCGGATCGGCAAGACCTCGTTGCTGCACCAGCTCAAGCGGCGGCTGGGGGAGCTCGACGACCCGGTGTTCGCCTTCTTCCCGGTGTTCGTGGACCTGCAGGGCACTCCCGAGGACCGCTTCTTCGCGACCCTCGCGACCGAGGTCGTCGGGGAGCTCGGCCCGCTGCTGCCGCCGGGGACGGTCGACCCGGCCGCGCCACGCGGCGTCGGGTACGGGTACCGGGAGCTCGTGGCCGAGCTGGTCGCGGTGATCGATGCCCTCGCCCGTATCACCCCCAAGCAGGTGAAGGTCGTGCTGCTCATCGACGAGGTGGACGAGCTCAACGCCTACGACCCGCGCATCAACCAGCGCCTGCGCAGCCTGTTCATGCGCGCCTTCTCGGAGCACCTGGTGGCGGTCGTGTCCGGGGTCGAGATCCGCAGGCAGTGGGAGCAGCACGGCTCGCCCTGGTACAACTTCTTCGAGGAGATCGAGGTGACGCCGATCGACCGGGAGGACGCGGCGGCACTGATCCGCACCCCGCTGCGCGGCGTGTTCACGGTCGAGGATGCCGCCGTCGCGGCCATCCTCGATCGCACCGGTTGCAGGCCCTACCAGATCCAGAAGACCTGCGTGGCGCTCGTCGACCGCCTCCACCAGCAGGGACGGACCGTGATCACCCGCGCCGACGTCGAGGCCGTGGCGGGCGAAGGCGCCCCGTGACCGTCCCCTTCGTGGTCGGGCAGTGGGTGCGGGGCGACCGCTTCTACGGCCGCGGCCCGGAGCTGGCGGCGCTGCTCGGGGAGCGACGGGTGGTGTGGGTGGTCGGCACCCGGCGGATCGGCAAGACCTCGCTGCTGCGGCAGGCCGAGCTGCTCGCCGCCGACCCGGCGGCCGGACGCTTTCCGCTCTTCTGGGACCTCCAGGGGGTCGACGACGGGGCCGAGCTGCGCGCCTCCTTCCAGGATGCCCTCCTCGACGCCCGGGACCGGCTGAGGGCGCTCGATCTCGACGTACCGGAGCCTGGCGAGGACCTGCCCGCTGCCGTCGCACGGCTCGCCGGGGAGCTGTGCGAGTGTGGCCGCACGCTGCTGTTGCTGGCCGACGAGGCGGAGGACCTGGTGTCGCTCCTCGGGCGGGAGCCCCGCCTGGCGCCGGCGCTGCTCGACGCACTCGCCGGTGCGCGGGTCGTGCTCGCCTCGTCGATCCGCCTCGCCACCCTCGCTGGCGGGGTCCCGGAGGGCGCGCGGCTGCTCGATGCCCTCGGCCCGCCCCTCTTCCTGGGTGGGCTGTGCCCGGATGAGGCGCGCGCTCTCGTGCGGCAGGGCCACCTCCCCGGGAGCGCCAGGCCGCCGTTCGGCGGCGACACGGTGGCGGAGATCTGCGCGCGGTGCGGTGGCCACCCGTTCCTGCTGCAGCTCCTGGCCAAGAGGGTGCTCGGTCTCGGCGAGGTCCCGGCCGCGTGTGCGAGCGTCGCCGCCGACCCGATGGTCGGCTACCTCTTTGCCGCCGACCTCGCGCTGCTGGCGGAACCCGGGCGTTGCCCGCCCTGCGACTATTACATCGTCACCGTGCCCACGCCCATCGACGGCGCCAACCGGCCGGACCTGCGCATGGTCAGGGCGGCGAGCACCACGGTGGGCGCCATGCCGGACCTCATCGGGCCGCAAGCCGGGCGGCTGG
>DAONEV010000040.1:0-17922 GCA_035403265.1 Thermoanaerobaculaceae bacterium | reverse complement strand
CCGCCCCGGCATGGCATCCAGAGTCAGGGGGCACGTCTCTCGCCCCGCTTCCCCCGCACCGCACCGCCCCTGCCACGCCGGCGAGGCGGACGCCGAGCCGGGCCGCGAAAGGCCACCATGGAGCTAACCCCCGACTGGGTATTCGACGCGCGCGACCGGGCGGCCATGACCCTGGCGCTGGCCGAGGCGACGACGGCCGGTGGAGCCGGCGATGTGCCGGTGGGCGCCGTGCTCCTGGATGCCAGCGGACGGGAGCTCGCCAGGGCCGGCAACCGGCGCGAACGGGATGGCGACCCGACGGCCCACGCCGAGCTGCTGGCGCTGCGGGCCGCCGCGCAAGCCCTTGGAAACTGGCGCCTCGAGGGGTGCACCCTCTACGTAACCCTCGAGCCCTGTGCGATGTGCGCCGCCGCTTGCGTACAGGCGCGCCTGGGCTGCGTCGTCTTCGCTGCCCCGGACCCCAAGGCCGGGTTTGCGGGTTCTCTCGGCAACCTACTGGACGACCCGCGCCTCAACCACCGCGTCGCCTGGCGCGCCGGTCTGGCGGCCGACGAGGCGACCTCCCTGTTGACCGAGTTCTTTGCCTCCCGGCGAACAGGGAACGTTGAGGATGGGGGGACGCGTGCCTCCTGACCGTCGGCGATCGCGCCGGCGGGCCGAGGGGCCGTTGCACCAACTGGCGCGTGAGGGTACACTTGGCGGCCCGGTGCGGAGAGGTGCCGGAGTGGTCGATCGGGACGGTCTCGAAAACCGTTGACCCCTCACGGGGTCCGTGGGTTCGAATCCCACCCTCTCCGCCATGTAGTGACGTGCTCTTTGGAAAATCATGCGGAGAGGTGTCCGAGTGGCCGAAGGAGCACGCTTGGAAAGCGTGTGTACGGGTAACCGTACCGCGGGTTCGAATCCCGCCCTCTCCGCCAGATAGCCTGGGTGAGGGCCGCAATCTCGCCCAGTCTGCCAGCTTTCCATACCCCTGTCGACCTGCGTCGTGGGAAGCAAGGAGCCCGGGTCCCGCGCGACGGCGCCCCCGAACCTGGTCAGGCCCGGAAGGGAGCAGCCATAAGGGGATCACGCCGGGTGCCGCGGTGCCCCCGGGCTCCTTGGTTCGCCACGCTGCAACAAGGGGGTAATGATGGCAGGGTATCAGGTGCTGGCCCGGCGCTGGCGTCCTCAGCGCTTCGAGGACCTGGTGGGCCAGGATGTGGTCGTGCGCACCCTGCGCAACGCTCTGACCTCGGGTCAGATCGGCCACGCCTACCTGTTCTCCGGCCTGCGCGGCGTTGGCAAGACGACGGTCGCCCGTCTCCTCGCCAAGGCCCTCAACTGCGAGCACGGTCCCACGCCCCAGCCGTGCGGGGTCTGTGCGGCATGCGAGGACATCACCAACGGCTCGTCGATGGACGTGCTGGAGCTCGACGCCGCCTCGAACCGTGGCATCGACGACGTCCGCGAGCTGCGCGAGGTGGCCCGCGTCCTGCCGGTGCGCGATCGCTACCGCGTCTTCATCCTCGACGAGGCGCATCAGCTTTCACGAGACGCTTTTGCGGCACTCCTCAAGATCCTCGAGGAGCCGCCCGCTCACGTCGTCTTCATTCTGGCCTCGACCGAGAAGGACAAGTTCCCGGCGACGATCCTCTCCCGCTGCCTGCAGGTCGACTTCCGTCCCATCTCCGCCGACGTCGTCGCGGCGCGCTTGCAGGAGGTGGCCGGGGCTGAAGGGTTTGCCCTCTCGCCCGCCGCCAGCCAGATGCTCGCCAGGGCCGGCGAAGGCAGCCTGCGGGATGCGCTGTCGCTGCTCGATCGCGTGCACGCGTTCTGCGGTGGCGACGTGGACGAGGACGCGGTGGCGACCATCCTCGGGCTGCCTCCGTTCGAGGTGGTGTTGGCTCTCTGGCACGCCCTGGCAGCCGGGCATGTCTCCGAGGCGCTGGCGGTCGTCGAGGGCGAACGGCACGCCGGGCGCGATCCAGTGGCCCTCTACGAGCAGGCGGTGCAGCTCCTTCACGCCTTGCTGCTGCTCTCCTGCGGCGCGGATGCCCCCAGCACCCTCCCCGCCGAGCCGGTGGAGGCGCTGCGCACCGAGGCGGAAGGCCTCGGCACGCCGCTGCTCCTGCGACTGCTCGCCCTCGCCATGGAGCAACGCAGCCTGCTGCTCGGCGCCGACCATCCGGCGATCGCCGCAGCGGTGGTGGTGGGGCGACTCGCACTGTGGCCTCGCCTGGTCCGGGTCGAGGCGTTGCTGGCCGGTCAGGCGCCGATCGCCGACAGCCCGGTTCCCGTTCCGACACCGGTACCGACCCCACGAAAAACCGACAGGGGCGCCTCGGTGGCCCCATCTCCAACGCCGCCAGCCTCGACATCGCCCTCGCCGAGAGAACGCCTTCTGGCTGCCCTCGAGGCGGACCACCAGCCGGCGCTGGCCGGCCGGGTAAGGAGCGCCGTCGAGGTGCTCGTGGACGGCGCAGTCCTCCGGCTGCGCTACAGTGGCGTCCCCGCCGCTACCCTCAAGACCATGCGCGACTGCCTGGGACTCCTCCAGACCGCCGCCGAGCGCGCAGGCCTGCCCGGCATCATCGAGGTCGAGGACACTGCCACCCCGGCCAACGGAGCACCCACGCTGCGCCAGCAGGTCGAGAATGACGATGCGGTCCGCCGGGTGCTACAGGTCTTCGGCGGCCGCATCGAGTCGGTGGGGGAGCGCTCATGAACGTGCGCAAGCTGGGCCTGCAGCCGGGGATGCCGGACCTCTTCTGATGGATCTTCGTCCCCCGACCGTGCGCACGCTCCTCGAGGAGCTCGAGCAGCTCCCAGGGGTCGGGCCGCGCACTGCCACACGCCTCGTGCAGCACCTGCTGCGTCAACCGGCCAGCGCGCGTCGCATGGCCGCCGCCGTGACCGCCGCCGCTGAGGCCGTCCATCACTGCCGCCAGTGCTTCTTGCTTGCCGAGCACGACCCTTGCCCCCTGTGCCAAGACCCGGCTCGCGACCGCGGTCTCGTCTGTGTCGTCGAGGACCCCCTCAACGCCTGGGCGGTGGAGGGTACCGGGGAGTTCGGCGGGCTCTACCACGTCCTGGGCGGCACCCTCGACCCCCTGCACGGGATCGGGCCCGACGAGCTGACGGTGAGCCAGCTCGTCGCCCGGGTCCGGGAAGGCACGGTCCGGGAGGTCATCCTGGCCACCAATCCGACGGTGGAAGGCGAGGCCACGGCTCACTACCTGGCACGTGTACTGCGTCCGAGCGGGGTCAAGCTCAGTCGGATCGCGTTCGGCCTGCCAGCCGGTGGTGAGATCTCCTATGCCGACCAAGTCACCCTGACACGCGCCCTTGCAGGCCGGCGGGGGATGGATTGACACCCTGCAGGGCGCTATACTCACGAACGGATGGGCGGAGGCTGTAAGACATGTCGATGATGGGCCATAGCCTTGTTGTGTACGAGGAGGAGTTCGAACGCATCAATTCGATCCTCAGTCGTCTGTGGGTCGATGCAAATGCCAAGATCGTCTTCCTCGTCGACAAGAACGGCCAGCAAATTGCCGCCAAGGGTGATCTCGAGAAGGTCGATGCCACGTCCCTCGCGTCTCTCACTGCCGGCAACGTCGCGGCTACCGACGGCCTCGCCCGCCTGATCGGTGAGAAGGAGTTCTCGATCCTCTTCCACGAAGGAGAGAAGGACAACATCCACATCTCCATCGTGTCCCAGCGGCTGATCCTGGTGGTGATCTTCGACGAGCGTTCGTCGCTCGGGCTGGTGCGCTTGCGGGTGCGCAAGAGCGCGGCCGAGCTGGAGGAGGTGCTGACCCTCATGGCTTCCAAGGCGGCGCAAGAGGGCCAGGCCCAGCCGTCGCCATTCGCTGAGATCACCGACGAAGACATCGACGCACTGTTCTCCGAATGAGCTTCATCAACTACGCCTCGCGCGAGATCAACTGCAAGATCGTCTACTACGGCCCCGGCCTGTGCGGCAAGACGACCAACCTGCAGTTCATCTACGAGAAGACCAACCCACAGAACAAGGGCCAGCTCATCTCCCTCGCTACCGAGACCGATCGCACGCTCTTCTTCGATTTCCTGCCCCTGGACCTGGGCACGGTACGCGGGTTCCGCACCCGCTTCCACCTCTACACCGTCCCCGGCCAGGTGTTCTACGACGCCTCCCGCAAGCTCATCCTCAAGGGCGTCGACGGCGTCATCTTCGTCGCCGACTCCCAGGAGGCCCGTCAGGACGCCAACATCGAGTCGCTGGACAACCTGCGCATCAACCTGCGGGAAAACGGCTTTGACGTCATGGCCGTGCCCTATGCGCTGCAGTTCAACAAGCGCGACATGCCCACGGCGATGCCCTACGAGCTGATGTTCCGTGAGCTCAACATCAAGGGCGAGCCGACGTTCGAGGCCGTGGCCACCAAGGGCGTGGGGGTCTTCGAGACTCTCAAGGCGGTGGCCAAGCAGGTGCTGCACGAGCTTTCCAAGAAGTAGGGGATACCGATGAAGGGCATTGTCCCGCGGGTTCTGGCCCCCAGGGCGGCCAGCGGTCTATCGCGGGCCGGTGTCGATGAACCCGCTGCCTTCGGCTCTCAAGTTGGCTGCGCACCAGGAGGACGGGCATGAGCCTTGCGGCAGTGGTCATGGCAGCCGGCGAGGGCAAGCGTTTACACACCCGCCGGGCCAAGGTGCTGCACGAGGCCGGGGGCAGGGCCCTCATCGACTGGGTGCTGGGCGCCATCGAGCCCCTGGACGTGCGGCCGGTGGTGGTGGTGATCGGGCACTTGCGGGAGCAGGTGGCCACCCACCTGGCGGGCCGCGGCATGATCACGGCCGTCCAGGACCCGCCAAGAGGAACCGGCGATGCCGTGATGCAGGCGCTCCCATACCTGCCGGAAAGTGGTGAGGCGCTCGTGGTCTCCGGCGACACCCCCCTTCTCACCACGGGCTCCCTGAAGGCGCTGCTGGCGGCCCGTCGCCGGGCCTCGGCCGCATTGGCCGTGGCCACGGCGGTGCTGCCCGACGCGGGCGCCTACGGCCGCATCCTGCGCGACACTGGTGGCGACGTGGTGGGAATCGTGGAAGCCCGTGACGCCACGCCCGAGCAGCGGCTCATTGGCGAGGTCAACGTCGGCGCGTACGCCTTCGATCTCCCTTCCCTGCGGCCGCTGCTGGCCGCGCTGTCGCCCGACAACGCCCAGGGCGAATACTACCTCACGGACGTCATCGGCCACGCGGTGCGCCACGGCTGGCGCGCCGTGGCGTCGGTCTTCGCGGACCCATCCGAGATGACCGGCGTCAACACCCGGGCCGAGCTGGCGGCGGTGCACCGCACGCTCAACGCGCGCATGCTCGGCGAGCTGATGACCTCGGGCGTGACCGTCCTCGACCCCGCCACCACCTGGGTGGAGGCCACCTGTACCGTCGGCCGGGACTCGGTCCTCGAACCCGGCGTGCACCTCCGGCAGGGTTGCAGGGTCGGCGAGGGTTGCCGCATTGGCGCTCATGCCGTCTTGGACGGTGTGACCGTACCCGACGGCGGCGTCATCGCGCCCCTGGCTCGGGTCGTAGGTGGGCTGGGCCCCGCGGACCACGCAGCAGGAACCGTCCCGCTCGCCCGCGCGAAGGACTGAAGGGCCCTGACCGGAACATCGGTCCAGACCCGCCGTTCGATGCGGTCGAGGCGGTCCGCCAACGACACCGGTTCGCGACAGGTAGAATGCGACCATCGCTCGGGTCTCCCGGCTTTCTGAGGCCGCGGACCGCGGGCCACGGAACGGGGGCGCGAATGTGCGGGATCGTGGGCTACATCGGGCCGCGACAGGCGGTGCCGGTGGTACTGGAAGCGCTGCGCCATCTCGAGTACCGCGGCTACGACTCGGCGGGGCTGGCCGTGCACCAGCCCGGGCGCATCGAGGTCCTGCGCACCCCCGGGAAGCTCGTCAACCTGGTCGAGAAGGCCTACGCGGAGGGGTTGCAGAGCCACCTGACGCTCGGCCACACCCGTTGGGCCACCCACGGCGCCCCCACCGAACGGAACGCCCACCCCCACACCGACGAGGAAGGACGTGTGGCAGTCGTCCACAACGGCATCATCGAGAACTTCCGCGACCTGCGCGACGAGCTGGAGGCGCAGGGCGTGCACTTCTCCTCGGACACCGACTCCGAGGTGATCGCCCACCTGCTCGCCGCCCATGGACCAAACCTGGTGGACGCCGTGCTTGCCCTTCGCCCCCGCCTGCGCGGCCAGTACGCCGTCGCCGCAATCTCCAGGGAGGACTGCCGGACCATCGTCGCCTTCCGGAACGGTCCTCCCCTGGTGGTTGGGATGGGCGAGACCGAGAACATCGTCGCTTCCGACCCGGCGGCCGTGATCGCGTGGACCCGCCACTGCGTGCACCTCGAGGACGGCGACCTGGCGATCGTGACCGCGGATGCGGTGCGCTTTCTCGACGTCGATGGGCACGAGGTGACGAGGCCGGTCACGCATCTCGACTGGGAGGCCGGCGAGGTCGAGCGGGGCGGCTTCCGGCACTTCATGCTCAAGGAGATCCACGAGCAGCCGACCGCCGTCGCCGAGACCCTCCACGCCCTGCTACCCGACCCGGCCACACCCTCCCTCGACCACCTCGGCCTCGGGCCGGAGGTCCTGGCAGGCTTCCGCGAGGTGCGGTTGGTGGCCTGCGGCACCTCCTGGCATGCCGCGCTGATCGGCAAGTTCTACCTCGAGCGCCTGGCCCGGGTTCGCTCGGAGGTGGACTACGCCTCGGAGTTCCGCTACCGCGAGCCGCTGCTCTCCCCCGACACCCTGGTCATCGGCATCACCCAGTCAGGCGAGACCGCCGACACCATCGCGGCGATGCAGCTCGCTCACGCCTCCGGCTGCAGGCTCGCCGCCATATGCAACGTGCGCGGCGCACATGCCGAGCGGCTCGCCGACTTCCGCCTCCCGACGCACGCCGGTCCCGAGATCGGAGTCGCCTCGACCAAGGCATTCACCACCCAGCTCGTGGCTCTCCTCGCCCTGGCCCTTGCCTGGCGCCGGGCGAAGGGGCTGTCCGACCGCGAGATCGGCGACCTGATCGACCGCGCCGGGGCGCTCCCCTACGACCTCGAGGCGGCCTTGCGCCTGCTACCGCAGGTCTCGGCGGTGGCGGCCGAGCTCGAGCACGCCAGCAACGCCCTCTACCTGGGTCGAGGGGTCCTCTACCCGCTCGCCCTGGAAGGCGCGCTCAAGCTCAAGGAGATCTCCTACCTGCACGCCGAGGGGTACCCGGCCGGCGAGATGAAGCACGGCCCGATCGCACTGCTCGACGAGAGCTTCCCGGTCATCGCCTTGTGCCCGCCCGGCGAGCTCGAGGACAAGGTGCGCTCCAACATCGAGGAGGTGCGGGCGCGGCGCGCCCCGGTCTACATCCTGGGCGATGGTGACGACCCCCAACTGGCAAGCCTCGCCCGCCGCGTCATCCCTCTCCCTGACCTGCCGTGGCCCCTGCAGCCCATCGTCGCCTCGGTACCGCTCCAGCTCCTCGCCTACGAGGTGGCGGTGCGCCGCGGCTGTGACGTCGATCAGCCCCGAAACCTCGCCAAGTCCGTGACAGTGGAGTAGCCACCACTCGGCGAGCGGCCGGGGCTCGTGAGTGGGGTCCCGACGCCCACCCGCACCTCGAAGGTGCAGGTCAACCGCCGATCTTGCTGCAGTGGCCTAGGGCGCCATGCGGATCGCATCCCGCTCGGGTACCAGCAGCCGCACCTCCTGGGAGTCCGTCTTGACGACGACCCGGGTCTCGCCGGCGCCGAGGGCCTCCACCGAGGCGATCTTCCAGCCGCGGGCCTCTCCCAGGCCGGACTCCCGCCAGAACTCCGTCCAGCGGCCTTCGAAGGCGCGCATGGTGTCGAAGTCCAGGCTCGTCCTGTTGAGGGCCCAGAGACACAGGGCAAGCTGCTCGTCCTTCGGCTGCGCCTCCATGGCCGCAATCATCCCCTCGACACGGCGAGTGGCGTCGTCGGTCGGGCGGCCGACACTGAACCACGTTCCGAAGTTCTTGATGGCCACCACCACGACCACCACGGCCACGACGAGAATCAGGAGCTTCTTCACGTGGACCTCCTACCTGCGGCAGATGCGCGACAGTCGATTCTACCCGCGTTCCGCACCTCGCGGCCCTCCTGTGTCGACCCAAGCCGGGGACCCGGACGAGGGAGGGGTACAATTCCACCCTTGCGGCGGTGAGAACCGTGGCTCTGGAGGCATGGTGGACCAGGTAGAGGCGCTGCTGCGGCAGCTCGACGAGGATCAGCGCAAGGCCGTCACCCACGGCGAGGGACCCTTGCTGGTCATCGCTGGCGCGGGGTCGGGAAAGACTCGGGTCCTCACCTACCGCATCGCCTGGCTGCTGGCAACGGCCCGGGCGCGCTCCCACGAGATCATGGCCGTGACCTTCACCAACAAGGCCGCCAGGGAGATGAGCGAGCGGGTGGAGGTACTCCTTGGCCAACCCCTGCGTGGCGGTTTTGTCGGCACCTTCCACCGTTTCTGCCTGCAGCTCCTCCGCCGGCACCCGCGCGAGGCCGGTTTGCCCGAGCGCTTCTCGATCGCCGACGAGGACGAGCAGCGCAAGCTCCTCGAGAGCGTCTACAAGAAGCTGGGCCTGGCTCCCGAGCGGCTGCCGCTGCGGCAAGCTCGCGCCCGCATCTCGGCCGCCAAGAACGCCCTCAAGAGCCCGGGCGCCGGGCTGCGCCTGGGCGACCCCGTGCTGGCGGATGTCTACGCCGCCTACCAGGAAGCCTTGCACCAGGCGGGAGCCCTGGACTTCGACGACATGCTGCTGCTCTCGGCGCAGCTCCTGGAGCAGCACGAGAGCATCCGCAAGACCATGTCGGCGCGCTTTCCCTGGATGCTCGTGGACGAGTTCCAGGACACCAATGCGGCCCAGGCACAGCTCCTGTGGCTGCTCGGGGGCCGCCGCCCCAACCTCACCGCGGTCGGGGACGAGGACCAGTCGATCTACCGGTGGCGGGGTGCCGAGATTGCCAATATCCTCGACTTTCGTCACACCTACCCGGAGGCCGCCGAGGTGGTCCTGGGGCGCAACTACCGCTCCGTGGAGCCGATCCTGCGAGCCGCGGCCGGCGTCATCGGCCACAACACCCGCCGTCGCAGCAAGCGGCTCTCGTCCGAGGCCGGTCCCGGTGAGCCGGTGGTGGCGTTCTCGGCCGCCGACGAGACCGAGGAGGCGCGCTGGGTGGTCGACGGCATCTCTCGAGCGCGCCAACAGGGAACCAAGGGCATCGCCGTCCTCTACCGCACCAACGCCCAGTCGCGCCCGTTCGAGGCCGAGCTGGTGCGGCGCGGCATCCCGTACCACGTCGTAGGGGGCGCCCGGTTCTGGGAGCGGGCCGAGGTCCGCGACGCCCTCGCCTACCTGCGACTGCTCGCCAACCCCGACGACGTGCTGGCCTTTCGGCGCGCCATCGGCGTGCCGGCGCGCGGCATCGGCGCCGTCGCCATGGAACACGTGGAGCAGGCGGCGGCGACCAGCGGCCACTCGCTGCCGGCCGCGGCCAGGACCCTGCCCCCGACCCTCACGCCACGCGCTCGCGTGTCGTTCACGGCGTTCTTCGCGCTCCTCGAAGAGCTGCGTGCGCTGACCTCGACCGCGACCCCGGAGCAGGTGGTCCAGGCGTTGCTCCAACGCTCCGGGCTCGCCGCCCAGTACACCTCCCAGGACGAGGAGGACCGCGCCCGCCGCGCCAATCAAGACCAGCTCGTGGGCGCGGCCGCCGAGGCCGGCGAGCGCGGCCTCGACCTCGTGGGGTTCCTCGACGAGGTCTCCCTCCTCACCGACGCCGACGCCCGGACGGCCACGGATGCCGTGCAGCTCTCCTCCCTCCACGCCGCCAAGGGCCTCGAGTTCGACGTCGTGTTCCTGGTCGGCATGGACGACGGCCTGCTGCCCCTGCGGCGCGAGGGTGCCGACCTCGACGACGAGGAAGAGGAACGGCGCCTCGCGTACGTGGGCATGACCCGGGCGCGTCGCACCCTCGTCCTCACCTCCGCACGGCAGCGTCGCGTCAACGGCCAGCTCATGTCCGGGCGACCCTCGCCGTTCCTGCTCGAAGTGCCGCCAGAGGTCCTCGACGACCGCAGCATGATCACGCGCCGCCCCCAGCACGAGGAGCTGGCCGGCGCCTGGTCCCGCGGCCCGAGGGTCGCCGCGGACGACGGGCGGGCCTCAGCCCACGGGCCACGAGCCACGGCGTTCGGCGGGAGCCGGGCTCCCGCTCCCGGGCCGAGGGCTGCGGAGGCAGGTGGGAGCGAATGGCGGCCTGGGCTCAAGGTGCGCCATGCGACCTTCGGTACCGGCGTCATCCTCCAGGTTCAGGGCGGCGGCGCCCAGGTCAGACTCGTCGTCTACTTCGACCGCGGCGGCCGCAAAACCCTCATCCCCGCCCTCGCCAACCTGCAGCGGGCCTGAAGCCGGCCCTTGACGGCGGCGCTCCCGGCTGCTAGAACCCGGGTGAGGCGCGACCGCCGGTCGCGTGTTGGCTTCAAGGGTTCGGCGACAGACGGGCCGCCGGAGGTTGGTAGCGGATGGTCGGGCCGCCATCCGGTTGGTCACGGGCAGCAGCACCTGCCCGGGCACGACTGGAGGGCGCCCGATTTGTCGCGAATGCGCCCTCGCGAGCTCCTCGAAGGAGGGCGCGATGTTCGAATCCACCGACGGCAACAAGTCCAAGAACTGGGTCATCATCTGGGTCGTGACAGGAGTCCTGGCCGCGGCCATGGTCGCGTTCGCACTCCTGAGCTAGCTGGCCGCCCACACCACTTCCACCGCGGCGGCACGGTGCTCTGTTCCGGCCGTGCCTCGGGATCCCCACGGAAGGTGACCTATGACCCAGAACCCTCCACCCGTTTCGGCGGGTCAGCACAGCGGCCTCGGCTGCGTGGCCCGCTTCTTCTGGATGGCGGCAGGCAATGCCATCCTGGCGTTCCTGCTGGTGTTCATTGCCCAGCGACAGGGGCTCTCCCTGACCTGGCGTGATGCCGCGTACTGGCTCGTCGTCCTGGCGTTGCTCGCCGTCCGACTCGCCGACATCCGCTGGTTTGGCGGCCGGACCACCGACGATGCGCCTGCCACCATGTCGCTGTGGCGAAAGTGGGCCCCACTCGTCGTCATCGCCTGCCTGGTGCTTTGGGCGATCGCACACCTCGTCGCCAGACTGGGCTGGCTGAGCTGACGTCCAGCCTGGCATGGACCCCCTTGCATCCGTGCTGTCCCGGCCGCTAGCCTGGCACGCGCATGGATCGCCTGAGCAACGTCGGGAGGAGCCTGCCGGACTCGCGCGCGCTCCTGGGTGGCGGGATCGCCGAGGGGCAACGCCAGGCCATCCTCGAGACTCTCGACGCCGGCCTGGCGGCGGTCGAGCCCGGGAGAGCGCTGTCCCTCCACCTCGATGTCGACGGCGGCCGGGCCCGCGCCGGGAACAGAGCCTACTCACCCCGAAACGTCTGGGTCGTGGGGGCCGGCAAGGCGAGCGGGGTGATGGCGGCCGCAGCGGAGAAGATCCTCGGGGACCGCGTGGCCGGTGGCCTGGTCATCGTCAAGGACGGGCACCGGGCGCCGACGTCCCGGGTGGAGCTGGTGGAAGCCGCCCACCCGGTGCCCGACGCCCGCGCCATCGAGGCCACGTTGAGGCTGGTGGAGCTCGGACGCCACGCCCGCGCCGATGACCTCATCCTCTGCCTGCTCTCGGGCGGCGGCTCGGCGCTGCTGACCTGGCCCGCTGAGGGGCTCAGCCTGGCCGATCTCCAGGCAACCACCGATCTCCTGCTCCGGTGTGGCGCCACTATTCACGAGCTCAACACCGTCCGCAAGCACCTCGACCGTGTGAAGGGGGGCGGGCTCGCCAGGCTCGTTGGTTCAGCTCCTATTCTCACGCTGGCCCTCTCCGACGTGGTCGGCGACGACCTGGCCGTCATCGCCTCGGGACCCACGACGCCAGACCCCACGACCGTTGCCGACGCCTGTCGGGTCCTGGATCGGTACGAGCTGTGGGCCACCGTCCCGGCCGCCGTCTCGACGCGGCTCCGGCAAGGGGCTGGCGAGGCGCTTCGGGACACGCTCACGCCCAGCGACCCGGCCTTCGACCGCGTCCTTAACGTGATCGTCGGCAACAACGCCCAGGCCGCATCAGCCGCGGCATCCCGCGGACGGGAGCTGGGCCTGCACGCGACCGTCCTCACCACGACGCAGCAGGGCGAGGCCCGCAACCTGGGCTCCCGGCTGGCTCGCCTGGGCTGCGACCTTCACGACGGCCGAGGACCGCTGCCGCTTCCCGCCTGCCTGATCGTCGGCGGTGAGACGACGGTCACGGTCCGCGGTCCCGGCAGGGGAGGCCGCAACCAGGAGGCGGCACTGGCCGCGGCCATCGAGCTGGCCGGCGTGCCGGGCGTGGCCGTGGCGTGCTTCGCCACCGACGGCGGGGACGGCCCCACCAATGCGGCCGGCGCCATGGTCGACGGCACAACCGTCGCCCGCGCCCGGGCACTCGGCCTCGACCCACAGATGCATCTGGAGCGCAACGACAGCTACCCTTTCTTTGGCGCCCTTGGTGATCACCTGCTCACGGGCCCGACCGGCACCAACGTCGGCGACCTCTACTGCGTGTTCGCCTGGTAGCCCATCAGCCTCGCGTCCCGCACCACGACGCGGCCGGCCTTGACGACGTGGCGGACGAGGTTGACACCGAAGTGGTAGACGAGGTGCTTGGGGTCAGGGGCGTCGAGGATCACGAGGTCGGCCTGCTTGCAAGGCTCGACGCTCCCGATCCGATCAGCGCGGCCGAGCGCGGCGGCGGCGTTGAGAGTGGCCGCCACCAGCGCCTCCTCGGCAAACAGGCCGGCACCCAGGCAGCCCAGCGCCAGGATCTGCGGCATCGACTCGGTGTGGGAGGAGCCGGGGTTGCAGTCCGTGGCCAGCGCCACCGGCACGCCGGCCTCCACCAGCTTGCGCACCGGCGCGAAGCGGTCGCGCAGGAAGAACGAGACGCCAGGCAGCGCGATGGCTACGGTGCCCGCTGCAGCAAGGGCTGCAATGCCTGCATCCGAGACGTGGAGCAGGTGCGAAGCCGACGCGGCGCCCAGCTCGGCCGCCAGCTCGGCGCCGCCCAGGTTGCACAGCTCGTCGGCGTGGAGGTGGATTCGCCAGCCGAAGCCTGGGGCACCCGCCAGCAGGCGGCGCGTCTGCTCGGGGGAGAAGACACCCTTCTCACAGAAGACGTCGACACCCTCCACGAGGCCCGCGGCGGCGATGGCGGGGTGGATCTGAGCGACGACGAGCCGGACGTACCCCTCGGGGTCGTGGCGCCATTCGGGCGGCACCTCGTGGGCCGGCATGGCGGTGGGGATGATCTCCACCGCGTGTCGCTCACCGGCCCGCCTGAGAGCCCGAAGCTGCTTGAGCTCATCCGCCAGGTTGAGCCCGTAGCCGGACTTCGCCTCGGTGCTCGTGGTGCCGTGCAGGAGCTGACGGTCCAGGCGCTGCAGGGTGAGGCGCAGCAGCTCGTCCTCGTCGGCTGCCCGCGTCGCCGCCACGGTGGAGACAATGCCACCGCCCGCCGCTGCGATCTGGGCATAGCTCTCGCCGCGCAGCCGGCGGTCGAACTCCCCCTCGCGGTATCCGGCGAACGGCAGGTGGGTGTGGGGATCCACGAAACCGGGAATGACGCACCCACCGCCGGCATCCAGCACCTCGTCGGGGGGTGGGAAGAGATTGTCATGCTCGCCGAGACTCCCGACAAACACGATTCCCGGCCCCTCGCAGCGCACCACGGCACCTGGCAGGTGCTCGAGCACTCCTTGCGCCGCCCCGCCCTGCGCGGCCGTGCCGCGCGGTGTCACGACCTGGGAGATGTTGACGACCAGCAGGCTCACGAGCTGGCCTTGCCCTCACGAGCACGCGGACGCATCAGCGCCACCGAGGGCGCCTGGGCCTCCCGCTCCTCCGCCGTCTCGTCATCCTTGGCGTAGCCCTGGAGCAGCTCGACGATCTTGCCCAGGTCGGCGCGCGCGGCGCGGCGGCGCGAACGGAGCTGGCTGATGATCAGCTCGAGGTTCTCGGCCCGGCGAATGGCGTCGTCGATGACCCGATCGGCCAGGGCCTGGGCCTCGCTGACGATACGCTGGGCCTCGGCCTCGGCCCGCCCGACCATCGCCTCGGCGGTGTGCTGCGCCGCCACCAGCGCCTCGTTGAGGCCGTTGGTGCGGTGGCGGTACTCCTCGACCTCCTGGCTGAGGCGGGCCACCTGCGCCTTGAGCTCACCGCGCAAACGTGCATCGTCCTCGACCTGCTCGGCCAGTTGCGACAGGAACGCGCGGACCGCGTCCGGATCCATCCCCTTCCAGCGGCCGGGGAAGATCGCGCGTTGGATCTCCAGCGGGGTCAGGCGGTTCATGTCACACCTCCAGTCGATGACAGATTACCACGCGTCGTGCAACCCGGGCGTGACCTGTCTCACCCTCGTGGGCTGTCCGACCGACCTGCCGAGTCGAGGCGTCCGAGCAGCCGCAGGAGACCGTCCAGAATAGTGACGGGGTGGGGTGGGCAGCCGGGGATGAAGAGGTCGACCGGCAACGTCGCCGCCGCCCCACCCATCACCTCGGGGTGGCCGGCGAACGGACCGCCAGCGATGGCGCAGGCGCCAGACGCGATCACCAGCTTGGGGGAGGGGGTGGCCATCCAGGTTTTCTCGAGCCCCAACCGCATGTTCTCCGGCACCGGGCCGGTGATCAGCAGGCCGTCGGCATGGCGGGGTGAGGCGACGATCTGGATGCCGAAGCGTCCGACATCCCAGCCGACGGTCGAGAGCACGTTGACGTCGGCCTCGCAGGCGTTGCACCCTCCGGCCGAGACCTGCCTGAGCTTGAGGGAGCGTCCGAACAGGCGGTGCAGAGTCACGTCGAGAGACAGGGCCAGCTCCAGCTCGCGGTCCTTCATCACCAGCGCCTCGCGGCTGCGGGTGGCCATCCGGTGGTCACCCGTCCACTCGATCGCACCCCGGGGACAGGCATTGGAGCATGCCGCACAGAACAGGCAGCGTCCCAGGTCCAGGGAAAGCCCCGGGTCCGCGACGATGGCACCCGTTGGGCAGGCCTCGGAGCAGGCGTGGCAGTCGGCTAGGCAGCGGGCTGGATCGAGCGCGGGCCGACCGGGGTAGCGATCCGACAGCACCGGCGCCTGTTCGGGGTACGCCATGGTCCGGTACCCCTGCCGCCACCGCTCGCGAATCGCACGAATCATCGAGCCACCCCCCACCTCATAGGTCATGCCCACAGTAGGACAGGTTGAAGCTCTTGTTGCACAGGGGGAAGTCCGAGATCTGCTGCTCGCGCAACGCCATGGCGAGCCCCATCCAGTTGTGGAACGAGGGATCCACGACCTTGTAGGATGCGAAACGACCCGCCGGGTCGGTGATCGCCAGGTGGCAGAGCTCGCCGCGCCAGCTCTCCACGAGGCTGACCGCGAGGCTTCCTGCGGCGATCGGTGGACTGTCGACACGAATTGGCCCCTTGGGGAGGGCCGCCAGCCGGTCCCCGATAAACTGCGCCGACCGCTGCACCTCGAGCCAGCGCACCCACGCGCGGGCAAACACATCCCCGGTATGCCAGGTGGACACCGGCACCTGGGCGAAACGGTACATCCCCGAGGGCAGCTCGGCCCGCACGTCGCGATCAAGGCCGCAGGCCCTGGCCGGGACGCCCACCAGCCCCATCTCGACCGCCTGGGCCGGTGACACCACGCCTGTCCCTTCCAACCGGCCCATCACCGAAGAAGTTTCGAACATCAGCTCGACCGCCCCGCGCACGTCCCGCATCACGGCAGCCAGCTTCGCGGCCATCCGCTCGACCCGCTCGGGATCGAGGTCGAAGGCCACGCCTCCGGGACGCACCAGATTGCGGCCGAAGCGATTGCCGCAAAGCTCCGCCGTCAGGTTGAGGATGTCCCCGCGTAGCCGGCCGCAGAACGACTGCGTCGGCAGGAATCCCACGTCACCGGCCAGCGCGCCCAGGTCGCCCACGTGGTTGGCCAGCCGCTCGAGCTCCAGTGCAACGGCCCGGATGACGTCGGCCCGGGGCGACGCCTGGCACCCGCCCAACCCTTCCAGAAGCTGACAGAGAGCGGTGGCGTGGGCGACGGTGGAGTCGCCGGCCAGCGTCTCCGCAAGGTGGATGCTCCGCCGGTCGGGGCCGGCGACGAGCGCCCGCTCGACGCCCCGGTGCTGGTAGCCCAGGGAGATCTCCAGGTGCAGTACCCGCTCGCCGTGACAAGAGAACCGGAAGTGACCCGGCTCGATGACGCCGGCGTGCACCGGCCCCACCGCCACCTCGTGGATCTCGTCCCCCTCCACCCGATAGAAGTCGGTCACCCCGGGCAGGATCGGCGTCTCCGGGGAGCGGCCCCAGGCGTCACGCCCGGCGCGGTACGAGCGATGAAAGCGGATGGGCTTGAGCCAGGGATGGCCCTCCGGCACGACCCCCCACTGCTCGGCGAGCTCGCGCTCGAACCAGTGGGCCTGGGGGCAAGCCGGCGTGAGCGAGGCGAAACGCTCCCCGACCAGGGCGCGACCGGCCGCGAGGCACCCCTGCTCCGGGCGCACGAGCACGGCCAGCACCTCGATACCGTCGGCTTCCGGCCGACCGGTCAGGGCGGCGAGGCGCCCGCCAACAGCCACTTCGCCGACCACCGCGGCGCGCAGCTCCTCCCAGTCGAGCCTTGGGACCTCGGCGAGGAGCACCGCGCCTCCGTTGTAGAGCTCGGCCAGGCTCATACCCGCCATGGCCCACCCCCCACCAACTGCCCCGCGGCTCCGAGCAGCTCCGCGAGCCCGCGCGGCACCCAGAGACCCAGCAGCAGGGCGAGCGCCAGCAGCACGGCCGGGGCCATCACCGCCGACCACGCCTCGTGCGGCTCGACGGCCACGCCCTCGCCTGGCTCGCCCTGCGCCATTCGGACCATGATCCGGCCCATCCCCGCGAACACCGCGCCGAGCAGCCCAAGGTACGCTGCCGCCACCCACCAGCGCCCGGCATCCAGAGCGCCCTTGAGGATCGAGAACTCCGAGAAGAACGTCCCGAACGGCGGCGAGCCGGTGATCGCGAACAGCCCGACGAGCCACAGGACGCCCGACACCGGCAGCGCCCGCGTCGCGCCGCGCACGATGGCGGTCGACTTCGTCCGATACGCGGCCAGGAGGTTCCCGGCCACCAGGAAGAGCATGCCCTTGGCCACCGAATGGTTGACCGCGTGCAGCAACGCCCCGAAGGTCGCGGCGCCACCCAGTCCGACGCCCAGGGCCATGATCCCCATGTGCTCCACCGAGGAGTAGGCGAGCAGGCGCTTGAAGTCGGCCTGACGGATCACGAACACCGCGCCGAACGTCATCGAGACCAGCCCGAGAACGACGAGCAGCCCCCGCCCGAACGGCGCCAGCCCAGCCGCGCCCAGGAGTTGTTGGCCGCGCAGGATGCCGACGAAGGCGCAGTTGAGCAGCGCTCCCGAGAGCAGGGCCGAGGCCACGGAAGGCGCCTCGGCGTGCGCGTCGGGCAACCAGGTGTGCAGAGGAGCCAGACCCATCTTGGTGCCGTAGCCGACCAGCAGCAGGATGAAGCCCGCGCGCAGCCAGCCCGGCTGTAGCACCGCCGCCTCGGCCATCAGGTCGGACAGCAGCATCGACGCCGACTCGCCGCCTGGACGCGCCGCCGCGACCCCCACGAAGAAGGTGCCGAGCAGCGCCAGGGCGATCCCCACCGAGCAGATGAGCAGGTACTTCCAGGTCGCCTCCAGCGAGCGGTGATGGCGATGGAAGGAGATCAACGGTGCCGACGCCAGCGCCGTGGCCTCCACCGCCACCCACAGCAGGCCGAGGTGCTGGGTG
>DAONEV010000039.1:0-18071 GCA_035403265.1 Thermoanaerobaculaceae bacterium | reverse complement strand
AGGCCGGTGGCAGCCAGGACTCCGCCAAGGATCGCAAAGGCAACCACCGAGGCACCCGCGGCAACCCGCACCCGTCCCATCACGCACGAAGTATACGGAGTGCGGCTCGCGACTATCGGGGACGGCCGAGATCGACCCGGTCCAGCACGACGCTGACGCCAGGGGGAGCCTGCAACGCCAACCGCAGGAGGTGGTGGCCGCCGGCTGGAGACGGGGGAAGTGGGATCACCCCGCTGGTCGGGACGGTGATCGCGACGGGAGACGCCGAATAGCCGATCCACGACGCGAGGAGCATGGTAGCGGGTCCGGCCGGCCCTTCGACCCGACTGGTGACATGGACTTCGTCACCGGCGCGGGCGGAGATTGGTACCTCCACAGCCTCGCCGGTGGCGAGCCGCCATCCGTTGGGAAGGAGATAGCGGAGGAATGTTCCGGGCGGCGGATCCAGGACGCCCCCGATGTGGCGGACCTGGGGGTCTTCCACTTCGATGGCAGCGTCGGGACGGACCATGAGGGTGACCAGGAGTGCTCCGCCGGCGAGGATCCACACCGATACCCCGGCGCGGCGGAGAAGTCGGGCAGCGCCGGGGCGCAGCCGGGTGACCGTGGCCACGAGCGCCACGAGGACGAGGACGGCGGTTGGCACCGCCCAGGTGGCGGTGGTCAGGCGCAGGAACGATGGGAAGAGGTCAAGGGCGTCCGCCCCGGTGCGGCGGGCGATGACATTGCCCAGCCAGAAGCCCCCGTTGCCGGTGTTGATGAGGAGGAAGGGACGGGTCGCGGCCACCCAGCTCACGGCGAGCGTGGGCGGGACGAGCACCCAGAGCAGCGGCCGCCAGCGCCGCGGCAGCCGCAGGAGCATCGCTCCGGCGAGCGCCGCAACGGGAAGCAGCGGCACGAGGTATCGGGCCGGCGGGGAGTCCCCGCCTCGCCACTCCTGCAGGTGCAGCAGTGCCGCGACGGTGAGGGCGGCTCCTGCCAGGAGCGCCCGTTCTCCCGCGCCGCTGCGGCGGGCCAGCACGCCAAGACCCAGGGTGGCGGCCAGGGCCAGAGGCGCTGCCCACAGCAGGCCGCCGGCGCTGTCGAGGGCGAGGCCCCCGACGACCAGGCCAGCCTGAGCTGGACGCACCCGCAGGAGCGTCGTCAGGGAGCGCCTGCCGAGCGGATCGAGAGGGTTCCCCAGGAGGGCCGTGAGTACGATCGCGACGAAGCCGGCCGTCACGCCGGCCGCCGCGAGCGCCAGCAAGACCGTGCGCGGACGCAGGCGCTGCGGCCACCAGGCGGCAAGGACCTGGGGCCCGAGCGGCAGGGCAAAGCGGGTCTTCAGCCCCGATCCGAGCACCGCCAGCAAGGGCGCCGCCCAGGGCCCAACGCGCGGCAGCGCCACCAGCCCGACGGACAGCGCCAGCAGAAAGGCGCCAGGGAGCTCCGTCCACAGCTCACCGGTGAAGGTCAGGAGAGGATATGAGAGCAGCAGGGCCAGGCTCAGCCACCCCGTACGGCCACGCGGCACGCCAAGCTGCTCGGCTCGCCGCGCCAGCAGCGCGACAAGTCCCGCCCCGGTCAGGGCCAGGAGCGCGAGGGCGCCGGAGCGTCCGGCCAGGGCGAAGCCCGGCGCGAGGAGAACCGCCAGCACCGGCGAGTGGAGGAAGACGCCCGGGAAGGGCAGGTAGATGCGCTGGTTCGGGTAGTGTTCGAGGTCGAAGTTGTTGGCGAGGTCGAAGTCGCCGTCCCGCACCAGAGACTGCATGAGGAGAAGGTGATAGTTGCCGTCACCCATTGGTGGAGTGAGGTGTGGGGTGGCGAGGGCGAGGGGGAGGAGGAGGGCGGTGGCGGTGAGGAAGGGGCGGGCGGGGAGAAAGCGGCGGGCGAGCGGGAGCCAGGCGGCGAGGAAGGCGGCGAGGGCGAGGTCGACGGCATGGCGTTCGGCGAGGAGGCGGAGGGGTTCGAGGGGGAGGCGGGCGGCGAGGGCGCCAGCGACGAGGAGGGCCCAGGGGAGGGCGGCCGAGGGGGTGTCGAAGGAGCGGGCGGCGAGCTGGAGGCCGGCGACGGCGAGGGCGGCGGCGAGGAGCCAGGCGGGGAGGGGCCAGTCACGGGGTGGTGTGGGGCGGGGAGGGCCGGCCTGGGCGACCGTGACGATGACGCGGTCGGGGAGGGCCGGGTGGCGCACGAGCGACGGCGAGACCTCCTTGGGGACCTCGAGGCGGAGGCGGCTGCCGACACTCCAGAAGCTGGCGGCACCGGGCTCGCGGGCGCGGAAGACGGGGTGGTCGGGGAGCCCGTGAGCGACGTGGCCAAGCGGGCCCAGGAGCGCCCACTCGGAGAGCTCGGCGCCGGCGTGGAGCGAATGCTCGGCGCCGCCGACGGAGAGCGTGGCGACGAGTGTCCCGGCGGGGAGAGCGCCGGCATTGGCGAGGGAGAGATCGAGGACATAGCCCGTTCCCGCGCCAGGCGGGAGCTGGGCGGAAGGCGAGGTGGCGGAGAGCGAGAGCCCGGGACGCTCGGTGGGGGAAGGCTGGGGTGGACCGAGGGCGAGCGCAACGGCGAGCCAGGCGGCGCCGGCGGCGGCGGGAGGCAGACAGGGCGTGAGGACGAGCGCCGCGAGGGCGAGCCCGGCGGCGAGCCAGGAGGCGTCGGGGAAGGCGAGGCGCGGAGCGAGCAGCCCCCAGGGAGCGAGGGCGGAAGCAACGAGCGCCACGCCGAGCGCCCCCGGGAACCAGCCGCGGGCCACCCGAGCCGTGAGGGAAGTCAGCCCTCGACCGTCGAGAGTCGAGGGACGAGGAGATCGACGCCGCCACCGCCACCAGACGCTGGCGGCGGCGCCGCCCAAGAGCAGGATCGCAGCGGCCGCGACGGGCGAGCGGACCCAGGGGAGAGGGGCGGTGAGCAACGCCACGACGAGGGCGGCCTCCCAGCCGAGGACGCGGCAGACCGCGGCGGCGAGGAAGGGCGGGACAAGGAGAGCGAGGCCGGCCTGCCAGAGGGGGAAGCCGACCAGACCGAGGGCGCCGGCGGCGGTGACGGCGAGGGCGAAGGATGCGGCAAGCCACGGCAAGGCTTGGGGTGCGGTGCGAGGGCGCGCCGCGGCGACAGCAGCAAGGGCGGCGAGGACGAGGAGAGGTGGCAGCGCCATGGCGCGTTGGGCGGGGTCGGCGATGAGCGTGAGGGCGAAGGCGGCGGGGAGGATGGCGAGCTCGGCGGCGCGGCGGCGAAAGCCGGCGGGGGCGAGCCAGGCAGCGGGGAGGAAGGCACCGGCGATGGCGAGGGAAGCGGCCAGGGTCTCGCGGCAGGGGACGAGGCCGGTGGCAGCCAGGACTCCGCCAAGGATCGCAAAGGCAACCACCGAGGCACTCGCGGCAACCCGCACCCGTCCCATCACGCACGAAGTATACGGACAGGTTGACTCCGCCGCCCAAAGAGCCAACAATCCGGCGTTTGGAGGTTCCCATGCTGTCCCGAGAGCTGTTCCGCAACGCCCCCGATCGTGTCCGTCAGGCGCTTGCCACCCGACGCGGTGACGCGCCCCTGGAGCGCCTCCTGGCGGTGGACGCCGGCTGGCGGCAGGCCCAGGCCGAGCTGGAGGGCCTCAAGGCCGAGCGCAACCGCGGCTCGAAGGAGATCGGGCAGCTCTTCGCGTCCGGACGCCGGGATGAGGCCGAGGCTGCCAAGGGCCGCATGGCGGCGCTGGGCACGCGCATCGCCGAGCTGGAGGCCGAGGCCACCCGGCTGGCGAACGAGATGACGGACCTCGAGCTGGTGATTCCCAACCTCCCCCACGAGTCGGTACCGGCCGGTCCCGACGAGACCGCGAACCGCCTCGAGCGGACCTGGGGCGAGCCGCCACGCTTCGACTTCGAGCCGCAGGCCCACTGGGACCTCGGTGTGTCACTCGGTATCCTCGACTTCGAGCGCGCCACAAAGGTGACCGGCGCCCGGTTTGCCGTGCTCTGGGGAGCCGGCGCCGCCCTCGAGCGCGCCCTCGTGACGTTCATGCTCGACCTCCACCGCCGCCACGGCTACCGGGAGGTCTACGTCCCGTTCATGGTCAACCGTCAGGCGCTGCTGGGCACCGGTCAGCTCCCCAAGTTCGAGGAAGATCTCTTCCACCTCGAGGGCACCGACTTCTATCTCGTGCCCACCGCCGAGGTGCCGGTGACCAACCTGCACGCCGGCGAGATCCTGGAGGAGGAGTCGCTGCCGCGCCGCTACTGTGCCTACACCCCGTGCTTCCGGGCCGAGGCCGGCAGCCACGGGAGGGACGTCCGCGGCCTGATTCGCCAGCACCAGTTCGACAAGGTCGAGCTCGTGCACATCGCGACGCCCGAGTCGAGCTACGACGAGCTGGCCGTCCTCACCGCCTCGGCCGAGCGGGTGCTGCAGACCCTCGGTCTGGCGTACCGGGTCGTCACCCTCTCGACCGGCGACATGGGCTTCTCGGCCGCCAAGACCCTCGACCTGGAGGTCTGGCTGCCCGGCCAGGGGTGCTACAGGGAGATCTCGTCCTGCTCCAACTGCGAGGACTTCCAGGCCCGCCGCCTGGAGCTGCGGGTGCGTCCCGCCGGCGGCGGCAAGCCGCGTCTCGCCCACACCCTCAACGGCTCCGGGATCGCGGTTGGGCGCACCCTCATCGCCATCCTCGAGAACTACCAGCAGGCTGACGGCTCGGTGATCATCCCCGAGGCGCTGCGTCCCTACCTCGGTGGCGTCGAGAAGCTGACGCCGCCCGCCTGAGGTCCACGATGCTCGCCGCCCTGCTGCTCGCTGCCGCTCCCGTGCTCTCCCCACCCCTGGCCGTGTGGCCGGCCGAGACGGGCCCGGCCATGACCGTGGTCGACGAGGTGGAGATCTACGTCGCCGAGCCCGAGATTCCGTACTATCTGCTTGCGGTTCAGGTTTTTCCAACGCCCCTGCGAACGGGAGACGCGCCGGCGGTCAAGCGGCTCGCCGCGCTCGCAACGAAGCTGGGCGCCGAGGCCGTGGTGCTTCTTGGCGAGATGCCGGAGGCCAGCATTCCCGACGATGTCCAGAAGCCGCTGCCGACCAGTGGCCGGGTGGCCGGGGCGGCGTTCGTGGTCTTCGATGCGTGCGACCAGTGCCCCGAGGAGGGTACGCGGCGAGCCGTGCTGCCGCCCGGGGTCGGACATCCGTCCGCCCACGTCGGCCTGGTGCGGATGTAGCGGCGGCTCGGTGCCCGGCCGCCGGGAGCTGGCCCGGGGCGGATGGGATCAGGCCGGTCTGCGGCTCAGGCTGACGGCGATACCGCCGCTCCCGAGGGCGACGAAGATGAGGGCTTGCACGACAGTGCGGTACCCGACCGGCGTCGAGTGGAGCCCAATGGCCAGGAACGCCAGACCGAGCAGGACGATACCGGTATAGACGCCGATCATGACGCGGCGAGCCCGGGCGCGGGTGTCCGGAGTGTCCTCGCCGAAGGAGCGGGCGAAAAACCACAGGCCGGCGCACGCCACCAGATCCAGGACCGCGAACAGGAGCCAGAACACCCGGGTGCGACCCTCGGTCCCCGGCACGCCCACCACGGGCTTGAGCATGCGCTCGTACAGGAACCCGCCCAGGTTGGAGCCCAGCAGGGAGCCGAAGACGCCGTAGAGGAAGGCGTATCCCATGTAGACGGCCTTGCGGTCCTGCGGTGCAACCAGGCCGACGAACGAGTAGTACTTGGGATGGGCGGTCATCTCGCCGATCGAGAACACGGTGATGCCCAGGATGAACACCCAGGGGTTGCGCGACAGCGCCAGGCAGAGGAAGCCGACGGCGCCGATACACATCCCAGTCAGCATGGTCACCAGGGCGCCCCGATCCCTGACGATGCGGCTGACCACCACCTGCAGGAGGATGATGGTGCCGGCGTTGATCACCGTCACGTGCTCCGCGTCGAACACGAACGCGATGTGCAAGCCGAACGTCGTCAGGAACGACGAGACGGCAGCGGAGACCGGAGTGCGGTCGACGAAGTCCCGCAGGTACCACAGCACCGAGCCGAAGTTCTGGAAATAGAGGATCCAGAACCCCGAGTAGACGACGATCATGAGCATGAAGCGCGCATCGCCGAGCACCTCGGCGGCGCCGCGGAGCACCTCGCTGAGCTTCTTCGTGGACTCCGGGCGCGGCGGGTCGCGATAGACGAAGATCGTCGGGAGGAGCATGAGACCCGTGTAGGCGGCGGAAGCGGTAAAGACGTACTGCCAACTGAATCCCTTCAGCCAGCTCACCGCCAGGGGCGCCAGGAACGCCCCCATGTTGATCATCCAGTAGTAGATGCCGAACCCGAATGCGGAGTTGGACTGGTCGGTCGAGCGCGCGATGGTGCCGGAGATGATCGGCTTGAACAGGCCGGCGCCGGTGGCCATCACCAGCAGCGCCAGGAACACCAGGGCGTAGCTCGACATGTGTCCGGCCGCGAAGTAGCCCGTAGCCAGGAACGAGAACGCCACCAGGAGCATCCTTCGATAGCCGTAGCGATCCGCGAGGGCGCCGCCGAGGATCGGCAGCACGTAGGTCAAGGCATAGACGATGCTCTGCAGGAAGCCCACCGCCTGCTCGCTCGCACCGAGTCCGCCCTCGGCCACCGAGAGGGTGAGGTAGATCGCCAGCACCGAGTTCATGCCGTAATAGGCGCCGCGCTCGAACAGCTCCATGACGTTGGCGGTCCAGAAGGTGCGGGGGAATGTGGACGCTTTCGCCTCGCTCATGAGCGGTCTCCTTGGGAAGGCAGGGCAGCAAGCAGGCCGAGACGCTCCCGGATCTGCCCGAGATGATCGATGTCGTGGGCGAGCATGAGTGCGACCGTGTCGGCCACCGTCATCGTGCCACGGCGCGGATGGATGCCCGGACGTTCGAGATCGGTGGCCGAGCAGCCGTCGAGCAGCTCGAGAGTCTCGGCACGCCGACGGGTGAACCGTTCGATAGCCACGGTGAGCGGCCATCCGGCGTATCCAGCTCGCACTGCCAGGGCGTCGGGATCGAGAGGCTGGAGAAACGGGCGATCCACGGTGAGGATCTGGCGCAGACGGACCCCGAAGACCAGCTCCAGGTCCGCAAGGTGGGCGGCAACCTCCAGAGGGGTCCAGACGCCCGGGGCCGGGCGGACATTCCAGGCGGTCGCCGAGGCCCGGTCGGCCGCTTCCCGCAGGCGCTGCGGCGTCTCGTGTAGCGCCTTGATCTGCAGCAAGCACTCGAGGAGATCGGCCATCGTTCGGGTGGCATTCTACAGGTCCGGTGCAAGCCAGGTGTGGAAATCGGCGCGGCGGCAGGTAGACTGCCTCCACAAGGAGCCCTCCATGAGTGACCAGCCAGCCCGCGAGTTCGTCCCCGTCGCTTCGTCCCGCAAGGCCGCCCGATGGTGGTTCACCGGCGGGCTGGCACTGCTCGTGCTCCTCCTGGCCTGGCTGGGAGGTGGCTACCTGTGGCCGGGGACCCTGCGCTACGAGGTCAACACCGAGAACCTCATCGTCACCACCGGCCGCAGCCTCGTGTACGACGTGACCACCCTCTCGTTGGCCCGGCTCTCCGAACCCACGACGGTCGTCTTGCGCCATGGGAAGCTGCACTTCGGCAAGGAGAAGCCCGGCTATTGCGTGGGGTACTTCGAATTCCCGTCGCTCGGGGAGGTCTACCTCGCGTCGGACTGTGGCGAGCAGGGTGTGCTCGTCCGCGGGAGTGGACAGACCGCGCCGTTGGTGCTCAGTCCGGCCGATCCCGAGGCCATGATGTTCGCCCTCCGAAATCACAGGCCCGGCGTGTTCGTTCCGCCGGCTCGCCGCTTCGCCTCCTATGCGGGATGGCTCGTGCTGTACCTGGTCCTGCTCGTGGTCGGAGCTGGGTTGCTGGCCCTGGTCTTCATCGTCGCACCGGCCAGGCTGCGCTACCGGGTGGTGCCGGGCGAGCTGCGGATTGCGAGGCTGGGCAAGTCGGTCTGCATGCCGCTGGCCGGAGCCAGGGTGCGCCGCCATCGGCCGCTGCTCGGGGAACGGATGTCGGGCCTCGTCCTGCCTGGCTATGTCGTCGGCTCGCACCAATTCGACAGCGCTCCGACCAGCGTCTTCGCCTCCGTCAAGGACGAAGGGGTGCTGATCGAGGGCGAGGGACGTGTGTTCGTGACGCCTGCCGACATCGACGGCCTGCTGGGGGCGCTGGAGACCGCTGGCGCCACTCTGGTAGTCACCAACCTGCAGCGCCGCCGCTGATCACCGAGCACCCACCACCGACCTCCGGGAGGGGAATGGGAGCTAGAAGTCCGAGGTCATGATGAACAGCGGTTTCGTCTCGAAGCGCGAGTAGATCGGCCGCAAGCGCTCTGGGCTGTAGAACTTGTGCACGTCCACGACCTTCTTCCGGCTGGTCACGATGTCGATGGGCACGTTGTCGTAGCGACCGTTGCGGACGTTGACAAGGCGGCCGGAGATACCGTCGAGGACGAGGTCGAGCGCCAGGTTGCCGAAGGCCATTGGCACGATGGAGTCGAGGGCGTCCGGGTCACCGCACCGCACGAGGTAACCCAGGCGCTGGTTGATGACGTCGATCTTGCTTCCATGGTTGAACTTGGAAGAGCAGTCCTTGAGCTTGCGGGAGACCAGGTCGCCGATGCCTCCGAGCTTCTTGTGGCCGAACATGTCCGCCTCGTCACCCTCGAAGGCCATCTCCTCCATGCCCTGGAAGCGGGCTCCCTCGGAGACCAGCACGACCGAGTACTTCGAGGGGTTGGAGTAGCGATCGGCCGCGAGGAGCTCACAGAGCTGCTCGATGTCGAAGACGTGCTCGGGGATGACGCAACGGTTGGCCGCGCCGGCCATGGTCGGTAGCAGCGCGGTGAAGCCGGCGTAGCGGCCAAACACCTCGATGACCAGGAAGCGCTCGTGGGAGCCGGCGGTGGTGCGGAGGGAGTGGGTCATCTCGATGGTGCGAGTGACGCAGGTCGAGAAGCCGATGCAGTAGTCGGTGCCCGGGACGTCGTTGTCCATGGTCTTGGGGATGGCGATGACTCCCACGCCTTCCTTGTGCAGGCGCACGGAATAGGACAGGGTGTCGTCGCCGCCGATGGGGATGAGGGTCGAGATTCCCAGCCACTCGAGGTTGGCCAGCACCTCCGGGGTGAGGTCGTTGACCTCGTCCTGGTACTTCGCCTTGAGGTGCGGCGGGACCTGGGACCTGGGCACGTGCGAGGGGCGGGTGCGGGAGGAGTGGAGGAATGTCCCGCCGGTGCGTCCCACCTTGTTGACGATCTCCTCCGACAGCTCGATGAACTGCTCCGGCTGAGGCTCCTTCTTCTCTCGATCAAGCTCGACGAGGCCGGCCCAGCCACGCCGCAACCCGACGACCCGGTAGCCTTCGCGGAGGGCGCGCACGGTGGCCGCGCGGATCGCCGGGTTCAGCCCCGGGACGTCGCCGCCACCGGTCAGGATGCCAATCGTTCCCTGGTGTGGTGCCATGCTCGTGGTCTCCTTCAGCGCCCGGCGACGGCCGCGCGCTCGTGTGATTCTACCTTCACGCTTGAGGTCCGACTCGATGAGAGTGTCCGGAGGACTCAGCGAAGGCGGCGGCCGAGTGCCTCGACGTGCCGGACCCACTCCTCGCGCCGTTCCTGCGAGGAGCCTCGCACCGGACCAAATGCCGAGGCCCGCACCGGCTTCACGCCGCAGAAATGAAGGACGGTCCGCTTGAGCCCGTTGATGCCGGGCCAGCGGTTCACGAGGCGGTCATAGAGGGGTGGCGCATCCATGGTCGTGATGAGGTGGCCCGTGCGACCCGCCAGCAATCTGTCCCACCAAAGCGAGCCGTCGCGGTAGCGGAACGCGAAGCCCGAGACCAGGACGCGGTCGAGGAACCCCTTCAGCAGGGCCGGATACGTCCCCCACCAGGTCGGGTAGACGACGACCAGGTGGTCGGCCCACAGGATCGCCTCCCGCGCGGCGATCAGGTCATCCTCGAGCGGTTGCTCCTCGGGCCGCGCCGTGTGCACGAGCGGGTCGAACCGCATGTCCGGGAGTAGCAATTCCTTCAGCTCGGCGCCGGCCGCAACCGCCCCCCTCCGGTACGCCGCGGCGAGCGCCGCGCAGAGGCTGTTCTTGCGCGGGTGGGCAAGAATGATCAGCACCTTCCTGGGCATGGCCCCTCCCGCCCGGGGGTCGCGAGCCATCAGCGGGGCGCGCCAGCCGGGGCACCGTGCAGCATACCCTCGGCCTCGGGGCGCGGTCGGTCGCTGGCGTTGTCCCAGTAGGGCGACAGCCGCCGCAGGGAGGCGATGACCTCGGGGAAGACGGAGACGATGTGGTCCACGTCGCCTTTGCGGTTGTAGCGGGAGAAGGAGAACCGCACCGACCCGTGAGCGGCCGTGAACGGTATCCCCATGCCGCGCAGGACGTGGGACGTCTCGAGTGAGCCCGAGGTGCACGCCGAGCCGGAGGACGCGCAGATCCCGGCGGCGGAGAGCTGGTAGAGGATGCCCTCGCCCTCCACGAAGTGACAGGACAGATTCGAGGTGTTGCCCAGTCGGGGCGCCCCGGCGCCGTTGATCTCGGTGAGAGGGATGCGCGCCGTCAGCTCCCGCTCGAGGCGGTCACGCATGGCGGTAATGTGCGGCTCGTCATCCTCGTGGGTGGCGACCGCCAGCTCCAGGGCCCGCGCGAGGCCGACGATGAAGGCGACGTTCTCGGTCCCGCCGCGCCGGCCGGCTTCCTGGTGACCGCCCAGCAGGAACGGGCGGCAGGCGGTGCCGCGGCGCATGAAGAGACAGCCCACGCCCTTGGGGGCATGCAGCTTGTGACCGGAGAAGGCGAGCATGTCGACGTGCCGAAGCTGCCTGGACAGGTCGATGGCGAGCTTGCCGACCGTCTGGGTCGCGTCGGTGTGTACGATGATGCCGGGGTCGGTCTCCTTGGCGATGCGGGCCAGCTCGCCAACCGGGAAGACGACGCCCGTCTCGTTGTTGGCGTGCATGATCGTGACCAGCAAGGTGTCGCGGCGCAGCGCCCGCACGAAGTCGGCGGTATCGAGCCGGCCCTGACGGTCTACGGGCAGGACCGTGACCTCGAGGCCCTCGTGCTCCAGCTCCTTGCAGACGTTCAGCACGGCAGGGTGCTCGACGCACGTGGTGATGACGTGGCGCCTTGCGGGGTTCGCCCTGACCGCGCCGAAAATCGCCGTGTTGTTGCTCTCCGTGGCGCATGAGGTGAAGAGGATCTCGTCGGAACGGACCCCGCCGAGGTGCCGGGCGATCGAGGCCCTTGCCTCCTTGATCGCCTCGGCCGGCCCGTGAGCCGCGTCGTACATCGAGCTCGGGTTGAAGTAGCTCTCCTCGAAGAAGGGCCGCATGGCCTCCACGACCTCGGGGGCGACCCGGGTGGTGGCGTTGTTGTCCGCGTAGACGATCTCCACGGCTCAGCCTCCTACACCGCAATGACCCGGATGCGCTCGTCCACCCGTTCCTTGAGAATGCGTTCGACCAGAAGCTTCATGGTGCCGGTCGCTCCCGCGCAGTTGGCGCATGCCCCAGAGAGGCGGCAGTAGACCGTCATCTCCTTGATGTCGATGATCTCCAGGTTGCCACCGTCATCCTGGAGGCGGGGCCGCACGTCCTCGCTGAGCACCCGTTCCACCTGCTTGGCGAACTGGTAGGGAGACAGCTCCGACCCGGTGGCGGTGGCGTCCCGGTGCCCCTCGGGCATCGACGGCAGGGGCACCAGCGTCGTCGGGTGGCGGCCCCAGATGTCGTTGAGAATGTCCTGAAGCCCACCGGGAGCGTGGTGGCACGACATGCAGGCGCCGCCAGCCTTGATGGCATTGGTAATCTCGGGTATGGAGTGGAGCTCCAGCTCCTTGATCTTCCGGCGCAGGTACGGCTCGGTGACACCAAAGCACTTACAGACCAGACGCCCTTCCTCCTGCTCTGCACTGGTCATGTCGAGCCCGAGTGCCTTGAGGTCCACGCCGCGTTTCTGGGCCCAGTTGAAAACCGCGGCTTCGAGTGCCTCGGCGCCCATCACCGAGCAGTGGATCTTGGCTTCCGGCAGCCCCTCCAGGAAGTCCACGATGTCCTGGTTCGAGACCTTCAGCGCCTGAACCGGCGAGAAGTGACCCGCCTCGATGATGGTGCACAGCGCTTCCGAGGCGGCGATCGCCGAGGTGCAGCCGAAGGTGAGATACCGCGCCTCGACGATGCGATCCTGGAGCGGATCAGATGGGTGCCGCTCGCAGCGGAAGGTGAAGCGCAGGGCGTCACCACAGGCAATCGATCCGTGCTCGCCGAAGCCATCCGGGTCGGCGATCTCCCCCATGTGGGTGCCGGCCACGCCATGCACCGCATCCATGAACAGTTGCTTGGTTTTCTCGGAGTACTCCCAGGTCATCCCGCCCTCCCCACGGCCCAACCGCCCCTCACCCCGGCCCATTCCGCTCAGGCCGTGCGGGGGAATGATACGCCCCCCACCCAGGCTGCAGGCTTCAGGCTCAAGGCTCAAGCTCCCCCTCCCGCCCCAAGGACCTCAGGCACCACAGGACACGACTGGGTGGGCGGGGGAGCTTGAGCCTTGAGCCGGGTGGCAGGTTGGGGGGAGAACCTGAGGCCCTGATGGGTGGGATGGGTTTACAGCAACCCCGGTCCTGTGCTAGGGTTCCTGCCCTCGGGTGGCCCGTTCGTCTAGAGGTTAGGACGCTGGCCTCTCACGCCGGAAGCAGGGGTTCGATTCCCCTACGGGCCGCCACCCTCCCACTCATCTCGCCAGGCACCTCGTCGACCCTTGTTCTGTCTGCCCATCCCTGCCAGGTCGTGACCCCGGCTGGGAGGTGCTTCTCCCGGTGCGCTACAATCGCCGACCGTGCGAGGCTTCATCCACCTTCTGGTTGTTGGGCTGTGCCTGACGGTTGCCGGTGTCGGTCAGGCGGCCGCCGGGCGCCACGCGAGCCGACCGATCAGGCGGGCGTCCGCGCCTGTTGATCTGGTCTGGCACGTCGAGACGCTGGACGGTGCGGTCGTCGACAGCAAGCGAGCCGACGAACCGATCAACCCCGCCTCGGTGGTCAAGGTGGGCACGACTCTCTGGGCGCTCGAGGCCCTCGGTCCTCAGGCCCGCTTCGAAACCCGCGTCTACGCTCGGGGTGCGATCGACAAGGCCACAAAGACCGTGGTGGGCGATCTGGTCGTCCAAGGGGGATACGACCCAGATTTCCACGAGGAGAACGCCTTTCTCGTCGCCCTCGCCCTCAACCAGCGGGGCATCGAGCGGGTGACCGGCGCCCTGGTGGTGGACAGGCGTTTCTGGATGGGGTGGGAGAACGGCTCCTCGGGCCGGGATCCCGACCCGCTCAAGCGCGGCCTGCTGATGGCCACCCGTCTCCGCCAGGCCCTCGATTCGAAGCGGTGGAACGGCGCCGCTCGGCGCGCCTGGGTGGACCTTGCCGGGCGCCGGGGCCTCGACGTGCGCCACCCGCCCCGGTTGACGGTGGCACGAGGGGTTGGCGTCGATGGCGAGGTGGTGCTGGGCGAGCTGCTCGTCGTGCATCGCTCGCGCCCCCTCGAGGGTACTTTACGCCGGTTCAACTGCTTTTCGAACAATGACATCGAACGCGTCGGCGAGGCCATCGGGCCGGTCGACGAGCTGGTGGCGCTGGTCTCGGAACGCTGCCATGCCAGGCCGGGCGAGATCCAGCTCGAGACCGCCTCGGGGCTTGGGGTCAACCGTCTTACACCCCGCCAGATCGTCGGTCTGCTCCGGGACCTGCACCGCACCGCCGGGCGAATGGGCCTGCGGGTCGAGGAGCTGTTGCCGGTGGCCGGCTGCGACCCCGGCACCGTCGACCGCTTCTTCCCGCTCCTTACCGGGGGGCCGGTTGCCACCTCCATGGTGGGGAAGACCGGTACCCTGACGGCGACCGACGGTGGGGTCTCGGTCCTGGCCGGGCTCGTCAATACCGCTCAGGGTGAGGTGGTGTTCTGCGTCGCCCTGCCCCAGGCCGGGCGCAAGCTCGGACGCGCGCGGCAGGCCGAGGAAGCCTGGGTGCTGGATCTGCTCGCCCGTCACGGCGGAGCCAGGCCACGGTCCTGTGCCCCCCTGTTGCTGCATACCGATGACGAGGCCCGCGTCGTCGTCATCCCCCCTCCCGACCAGGCTCCAGGCTCAAGGCTCCAGGCTCAGGCTCCACCGCCCACCCGGCGGATCAGCGAGTCAGCAGGTCAGTAGGTCAGCTCCCCCACCCTCCCCTTGAGGGACCGTACCTGAACCTCCCTGGGTGGGCGGGGGATCTTGAGCCTTAAGCCTGAAGCCTTAAGCCTGGCCGGTTGGGTGGGGCTACATCTCCGGGCGGCCCTGGGTGGTCGCCGCCATGGCGCGGGTGCGAGCCCAGCCGCGGATCGCCTTGATTTGCTCGGACATGGTCGTGGAGAGTGGAACGATCTGCCCCATGGCGTGCAGGAGGTCGCGCTGCTCCACCGGGCGGTGGTCGGCGTGGCAGGCGATGCGAGCCGCAATCACGGCCTGCTCGATTTCGGCGCCGTTCCAACCCCTGGTCGCCGAGGCCAGGAGCACGAGGTCGAGCTTGCCGGGGTCGAGCTGCTGGCGGCGCAAGTGGATGGCGAGGATCTCCTTGCGCTCTTCCTCGGTCGGCAGCTCGACGAAGAAGACCTGGTCGAAACGTCCCTTGCGGATGATCTCCGCCGGCAGCAGGTTGATGCGGTTGGCGGTGGCGGCGACGAAGACATCGGCCCGATGCTCCTGCATCCAGGTCAGAAAGGTCGAGAAGATGCGCGTCAGTGATCCGCTTTCGCCTTCATGGTACCCGGCGATGCCCATCTCGATCTCGTCGATCCACAGCACGGCAGGCGCCACGGCCTCGGTGGCCTCGAGGGCGCGGTGAAAGACCCACTCTGCCGAGCCGTGCACTCCGGCAAACACCATGTTCATGTCGAGCCGAAAGAGCGGGAGCTTCCATTCCGTGGCGATGACCTTGACCGCGAGTGACTTGCCGCATCCGGACATGCCCATCAGCAGAATGCCCTTGGGGCGCGGCAGGTTCTCGGCGCGGGACTGCGGTGTGAAGAGGCTGGCACGCTGGCGCACCCATAGCTTGAGCTGGTCGAGGCCGCCAAGCTCGCCGAGACCGCGGTCCGGGGGCACGAACTCCAGGATGCCCTCCTTGCGCATGATCTGCTCCTTCTCGGCCAGCACCTCCGCCATGAAGGCCTCGTTGACGGAGGCATGGCGCGCCAGCAGGCGGCGCAGCAGGCTCTCGACCTCCAGCAGGCTCATGCCGCGCAGGGAGTCGATCAGCAACAGCAGAGCGTCGCTGCTCACCTCGCGCCTCGCCTGCTGCAGGAGGGCCGTCACCACCACCGAGACCTCGCTCTCGTCAGGGAACAGCGAGGTGACCAGGTAGGTCAGCGGTTTGAGCTCGTCGGGGATGATGAAGGAAGGCCCAAGCAGGAACAGGAACCGGCCGGTGTTGCGGACCGCCGCCGCCGTGTCGCGCAGGCGCCGCAGGAGCCCGCGGTTGCCGTCCAGCAGGACGTGCACGTCCTTGAAGAGGTAGAACCCCCGCGGACCCTGCTCGGCCACCCAGGTCAGGGCCGACACCGGGTCGCTGCTCCCCGGCTGCTCCTTGAACCCTTCGAGGCAGTTCCAGGTCAGCATTGGCAACGGATCGGGCCGGATGCCGGCCGCGAAACGCTGCAGGAGCTTCTCGATACGATCTTCTTCCGGCGACAGGATGACGGTCACCGGATAGGCGGAAGCCAGGGCAGTGCGGATCTGGTCGACCGTGGTTGCCATGGCCGCGATTGTACTACCGGCGGCGGGAAGGCCCGTGGAGCCGGCGTTCTCCCTGTCATGGAGGAGTATCATCGACCTGGAGGCTGGCCTTGCAGGTGCACGTGGACCCCGGGCTGGTCCAGCGCCATCCTGTATTGGGCGTGCTGTTGGGGGGGGTCGGCACACTCCTATTCGGGGTGCTGGCCATGCTGTCATATAGCGACGCCGTCCGCCTTGGCGCCCAGCTTGAGCCGCGCCCATTCTCACTGGCCGCCGATGCTCCAGTGCCCACCGGCACCCAGTGGGTGCGGCTCGTCGATGGCCGCTGGGACTGCCGGCACGCGACGCGGCAGCTTCGTGGCTGGCCGCATCGCTGGTTCCTCGAGAAGATCAAGTGGACCCAGGTCCCGGTGACCAACCCCTCCGGCTCCAGGCTCATGGTGGTCAAGCTGGATGGTGCAGCCGTCTGCGAGGAGTCGGCCAGCCGACCCGTGACGGGCATTCTCCTGCCTGCCGCAAGCCCACTCTGGGACCACAGCGTGACCCGCGATCTGAGGGCGACCCTCGGCAGGGAGCCCGACTTCGTCCTGCTGGCCGGCGAGGACCCCGGATCGAGTGGCTTTCGGTGCCTCGCGATGCTCTGCCTCGCCGGCGTCTCGGCGGTGCTGGCCGGCTCGTCATGGCACACCTGGCGAGGGGCGCGCGGTGAGCTTCGGGTCCCAGGTCCCCAACTGACAACGGCTTGACCCCACGCGGCGATTCGGTCAACAATGCCCGCCGTCGCCGGAGTGGCGGAATGGCAGACGCGCGGGACTCAAAATCCCGTATCCGCAAGGGTGTGTGGGTTCGACTCCCACCTCCGGCACCAATAACTTACGAGCCACAACACAACGCGCGAAAAGCCCCGGGGTACTGCCGGGGTACAGTGGGCTCCAGGATGCCCCAGGAGCCACGTTGTCGTCGTGGGAGGGGTAGGACTGCGGGCCAGGGCCGAAACGCCAGCCCAGGGTCAGCCTGGCGAGCCCGATGGGAACCTGCGGTCTGTTTGCTCGCCGAGTATGGACCCGGCGCCCAATGTCGGTCCCTCCCTTGCGAGCGTGCGGATTGACAACATGGTCTAAAATTGTTATCGCTGTTGGTTGGGTTGCTTGTGCAGCACTGCGAGCCGATATCGAGAGGTGGTGGTCTATGAATCGCACCGGGAGTAGCACGTTCGATGAGGAGCAAGCGACCTTCGATAGGTTGCTTCCTCAGCTTCTGAAGACCCATCCAGGCCAGGTGGCCGTAGTTCATGGAACTACTCTTCTTGGCATCTACACGACCTACGAGAACGCCCTGGAAGCCTCGATCGCTGCATTCGGCCCTAACGAACAGGTGTTCATGGCTACAATCGAGCCTCCGCGTGGCCACATCCTCCCAGTGGCGCTGCAACTCGGAATCCTCTTCAGTTAGATCTGACAAATGAGACACGGCCAGACTCCCAAGAAGATGGAGCGAGCCGCGAGGCGTCAGCGTTGGAAGCAACTCGCGAACACTCCGCCAGTGTTGCAGCCGCCCCTTGTGGACCCAGAATCGCCCTTCATCCTAGAGAAACTGCCCGACCCTGGATTCCTGGTGAGGATTGGGCCACTTGTTCGAGCTGCGATCGCCCCACCTCAGGCTCTGCGCAATGCTGCCGCTGCGGGAGGACGGAGCGTCCCAAAGCCAATTCGGGGCTTGATGATGCTGGATACAGGAGCTGGGGATACCTGCATCAGCACCGCAGTCGCCCAAGAACTCGGACTCCAGCCAATTAGGACCCAGAGGATTTTCGGGGTTGGAGGACAGAAGGACCATCCGGTGTTCCTTCCGGAGATCATCATTGAACTCAAGCAGGTAGACGGCCACGGGTTCACAATGAACCGCTCGCAGCCCGCGGCTGGCGTCGACGAACTCGAGAAGCTTCTCGAACCAATTAGCCTCGCCCGCAGCGATGGTTGGCCGACCCGACTAATGGGGTTGCTTGGTCGCGACTTTCTCCGACACATGATCATGGTCTACAGCGGAGATGCAGCGGAGTTCAGACTGTTCGCTCAGCTTGGCACCCTGAGAGCCAGCTAGTACCACTCCGTCCTGCCGAGCCCGATGGGCCGGCAGTAGGCACGCGGATGCCCCGGCGCCCATCGTGATTCCCTCGCCCCGGCGTAGGAGCCGGCGCCCGTCGAGGCGCCAAACGAAGAGAGGGGGCCGGAGCCCCCTCGATTCGTCCCAGGTGGAAGGCGTCAGCAGAACGGCGGCAGCGGCTCCGCCAGGTCGGGCGGCAGGTCCACCCCGATG
>DAONEV010000038.1:0-18152 GCA_035403265.1 Thermoanaerobaculaceae bacterium | reverse complement strand
CCGAGAGCCGCGCGACCACCCCTGGCGCAGGGGCTGGAGATCGCCAGGCGCCTCGTCGACCTCCGGGGCCGCGCCGTTGCCGGCGTGCCGGCCGGGGACGAGATCACCATGGAGATCTCGGTGACCTGCCCGGCCACCCGGCGCTTCGTGGCGGCGGAGGTGCCATTGCCGGCAGGCCTTGAGGCGCTCGACCCGGAGCTGGCCACCACGACGCGCCACGACGAGCCCTCCGAAGAGCATGAAGAGCGCTCGGCGGATGACGAGGACGGCCTGTGGTGGCGACCTGGTTTCGACCACGTCGAGCTGCGGGACGATCGCGTGCTGCTCTACGCCACCCAGCTCCCTCCCGGTACCACCACGACCAAGGTGCGATGCCGTGCCACCACTCCGGGTACCTTCGTGCTCGGCCCGGCGCACGCCGAGGAAATGTACGCTCCCGAGGTCTTCGGCACCGTGGGCGGCGGCACCTTCGAGGTGTCCCTGCCCGGGCGGTGAGATGGCCACGAGCAGACCAGGGGCGGGCACGGACCTCCGGGCGGCGCATCGGCGCCCACCGGGCGCCGCCCGGGCGCTCCGCGCGCGGATACGCCTTTGGAGACTGTGAGATGGGAAGGCGCTCGCATGTCCACGGTCGAGGCGGCGCCAGGTTCGTCATTCGCGTCTCGCGGCGTCCGGGCTCAACGTCTGGGACGCGGTGGCCTGACGGCTTCGAAAGCAGGGACGACAGGCGAATGGCAAGGCTGGCACCAGGCCGGCATGGCACCGGCCCGCTGGGGCAGCCAGCAACCAGGCGACCGGGCCTGCCCAGACACGGCTCCCAGCCGGCCGGGCCGCGAGTCAATCGGCTCGGGTTGCTGCTGGCATCGGTAGCTCTCCTCCTCCTGGCGGGTTTGGCAGCGGTCTTGCTGCCACCTGTCCCCTGTCCCCTGTCTCTTTCCAGACCGGCCATCAGCTTCACCGACCGCCATGGCAGTCTGCTGCGCCTGGTGCCCGACGGCGATGGCATCCGGGCGCTGCCGGTCGACCCCGAGACCGTGAGCCCACACCTCGTGCACGCCGTCCTGGCGGCGGAGGACCGCCGCTTCTTCCGCCACCCAGGTGTTGACCCCCTGGCCCTGGTCCGGGCCGCCTGGCAGGACACGCGGGCCCGGCGGGTCGTCTCGGGCGGCTCGACCCTCACGATGCAGCTTGCCCGCCTGCTCGACCCGCGCCCTCGCACCGCCGGCGCCAAGCTCGCCCAGATCAGGCTGGCGCTGCGGCTGGAGCTGGGGTTGTCCAAGCGCGAGATCCTGGCCGCGTACCTGTCCCGCGCCCCCCTTGGCAACCGGGTGGTCGGCTTCGAGGCTGGGGCACGGGTCTATCTCGGCAAGCCGGCGTCCCAGCTCTCACCGGCCGAGGCGGCGCTGCTCGCCGCCATCCCCCGCGCCCCCTCGCGCGCCAATCCCTGGCGCGGCAGCGAGGAGCTCAAAGCGCGCCGCGACACCATCCTTGGCCGCATGGGTGAGCTGGGGTGGCTGGATGCCATTTCGCTGACCGCCGCCCTGGCCGAGCCGGCGGTGCTGGCCTCCGACCCGTGGCGTTACACCGCTCCCCACTTCCTGGCACGGGTCGAGGCCGAGATCGGAAGGCTGGAGCCCACCGCGACTCGCGTCTTCACCACCCTCGATCCCGAGCTGCAGGCGCGGGTGGAGCGCATCGTGGCGCGCCAGCTTGCCGGGTTGGCCGCCGATGGGATGTCGTCGATGGCCGTGGTGGTGGCCGACCTGCGGCGGGGCGAGTGGCTGGCGTGGGAGGGCTCCGGGGGTTTCTGGACAGCTCCCGACGGCCAGCTCGACGGGGCACGTGCCCTGCGACAGCCCGGCTCTGCGCTCAAGCCATTCACCTACGCCGCGGCCTTCGACCGCGGCCTCTCACCGGCCGCCGTGCTGGCGGACATCCCCTCCAGCTTCACCTGGGCGACCGGAACCTGGACCCCCCGCAACTACGACCAGCGCTACCACGGCCCACTCCTCGCGCGCGCCGCCCTCGCCTGCTCAGTCAACGTGCCTGCCGCCCGCGTCCTTCAGCAGGTCGGCCCACACGAGCTGCTCGATCTCCTGCATCGCGCCGGGGTGATGAGCCTCGGCGAGAGCGCCGAGCGCTACGGCCTTGGCCTCACCCTCGGAGCGGGCGAGGTGAGCCTGGTCGAGTTGGTGACGGCGTTCGGGGCGCTGCTGCGCGGCGGGGTACAGGTGTCGCCCTCGGCGTGGCGCGCAGAGGTCGATGCGGGAGGGCACGTGCTCCGTCGCCCTGGCACCGGGCCGGAGGTCCGGGTGTGCTCGGCGGAAGCGGCGGCCCAGGTGGTGGACATCCTCGCCGACCCCGAGGCTCGTGCCCCCGCGTTCGGCCTGTGGAGCGTGCTGCGACTGCCGTTCGCTGCGGCCGTGAAGACCGGCACGAGCGAGGGGTTCCGGGACAACTGGTGCGTGGGTGGGACGCGGGAGGTCGTCGTCGGGGTGTGGGCCGGCAACTTCAACCGCGCCCCGATGGGCAACGTCTCCGGCATCACCGGCGCCGGCACCACCTGGCGGGAGGTCATGCTGGCCTGGGCGGAGATTGCACATCCCGGCCTCGACCTGGCGACCCGTGACACCCTGGGGCCGTGGCCCTCCGGCCTCGGGCGCGTGGAGGTGTGCGCCCTGTCCGGTCTTACGCCGTCCCCAGCCTGCCCGCGCGTCGTCCGCGAGCTCCTGCGACCCGGACAGGCTCCCCGCCGGACCTGCACCTGGCACGAGCGGCTGGCGGACGGGCACGTCGTGGTGCACTGGCCTGCCCTGTACCGCGACTGGGCGGCCGACGAGGGGCTGCTGAGCACCCGGACGACCGTGGCGACCGCATCAGCGCCCGCCGCAGGGGACCGCCTGGCCGTGCTGACGCCGGCCGACGGCGACGCCTTCGTGCTCAGCCCCGACCTGCCCCGCCGCTTCCAGAGCCTGGAGCTGCGCTGCGCCGTGCCGGGCGATCCGCGCGAAGTGACCTGGTTGGTGGACGGCGTCACCCACACCCGCGTCAGCCCCCCCTACGCCTCCCGGTGGGAGCTGAGCCCGGGCGCCCATCGCTTCCAGGTCCGCGCGGACGGCGTCCGCTCCCGGCCCGTGGTGGTGACGGTCTACGGTCGGTAAGAGGTCAGCAGATCTCCAGCCAGCGGAACCACGTCGGGTGGTTCTCCTTGTACCAGGCCAGGACCTCGCGGATGAAGCGCTTCTTCTCGGGGGAGATGACGGCGTCCTCGACGCTGTCGAGACGGAGGCGGATGCCGTCGTCGTTGAAGTACTCGAGTGCCTCGGAGCACCAGGTCTGGAGCTCGTTGCGGATGCGCCCCGAGTCGGAGATCTTGACCGGCCGGGTGCGGAAGTCCTGGCCACGCCAGAAGCGGTCCAGCAACGGCGAGAAGACCTGTCGGCTCTCCTCGAACGTCTCCTTCAGCCGCAGCGTGAAGACCACCTCGCGGACGCCGCGCTCGCAGGTCGCGCGGCTGGTGACGCGGTAGACGCCCTGGCGCACCTGCTCCACCCCGGGGTTGCCGGAGTAGGGGTCGGGGAGCATGTGCCCGGCCAAGGCCAGACCCCGCCACTTCTTGTTGGGGAAGAAGTCGTCGACGCGCACGGTGGGGGCGTCGCAGGGCATGCCGGCGCGCCGGGCGTGGCCGATGATCTGCTGGTACTCGGCCACCTCCTGAGGGGGAACCTCACGTCCCAGCACCTTGTCGAGCTGGCGGGCGAAGTCGTCGGAGTCGGGGTCGAGGTGCAGGATGTTGACCTCCCGCGCCCAGCTCACGTCGAACTTGGAGGAGAACAGGGTCATCGAGGTCGTGACCCCCAACATCGGATCCAGGGACGCCGCCTGGATGGCCTCAGCCGAGGCGGCGTAGCCGTCCAGGATGAAGAGGTGCTCCTCGCCCGTCTCGTCGTGGTATGCACCGACCCGATACATGGGGGCGTAAGTGCCCGACTCGTTGAAGGAGGCCATGCCATTGGGCAGAATCCAGCCGTCTTCCACGACGTGGGCCCCGACGGCCCTCCACTCTTCCCACAGCGAAGCCAGCCTCGCCTCCCTCGTCTTGCCGCCCAGCGTCCAGATATGCACGTTGGCGGGCTTGATCGAGGGGTAGGCATCCCGGATGGCGTGCATGATCAGGGCGCGTGGCGTCAGGTAGTTGAGGAGCGTCGAGCGCTTCTCGGCCGCCTGGACCACATGGTCGGGCAGGGTCAGGCTCCCCATGTACCCCTCGTAGGGCAGGGCAACCTGGAGCGGCTGATCGAAGACGTGCAGGACCGCGAGCGGTCCGGTCGGTGAGCCCTTGGCAAAGCGGGAGGTATTTTCCAGGGTGTCAATGGCAGCGCCCCAGACTGTCAGCCCGGCGGCGCGGATCTCCTGCCAGAATTCATCCCAGTGGTATTCCGGATCGTTGATCATGCGGTGCACGCGGCGATCCAGGAACTTGGCGACGCCGGGACGCGCATAGACGCGCCCAAACCCAAGTAGCGGGTTCGACCCCATCTCGGGTGTCTCGCCGGCCTTGGGCATGAGTCCTTCACCAAGGCTCACCATGATCGCGTGGTTCTCGGGCAGTCGGCGGGTGAGGTACCAGAGGGCCTCGCTCATGGCGTAGGCCGACACCGCATCGGCGTCCTTCTTGACCTGGTTGATGCCCGCCTTGTCGAGACCCTTGCCCTCGCCGTAGCGCCCGAAGAGCCGCGTGCCCAGGGCCGTCACGGCCGTGGTCATGATGAGGGCATCCTCCATCGCCGAGCCGACGAATGAGAACTCCTCGTCATCGTCCTGCCGGGTCCAGCGTTCCTCCACGTCTTCCAGCCAGAGATGGAAGCGGCCGAGGATCGGGCTGGTGTTGAAGGCCCACTGGGCGATCAGGTTCGTGCGCTCCATGGTCATGGCCATACCCCCTTTCGGAAAGGCGCCTGGAAGATCAGTGTGACATCTCACGGTCGCGGCGCGAGCATCGGTTGCCGATTGTACCCCGCCCCCGCCAGGCCAGCGATCAGATGGCCCTCGAACGTGTTTGGTACCCATTCCAATGGCCGCCGCCGCACCCTCGCTGCCTCGGTCACAGCCCTCGGCGGAGAAACCTCTCAAGCGGGTGTCCTCGGACGCGGCCACGGTCCCGCCCGGCGCTGCCGATTGTCAGACCGCGTCCCCGGTCCGATAATCCTCGAAAAGGGGGCTGCTTGGGGGGTTCGTCGTCACAGGGTACCAACCGGCAGACCGTCCTCCTGGCGGTCTCGCGCGGGCTGGTCGCGCCCGAACGCCTGGAACGTGTGATGCGCACCCCAAGACCGGCTCAGGGGCCCCGACTGGCACCGGCGTGGGACGAGGTGCTCGACACCCTGATCCGCGAAGGCGTCGTCACCGAGGACACGGCCGCTGCTCTGACCGCAGAGGTCAAGCGACGCGCCGGCGAGCTGCAGAGGGCCACCTCAGGCAAGGAGCCCGCGTCGGCGCCACGAGCATTGGACGGGCCTTCGAGTCGCCCGCAGCTCGTCACCGGTCAGACCACCAGCTCCTCCACGAGCAACCTCAGCGGATGGAAGCGGTTCCAGGTCATCAGCAAGCTCGGCGAAGGGGGCATGGGGGAGGTCTTCAAGGCGTTCGACCCCACACTGCGCCGGTATGTTGCCGTCAAGATCCTGATCGGGCAGGAGGAGGAAACGGTCGAGCGCTTCCTTCGGGAGGCCCGGGCCCAGGCCCGCTTGCACCACCCCAACATCTGTCCGGTATGGGAGGTCGGCGAGGTCGACGGGAGTCGGTACATTGCCATGCAGTTCATCGACGGCGAAACTCTCGACCACGCCGCAGCCAGGATGAGCCTCGAGCAGAAGGTCCGGGTCATGCGCTCGGTCGCGGAGGCTGTGCATGCGGCCCACCTGGCCGGCCTCATCCACCGCGACCTCAAGCCCTCCAACATCATCGTCGAGCGCCACGAGGATGGGAGCTTCATGCCGTTCGTGCTGGACTTCGGATTGGTGCGGGATGCCGAGGTCGGCGAGCTGACGTTGACGGGCGCCGTGATCGGCACGCCGCCGTACATGGCCCCGGAGCAGGCCCGCGGCCAACTCGACCGCATCGACCGCCGCACCGATGTCTACAGTCTCGGCTGCGTGCTCTACGAGCTGCTCGGAGGCCGACCGCCGTTCGTCGCCAGCTCGGGCCTCGAGGTACTGGTCAAGATGCTGGCCGAAGAGCCAAAGCCGCTCCGTGAGGTGTCCCCGGACCTGGACCCGGACCTCCAGACCATCACCCTCAAGTGCCTCGAGAAAGCGCCAGCCCGGCGCTACGAGTCCGCGGGAGCCCTGGCCGAAGATCTGCGCCGCTATCTTGATGGCGAGCCGATCCTGGCACGGCGCGCCTCGGCCGCCTACCGGCTTGGCAGGATGCTCACCAGGCATCGGGTCGCAGCAACCCTGGTCGGGCTGGCCGTGGCGGTCGCCGTTGGAGCCGGCTCGTTTGCCCTGGCCACCCTCGTCCGCTCCCGCGAGCAGGCGGCTGCGGCCCGCCGCTTCGGCGAGCAGATCAAGGACATCGAAGGGCTGGTGCGGACATCGGCCTTGCTCCCCCTCCACGACACGGGCCGGGAGATGGCCGTGGTGGAGCAGCGATTGCTGGAGATCGAGCGCCAGGCGGCAAGGCTCGGACGCACCGCCAGGGGGCCTGGCCAGTACGCCCTCGGTCGCGGTGCTCTCGCCATGCGGCGGTATGCCAAGGCGCGCTTCCATCTCGAGACGGCCTGGCAAGCCGGCTACCGGGAGCCAGAAGTGGCGTTTTCTCTTGGACTTGCGCTCTCTGGGCTCTACCAGCAGGCCCTCGACAGCGCGCAGCGAGCTCCGATCAAGGAGCTGCGGGATGACATGGTGCGCCGGGCGGAGGCGGCGCTCCGGGTCCCGGCCCTTGGCTACCTGAAAATCGGGGCAGGTGCCGCAGGCGAATCCCTGGATCACGCCGAGGGCCTGATCGCGTTGCTCGAGGGGCGTCACCAGGATGCCCTGGATGGCGCTCGCCGCGCGTTCCGCCTGGCACCCTGGTCCTACGAGGCGAAGAAGCTCGAGGGAGATGTCCTCGTGACGACCAGCACCGAGGCGCAGGATCGCGGCGAATACACCACGGCGGCACAGAAGCTTGCCGAAGCAGGCGAAGCCTATGCCCAGGGGCTCGCCATTGCCCGCAGCGACAGCGGACTGTACCTGAGCGAGTGCTCCCGTCAGATTCGCGAGATGGACCTGGACATGCGGCGCGGGAGCTCGCCGTCGCTGGCCTATGCTCGGGGCATCGAGGCGTGCGGTCGAGCCCTCCAGGCAGGGGCACATGACGGTGGACCAAATACGCTGCAGGCCCACCTCCACTGGCAGTACTCCGGCTATCTGGGCCGCCACGGAGGCGATTCCGCGCCAACCATTGCCGCCGCGCTGACGGCTGGCGCCGAGGCCGTCCGCGCCGCGCCACGGGACCCCGAGGCCCACCTCGAGCTGGGCCTGGCACAGTGGACCCTGGCCGAAGCGGCGAACGACGGTGGAGACGACCCACTCCCGTCCCTCGGGCAGGCCCGGCAGAGCTTCGAGGCCGCCGTCGCACTCGACCCGAATAGCGTGCTTGCCTACAACAGCCTCGGCCTGACCTGGTACCTGCGCGCCGAGCACGAGGCGAGCCACAACTTCGACCCGCGTAACTCGCTGATGCGATCCGTGTCGGCTTTCGATCGCGCGCTCGCACTCGACCCAAACTTCGTCCGCGCCCTCAACAACCAGGGCATCGCCTTGCAGGCCCAGGCCGAGTATGAGGTTCGCCGCGGCTTCGAAGCCTCGGCATCCCTCGCTGCCGCCATCCACGCCTACCGCAAGGCGGCCGCGCTCGACCCCAGGCTCACCCCGGTCCGTGCCAACCTGGCGACCGCGCTCTGGGCCGGCGCCGATCTCGCCATCAACCGCGGCGACGACCCCATTCCTCTTCTTGATGAGGCCATTGCGAGCGTGCACGAGGTCCTCGCGATCGACCCGCGTGATGCCAATGCCCTCAGCAATCTCGCCGGAGCGCTTGTGACCCGCGCCCGCTGGCTCCTCGAGCAGGATCGCTCGCCAGGGGCCGACTTCGACGCGGCACGCGAAGCGCTCGAGCGCACGCGGGCGCTCAAACCGGATGATCCGACTTGCTCTTACACCCGAGCCGCCCTTACCATGCTGGAGGCTCGCTGGGAAATCCGGCAGGGACATTCACCTCTGGCTCTCCTTCGCCAGACCCAGGAGACGCTCCGACCGCTCCTCCAAGGTGACCCTTCCAATGTTGACGCCCTCGTCCTGGCGGCCGAGGTTCACTGGCGCCGTGCTGCGTGGTGGGTCAATCACGGCGGATCAGTCGGCGAGGACATCCGGATCGGACTCGAGCTGGCCAGTCGGGCGCTTTCCGAAGAGCCTGGCCTTGCCGACTCCCTGGCGGTGAGTGGGGCCCTGCGCCTCGTGACGGCTGAGGCGGCACCCGCGGCGGCACGGCCCGCCCTGGCCCAACGGGCACTGGCTGACCTCGAGCAGGCCGCGCGGAACGATGCGGGCGTGGCACGCCGATTCCGCGCAGAGCTGGCTTGCGCCCGCGCAGCAGCAGCAGGCTGACACCCGACCAGCGGCGGTGGGTCAGGTAGCCCTCGAGCTCTGCCGTGCGGAGGTCGATACCAAACAAAAGCTTAAACCTAGGCTAGGCTGGTGGATCGAGAACACGTCCCCGTGCCTGCGCAGAGAGGGCGAGCACCTGGCCGCGGGAGCAGAAGGGAGGGTTCACTCGATCAGGATTGGACCTAGGCGTCTGCGGGTGGCGCCCGATGTCGAAGGGACGGCAAGGGCACCTTCCAGACACAATCACCCGACGGGTTCCCCGGAGGACCAGGACAGGAGGTAGTCATGTCAATCACGAGCGTCCTTCCAGCCAAGCGCTGGCGGCAGGCGGGCGCCATGCTCGCGGCCGTTCTCTTCGGCTTCCTCACCGCGGTCAACACGGAGGGTCTCATTGCCGGAAAGAAGAAGAAGGAGCCGTTGCTGCGCCCAGTGGTGCAGGAATCCAGCGGCGATGGGCTCAATCTCACAGGGCTCGACGATGTCATCGTCTTCGACCTCGACGGCATTGCTGGTGCTGAGCAGGTGACCTGGGTCCAGCGAGATGCGGACACGGGTTTCTTCTGGCTCGACCTCGACAACGACGGTCAGATTGACGGTGGACAGGAGCTTTTCGGCACCAATACGCCGGCCTCCCAGGGCTTGCCGAGGAGCGGATTCGCCGCCTTGGCGATGTACGACCAGCCGGAGAACGGCGGCAACAAGGACGGTGTGCTGTCGCGGGGAGATACCGCCTGGGTGTCGCTTCGTCTGTGGGTGGACTGGAACCACAATGCCCAGGTTGATCCGGGAGAGGTCTCGTCCATGGCCGACCTCCACATCCAGACCATCGACCTGGCCGACGTACCACTCGGCCTTGCCGATCCACACGGCAACTACGTCCTGAGCCACTCGTTGGCTCATGGCGAGGAGGGGTACGACGACTACTGGGTGTTCGACGTCCTTCTCCAGAGAGCCCACTAGGATCAGTCTCCATACCGGCCAATGACATGCGAGGCCCCAGGCCGGGGCCTCGCACTGTCTGCGAGCCGCCTTCCCTCCGAAAATTCCAATGGTCTGGGTCGTCGGCTACAATCCGCCTAATGCACGACCTTCCGAGAGTCGCAGGATGACCGCTGCAGCGCTTCTGTTCGTGCTCACCCTGGCGCTCATCCTGGCCGCCGCGGTTGCGGCCGTCAGGCTGGCTGCTCCGGGCGCTGCTCGCGGGCCGTATCTGATCGTGACGGCCGGCACCTTGACCCTCGCAGCGCTGCCGTTGCTGCTCCTGACCGAGATCGAGGCTGTCCATTTCCGTTTGGAGACTCGCGAGCTGGTAGCTGTCGCCGTCACCGCGGTCGCCGGGGCGCTGCTCCTTGGCGGCCGGCTTCTTCTCCGTCCGGCGCTCCACAGGGCGCAGGTCAGCTCGGATACCGCTCGGGCATTCGCCGACCAGTTGGCTGACAGCGAACGACGCTCCCGCCTCTTGGTCGAGCGGCTGCCCCAGGCATTCGTGATGCTCGTCGACGGGGTCATTGTCTTCTCAAATCGTGCCTTCGCCAAGCTCCTCGGCGTGCCAATGGCGGAGGTGATGGGAAAGACTCTGGTCGAGTTCATCGACCCGAGCCATCGCCACCTCCTGCACGATCCCGATACTGGCATCAACAAGAGCCCAACCTGGGGGTCCGTGCGCGCCGAGGTGAAGCTCCTGGGCTCCGGGAGGGAGGAGCAATGGGTGGAGGTGCGGCGGCAGGTCATGGAGTGGGAAAGCGGACCCGCCGACATCGCCTTCATCGACGATGTCACCGAACGCCGTCGTTCACGGGAGACCATCGACCGTGAGCAGCGTCTGTTTGCCCAGGGGCCGGTTGTGCTGCTGCGCTGGACGGGCTGGGACGAGCCCGTTACTTACGTGTCCGCCAACGTCTCACAGCTTGGTTACAGCGACGACGACTTGCTTGCCACTCACGCGGTGTTCGCCTCGACCTTCGTCCACCCGGACGACGCCGCCAGGGTGCGGACGGTGATGGAGGAGGCGCTGGCCACGGGCGCTCAGCGGTGGGAGCAGGAGCACCGCCTGGTGCGGAGGGACGGGGGCGTTCGCTGGGTCCTGGATGTGACGGTGGTGGGACGGGACACATCCGGGTCGGTGCTCCACTTCGACGGGTACCTTCTCGACATCACCGATCGCAAGGGTGCCGAGGAGGCGCTGCGCGCCAGCGACGAGCGCTATCAACTGGCGATCAAGGCCGCCCAGGAAGTGATGTATGACTGGGACGTTATGGCCGACACGGTGCTCTGGAACCAGAACACGCTCCCCGTGTTGGGACTCGTTCCCCAGGAGATGGGAACGAATCGTCAGGCCTGGCTGGCCCGCATTCACCCGGCCGATCTTGTCCAGGTGCGATCGGCCATCGACGAGAACCTTGCCACCCGAACAACGACCCTTGCCGAGTACCGCCTGCGGCGCCACGATGGCTCCTTCGCCATCCTCCTCGATCGCGGCCTGGTGGTGCGTGATACGGCCGGAGCCCCCGTGCGGGTGGTCGGCGCCATGACCGACCTCACCGAGCGCAAGAAGCTCGAGGAACAGCTTCGTCTCGCGCAGAAGATCGAGGCGCTCGGCCAACTGGCGGGTGGAATCGCGCATGACTTCAACAACCTTCTCACCGCCATCATGACCTCCTGCGAGCTGCTCGGCCGGCGTCAGTCCATCGACCAGGGCAGCACGGTCGAGCTGGAGACCATCCTGCGGACAGCCAATCGCGCGGCGGATCTGACCCGCGGTCTCCTGGCGTTCGCCCGCCGACAGGTACTGGAGCCCATCGACCTCGACCTCAACGCGATGATCCGCACCGAGCTGTCAATCTTGCGCCGGCTCATCCCGGAGACGATTCGCATCGATCACATCCTGGGCCACCACCTGGGAACGGTGCAGGTCGACCCAACCCAGATCCAGCAGGTGCTCGTCAACCTCTGCGTGAACGCCAGCGACGCCATGCCGAACGGTGGCATCATCACCATCGAGACCGAGAATGTGCTGGTCAACGGCGCCTTTGTCGCGGCCCACCCCTGGGCCAAGCAGGGCCGCTACGTCCTGCTTTCCCTTACTGACACGGGTCAGGGCATGTCGCAGGAGACGCTGTCCCGCATCTTCGAGCCGTTCTTCACGACCAAGGAGCCTGGCCACGGAACAGGCATGGGCCTGGCGACGGTCTACGGGGTCGTCCAGCAGCACGAAGGCCTGATCCACGTCTACAGCGAGGTCGGCAAGGGGACGACGTTCAAGGTCTACCTTCCGGTCGTCGAGCGGCCCGCGATGGAGATCGGTAGCAAGATCGAGACACCGGTGACGGGTGGCAGTGAGCACATCCTCGTCGTCGAGGACGAGACAGAGGTTCGCTCCGTGCTTGTCCAGGTGCTGTCGGGGCTCGGCTACCGGGCCCGGGCGGCTTGCGACGGGGCTGAGGCCCTGGAGAGGCTCGATGCCGAGCCGGTCGATCTCATCATCTCCGACATTGTCATGCCCCGAATGGGCGGGCACGAGCTGTGGGAGCGCGTGCGTACCACCCACCCCGAAATCCTCTTTCTCTTCTCCTCGGGCTACGCCGAGAGTGCAGCCCAGGACCACTTCGTCCGCAAGGAAGGGATACCGTTCATCGCCAAGCCGTACGGTATCGATGTCCTGGCTCGCCGGGTCCGCGAGGTGCTGGACGGCGCCGTGACGTGACCTCTCGCGATTGGGCGACGCCTCCCAATCGGAATGACTAGAGTCCCAGGTCGACCCCAAGATAGAGCGAGCGGGTGGCCGCAGGGGTAAACCGTGGGTCCAGTCGCCCCAGGTCGTCGTCCCAGTCCACGTAGCCGAAGGTGGTGTACCGGTGGTCGAGGAGATTGGAGATGCGCAGCTCCAGCTCGCTGTTGCCGAAACCGACGGCGCCAGTCCAAGCCCGGGGCAGCGGGAGCCGCGCCGAGACGTCCACCACGGTGAAGGCCGGATTGACTCGCGCGACGTAGCCCGGCACCTCCCGTTCGTTTGGCGTGCGGCGATTGTCCTCGCTGTTGTCGAGGTAGAAGCGGCCCGCGTGGCGGCCCGTGAGAGCGAGGTGGACCCCGGCCAGCTCGGTCCGCACCGTGAGCGAGGTCATGAGATCCGGGTAGCCGGCGATGCGGTTGCCGTCGTAATCGTTCGTCGTCGTGAGGTCGACACGCTCGCGGAAACGGGTGAAGGTGTTGCGCGACAGGGTCAGGGTACCTTCGAGCCCGAGGCGTGTAACAACCTCCCACGCCCCGTCGAGCTCCACGCCCCGGTGGCGTGACCGGGCGCCGTTGCCGTACACCGGCACCCCGGAGCTGTCGACCGTTCCGGCCCACACGATCTCGTTTCGGAAGTCCATCCAGAAGGCGTTGGTGCGCAGCCTCCAGGCCGGCCGCCGCAGCGAGAGCCCCGCCTCCCAGTCCCAGAGGTCCTCGGGGTCGAGCTGCACCCGGGAACCCCAGTAATCCTGCGGGTCGTAAATGGTGCGAAAGGCCGGCTCCCGCATCCCCCGCGCCACGGCCATGTACGCCTCACGGCCCTCGCCCAGCGCCCACACGGCACCCGCACGCGGGAGCAGGAAGTGGTAGGTCTCCGTGAATTTTACGCTCTTGATCCGGTCATTGGACATCGCGTAGCGCTGTCTTGTCCCCTGGAGTCCGACCGAGAGCGTCAGCCGTGGCACTGGTTTCCACGCGGCGGCGAGGCTCAGGGCGGCGGTTTGCTTGGCCATGCGGTAGTCGTAGTAGCGGTGATCCGGGGCCACATCCGGTGGGTAGTCACGGGCCCACTTCACCTCCCCGGTGTGGTGCGCGTGGTGGAGCCGCGCCTCACCCGAGACCGTGAAGGTCCACGCCCCAGTCGTGCGCGTGAGCGTGGGGGTCCACCCCCAGTCCCACTCGTCGACGTTGCGCCTGCGGACCAGGTCCGTGTTGGTGACGACGGTGCCGTCGGGTCGGGTGATCGGTGGCAGGTTGTACTCGGTGAGGTTGCGATGGGTCTTGAGCTCGTCGTAGAAACCCTCGCCTGAGAAAGCGTAGAGCGTCTGGGACAGCTCGGTGCCCGAGCCCAGCGAGACCTCGTGCACGAGCTGGTAGTGGGGCTGCGTGAACTGGTCAATCTCTCCCGGGAAGGCGAGCGGGTTGAAGCGGCGGTCGCGGTCCCTGTCCCCGGTCAGACCACCCTCCAGCACACGCCTGGAGACCCCCGCGTAGGCGAGATGCGTCCTCTCGGGGCCGCCGAACAGCACCAGCCTCAGACGCGAGTGGTCCCCGAACCGGGTGAGGGAGATGAAGGTGTTCCACTGGTCGACCCAGGACTGGTCGCGGTACCCGTCGGTCTGCACCTTGGAGTAGCGGGCGGTGAGCGCCCACGTGCCGTTGATGAGACCCGAGTCGAAGCGGGCCGAGAACCGCCGGGTGCCGAAGCTGCCGAAGCCGGCATGAAGGCGGAACGATGCCTCGGACGCCGCGGCCGCAGTGGTGATGTCGAGCGCCCCGCCGATCCCGGAAAGGCCATGGACACCTCGGCGGAGCTGAATGTCGCCTCCGGTTGCCAGAAAGTCAGCCAGGTCGATGAAGAACAGCTCACCCGACTCGGCGTCGTTGAGCGGGGCGCCGTTGAGGGTCACGCGGGTCCGCGCTTGACCGAAACCTCGAACCGCGAAGTACGAGTAACCAATGCCGTTGCCGCTGTCGTTGTAGGCGTAGAACCCGGGCACCGTCTCGGCCAGCAGCATGGCCGGGTCCTGCCCCCAGTATGCCTCCTCCACGCGCTCCTGGGAGAGGTTGGTAAAGGAGACCGGGTCGGTGCCCTCGCGGGCACGGGTCGCCGTTACCTCGATGCGGTCGGCGAAGCTCACCATCGGCGCGACCGCGAGGACAAGCGGCTTGTCCCCCGGCGTCACCCGCAGGCGCACGACCTCGTACCCGGAGCTGGTCACTGCCATCGTCACCGCATCCCCGGCCGGGATCTCCACGGAGAAGACGCCCTCCGCGTCGGTTTCGGCCGTCTGGCCGGTCTCCACGACACGCACCACGGCATGGGGCAGCACCTGCCCGGTCACGGCATCGCGCACCGTACCGGAAACGGTCCAGCCGGCCGCGGCCGCCACGGCTGGGAGAAAAAACAGCAGCGTCGGGAACCACCTGCGCATCTCGACCTCCTTCCGGCCCCGGGGAAGGGCGGAAGGGGGATGCGCACGCAACCCCCGACGCGTCTCCGTTCCCTCCGCCGGCATGACCCGGATCAGGTTCCAGGGTGTGATCTCAGCCCCGCCGCGTGCGGGGCACCCCTACGGACCTTCGCTCTCAAAGAACCACTCGTCGCTGCCACGATAGGTCCCCGCCGCGTCCGCGTCAACGCCGGCAGAAGGAGTGGTCGGAAGGCGGCAGGACCTATCTGACCGCTCACTCAATCCCCTCACCTCGTGGTGGCTCCAGGCGCCTGAGTCGGGGGCTTCCCCGCCCTCAGGCGCTTCGCGGATCACCAACCCGCTCGGTCATGGTTGGACGAGATGGTGATTGACGGGTTGCTCGCCAGGACCGAGCATGATGAGGGAGGGGCGATGCTCGTCGACATCGGTGGGCTCCGGCTGGCGGTGCAGGACGGGGGAACAGGCCTTCCGGTCATGCTCCTGCATGGGTTCCCACTGTCGTCCCAGATCTGGGACCCGGTCCGGCCCGAGCTCGAGCCGAGGTGTCGGCTCGTAACCCCCGATCTCCGGGGCATGGGCCTGTCCGACAAACCGGCTGGCAGCTACGACATGGACACCCTCGCCGAGGACATCGTCCATCTTGTCGATGTCATCGGGTTGGATCGCTTCGTGCTGGGCGGACACTCCATGGGCGGCTATGTCACGCTCCGCTTCGCGGCGCGCTGGCCAGACCGCCTGCTCGGGCTCATCTTCATGGACACCAAGGCCGAGGCCGACCCGCCGCCCGGGCGCGTGGTCCGCCAGGAGTCCATCGCCGAGATCGCCCGCTACGGCGCCGAGCGCTACCTGGACGGGTTCACGCCGCGCCTGGTCGGGCGCACGAGCCACCAGGAACGCCCCGAGTTGCTTGGCCGGCTCCGCGCCATCGCCGCGGGCACCCCCGCCCATGTCCTCGAAGGCTGCCAGCACGGAATGCTGCAGCGGACAGACAGCACCCCTTTGCTGCCTTCCCTCGACGTGCCGGCACTGGTGGTCGTGGGAGAGGAGGACACCTTCGTGCCGCTCGGCACCGCCCAGGCCATGGCCGCCGAGCTTCGGTGGGGAACCCTCGTCGCCATCCCGGGCGCCGGTCACACGCCTTCGATGGAGCAACCCGCGGCCTGCGGCCAGGCGCTCGTCGACTTTCTTCGAGTCGCTGGGGAGCCCGGTCCCGCTCCGAACCTCAGGCCCGGGCCTCGCGCCGAAGGCGGCTCAGCACCTTGAAGTACAGCACCGAGCCTATCGTCTTGACGGCGACGATCCCGGGGTGAGGCCCACCCAGGCACTGCCGGCAGTAGGGATGGACCGGCCGCAGGCGCTGAAAGCCGTGGAAGGCCGCCTGCACCGGCTCGGAGTCGAGATAGTCGAGCAGCGACAGGTCCTGGAAGCGCGCCGTCGAGGTGCGCCCGTTGTGGTCGGCGCAGCAGAAGGCATAGTCCCCGTTCCACAGGATCGCGATGTGCTCCGAGATGCCGTGGCAGGTACCTCGCGTCGCCGACAGCCAGGGCCGGCCGTAGTCGCGCTCGGGCATCGACCAGAACCCGACTGGCCTGGCTTCCAGGACCAGGCGGGAATGGAGGCGGACCTCGTTGCGATGCAGCACACCGGTGCGGCGCACAGCCTTGCGAATGGCCCGTGCATCCGGGACGCCGTCGAGCCCCTCGAGCAGCCGCCCGGCCCAGCTCTCCAGGAGGGGGTGCAGGTCCCGGTTGTGCTCGACGATCTTCCAGTCGCTGCCGACGATCGGTAGCGTCAGGCGCGGCAGCGGCTTGGTGAGGAAAGCAACTCTCACCTCGGTCGGGCCGGCCGCCGCGAGCACGCGCCGCACCGCACGCACAACCCGCGCCTCAAACTCGCGGAACGACAGGCCGCGCGCCCCGCGGATGACGAAGGACTCCTCGTCTGGAGTCTGCAGCGAGACCACGAGCCGGGAGAGCTTCGAGGCCAGCAGCTCGTCGACCCGGCGATCGTCCAACAGGGCACCGTTCGTGGTGACGCACGTGGTGAGGCCGAGCTCCGTTCCCCTGGCCACGGCCTCGGCCAGGCGTGGGAAGAGGAGCGGTTCGCCCTGCTGGTGGAAGACGACCTGCTGCGTCAGCCCGCTGGCGGCGATCTCATCCAGGATCTCGCCGAGCATGACGAAGTCCATGGCCCCGCCGGGCCGCTCGAGTGTCGGGTTGGGACAGAACTCACAGGCGAAGTTGCAGTGGCTGGTGACCTCCACATGGACCCGCTCAAGCGGCAGGCGCGGCAACGGGAATCGCCGCATGGTGGTGTTCCGGACGCCCATGCCGGCACAGTACCACGGCCGACGGGACGACCGCGAAGGTCGTCGCCGGGCGCCTCCGGTGGGAACCGGTGACAGTCGGTGTAACCTTTCCCGGTGTCCGAGCTCGCCTTCGTCCGCTCGCTCGCCGAGGTCGCCGCCGCCGTCGCGGGCGAGCTGGTACGCAGCCTCCCGGAGGCCGTCGGACACCACGTCCGCATCCGCGTCCGAGAGGGCGTGTGGGCCACCTACTACCGGCCGCCCCGGCCGGCACGGCCCCTCGGCCCCCATGTCATCCAGCTCGGCACCCGCATGATCATTCACCAACTCGGGGCCCCGGCTGCCACCGACACCTCGGGACGGGAGATGCGTCGTCACGGCTGGGAGGAGCTGTGGGGCGACACCCCGCGCGCGCGCCTGGCGTGCGTGCTCGTCCACGAGATCGCCCACCTGGTGGCCCATCTGCGCCGTCCGCCGGGTCACCGCCAGCGCACGCACGGCCGCGCCTTCCAGGACCTCCTGCTGGAGCTGCACGGTCGCGGTCTGGCGCGACAGGCGTGGAATCGGCTCAAGGAGCTCACCTCCGATATCCGTCTCGACACTCCGGTGGCCGCCGCCCTCGCGCCCCCGCCACGGCATCTCGCCCGGCGGGGTACCGACAAGGGCACCGGTTTCCGGCCGTCCACGACCGCCTACTCCCCCGGCGACCCGGTGACCTGGCCCGACCGTCAGGGTCGGCCTCATCACGGCACCGTGCGCCGCGTCAACTCCCGCACCGTCACCGTGGTGGAGCAGGGACGCCCCGCCACCGAGTGGTGGCGCGTGCCCCCGCGGCTGCTTCGCCAGAGGTCAGGCGGGTAGCGGCGGCTCCCAGCCGTTCACCGGCTGCGAGCAGCCACGGCCATTTCCACGAGCATGTGCACGATGGCGACGATGATCGGCTCCGGCACGCCGTCGGCATGCTCCAACTGGCCGCGCAGATCGGGCATCTCGTTGACGAAATCCACGACTACCATCTCCCCGCGCTGGTCG
>DAONEV010000037.1:0-18288 GCA_035403265.1 Thermoanaerobaculaceae bacterium | reverse complement strand
CGTGGGCCGCCTGGAACGCCTCCGAGACCTCCTGGATTTGGCGGCGCGACTCGGAGGAGCCGAAGTAGATCGTCGCCCCGATGCCCGCCGCCCCCAGGTTGAACGCCTGCTCGACCGTGCCGTACATGGTCTGGTCGTGGGTGAGTGGGTAGGTCAGGGTCTCGTTGTGGTTGAGCTTGACGATGAAGGGGATCCGGTGGGCGTAGCGGCGAGCCACGGAACCCAGCACCCCGAGGGTCGAGGCGACCGCGTTGCAGCCCCCTTCGATGGCGAGCCGGATGATGTTCTCTCCGTCCATGTAGATGGGGTTGGGCGCAAACGACGCGGCGGCCGAGTGCTCGATGCCCTGGTCGACGGGCAGGATGGAAAGGTAGCCGGTGCCGGCCAGGCGCCCCCGGCCGAACATGCCGGCCAGGCTCTTGAGGACGTTTACCGGACGGTCCGACGGGACGAAGATGCGGTCCACGAAGTCAGGGCCCGGCAAGTGGAGCATCTGCTTTGGGATTCCGGTGCACACGTGGTCGAGCAGCCCGACCTTGTCACCCAGATGTTGGCGGATCGTCGTGATCATGGAGCCCTCCTTCAAACGACTCGATTGTAGCAACCCTACCACTTCACTCGGGAATGACGCAGCCCTCGGCGCGGGCCGCGGCGAGAACTGGGTCACCCAGCCCAACCAGGGCCGACGCGAAGTCACCTGGGAGGGCCGCGGTGAGCACGAGCTCCGGCCCGTCGATCGGGGGCAGGGCGAGGCGCCAGGCATGGAGGAACGGGTGATCCGGCGTCAGCAAGCGGCGTCGGAGCAGGTCCCGCACCCCGTGGTGGCGCGGTCCGCCGTAGAGGTCGTCGCCGACAATCGGGTGCCCGGCATGGGCGAGGTGAACACGGAGCTGGTGCGTTCTTCCGGTGTGGGCCTCGAGCGCCAGCAGCGCCACATGTGGCGCCGCGGCCAACACGCGGTAGCCGCTGCTCGCCGCCTTGCCCCCGGCGGCCACGCGCATGCGGCGGCGGTCGGAAGGATCGGGTGCAAGCGGCCACACCATCTCGCCGGCCGGAGGTCGGGGCCGCCCCCAGACCAGCGCCAGGTACGTCTTGTCGATCCGCCGTGCGGCCATCGCCTGGGCCAGGGCGCGGTGAATCTCGGCGTCGCGTGCGACCAGAACGAGCCCCGAGGTTCCGACGTCCAGCCGGTGCACGAGCCAGAGCCCGTCCGCCTCCAGCCCCCAGGCCAGGCGGTCGGCCTCCGGGAGGGCCAACAGCAAGCGCTCGATGGCGGTTTTCGAGCTTGCCCGGCTGGTCGCCAGGCTGAGCCCGGGAGGTTTGTTGACGGCCACCAGCCGGTGGTCGGCGAAGACAATGGAGGCTGCAGCTTGCACGGCGCCAGCTTGACACAGCTCCAGGTGACCCGGACCCCTTGACAACGCGGAGAAGAGGACTAAATTGTGCGGCGTGGAGACCAACGCTTCCCCTGACCACCCCCCAAGTAGCTCGCCGCGCGTGAGTTTCCGACACGCGCGCGAGACAGCAGAGGCGTCTCTACCCGATTCCAACGCATTCTTCCCCGGTGTGCGAGTTCTCGCACACCTTCTTCGACCTTTCAGAATGCGGCTTTCCGCCGCCATGGCGCCCCAGGGATAGCGAGACGATGCTCGATGAGCCCCCAGGGGCGTGGCGTCCGGTGCTGACCGGGCACGGTGTCCGGCCAGTGATCAGCCGCGCTGTCGAAAACTGTCTCCCAACCAGACCCTCCCCGTGTGGAGGTAAGAGGCCATGAAAGAAACCACTGCCCCTGTCGAACCGCTGATAGCAGGCGCGCGGCGCCACGAGGTCTGCCGGATTCTCGGCGGGACCTACGACCCCGCGCGCTGGAATGACTGGCGATGGCAGATGCGCCATCGTCTCACCAGGCCCGAGCAGTTCGAGCAGCTCCTGCGTCTGACCCCGAGCGAACGTCGCGGCCTCGCCATGTGCCACGGCAAGCTGGCGGTCGCCGTGACACCCTACCTGGCGGAGCTGCTGGATCCCTACGATCCATCCTGCCCCTTGCGGATGCAGGTCGTGCCGCGTGAAGAGGAGGCCATCGTCGGTCCCACCGACATGGTTGACCCCTGCGGCGAGGAGCACGACAGCGTCGTGCCTGGGCTCGTGCACCGCTACCCGGACCGCGTGCTGCTGCTGGCGATCGACACCTGTGCGGCCTACTGCCGGTACTGCACGCGGTCGCGGCTGGTCGCGCACGGGGAGCTCGACCCACTGGCACGGCGCCTGGACGCCATTATCGAGTACCTGGCCGGCCACCCGGAGGTCCGCGACGTGCTGGTTTCCGGCGGCGACCCGCTGCTGTTCTCGGACGAGAAGCTCGACGAGCTCCTCGGTCGGATTCGCGCCGTTCCGCATGTCGAGATGGTGCGTATCGGCAGCCGGGCGCCAGCCTTCCTGCCCCAGCGCATCACGCCCGAGCTCGTGGCGGTGCTGCGCAAGCACCGTGTGTGGCTCTCGTTGCACTTCTCGAACGTCGCCGAGCTCACGCCCGAGGTGGCCGAGGCGTGCGACCGTCTGGCTGACGGGGGCATTCCCCTCGGCAGTCAGACCGTGCTCCTGCGCGGCATCAACGACACGGTGCCGGCGCTCAAGGCGCTCTTCCATGGCCTGCTCAAGCTGCGGGTGCGGCCGTACTATCTGTATCAGTGTGACCCGGTGGTGGGGACCGGCCACCTCCGCACGACCGTCGCCAAGGGGCTGGAGCTGATTGCCGGCCTTCGTGGCCACACCAGCGGCTATGCCGTGCCGAGCTACGTCATCGACGCCCCCGGGGGTGGAGGCAAGGTGCCTCTCCATCCCCAGACCACGATGTCGTACGTGGATGGCACGGTGACCCTGCGCAACTGGGAGGGTGGCGAGTACACCTACCGCGACCCGGCGACAGTGTAAGATCCCCTCGCATGTCTGACGACCGAGCAGAGCGACCGAACGGCGGCCGAAGGCGAAGGGCCTAGGCGTGCGCGTCGGCCTCACTTACGACCTGCGCGACGACTACCTGAAACTCGGCTTCTCCCGAGAGGAGACGGCGGAGTTCGACCGTGCCGAGACCATCGACGCGATTGCAGACACCCTGACAGGGTTCGGGCACCGGGTCGAGCGCATCGGCCACGCCCGCGCTCTGATGGCTTGTCTGGTGGCCGGGGAGCGCTGGGACCTTGTCTTCAACATCGCCGAAGGTCAGTTCGGCCTCGGCCGTGAGTCGCTCGTGCCGGCGCTGCTCGACGCGTATCAGATCCCGTACACCTTCTCCGACCCGTTCGTGCTCGCCCTTGCCCTCCAGAAGGCTGCCTGCAAGCGGTTGGTCCGTGACCTGGGCGTTCCCACCCCGGCCTTTGCCGTCGTCGAGGGACCGGCTGACGTCGAGCGGGTGGATCTGCCCTATCCCGCCTTCGCGAAGCCTCTCGCCGAGGGCACGAGCAAGGGGATCTCCGCCCATTCCCGTATCGGCGATCGCCAGGCACTGCGGGAGCGATGCGCCGAGCTGCTCGAGCGTTTCCGCCAGCCGGTGCTGGTCGAGGCCTACTTGCCGGGCCGCGAGGTGACGGTGGGCATCGTCGGGACCGGTGCGCACGCCCGTGTCGTCGGTGTCATGGAGGTGCTACTCGGGGCGGAGGCGGAGGCCGGTGTCTACTCCCTGGAGAACAAGGAGCGTTACGAGGAGCTCGTCTCCTACCGGCTCGTCCCCTCGAGCGAGCGGCTGGGGAGAGAGGCGACCGCGCTGGCGCTGGCCGTGTGGCGCGGTCTCGGATGCCGCGATGCCGGAAGGGTCGACCTCCGGGAGGACGCCGAGGGGCAGGCCAGCTTCATCGAGGTGAACCCGCTCGCCGGCATGCACCCGATCCACTCGGACCTGCCGATCATGGGCCGTCTGGCCGGCTGGAGATTCGCTGACTTGCTGGCGGCGATCATGGAGTCGGCCTGTCGCCGACTGCCGGGGAGAGAGGTCTAGAGAATGTTGGTGGGGCCGACCCAGCGGTGGCCGTTTGCGTTCTCCAGCGGCTGCGCCGTGATTGCCCACGGGGAGATCCACGCCGCGTCGAGGGCTGACGATCTTGATACCCTCGAGGAGATCGACACGGTGGCGGCGGCCCTGCGGGAGCTCGGTTGGGACCCCCGTCCGATCTCGTTCAACCTCGACGTCACCGCGTTCGCGGCTGCTGTCCATGACCTCGATCCGGCCTTCGTGTTCAACCTCGTGGAGTCGGTCGACGGCAGCGGTCGGCTCATTCACCTGGCACCCTCGGTGTGCGAGCACTTGGGGCTGCCATACACCGGGGCGCCGACCGCCGCCATGCTGCTCACCACCAGCAAGCTGGAGGCGAAGCGCATGCTGCGCCTGGCCGGTCTGCCCACGGCCCCGTGGCTGGAGCCGACCCAGCTCGCCCGGGGGATCGTGTCCTTCGCCGGGCCATACATTCTCAAGCCCGTGTGGGAAGACGCCTCGGTCGGGATCGATCACGACGGCGTCACGGCGGACCCCGAGCGGTTACTCGTGCTCTGGCGGGAGCGCACACGGGCTTTCGGTACCGAGTTCTTCGCCGAGCGGTTCATCGATGGCCGAGAGCTGAACCTGGCCGTGGTGGCGGGCCCGCGCGGGCCGCGTGCGCTGCCGCCGGCCGAGATCGAGTTCGCCGAGTGGGACCCCGAGTCGCCGCGGATCGTCGGTTGGCGTGCCAAGTGGGACTCTGAGGCGGCGGAGTACGAGCGGACCACGCGCGTCTTCCATGACCGTCCGGGCGACTCCGTGCTGCACCGACGACTCCAAGCGTTGGCGCGCCGCTGCTGGCGCCTTTTCGGCCTGCGCGGCTACGCCAGGGTGGACGTGCGGCTGGACCGAAGGGGGCGCCCCTGGATCCTCGAGGTCAACGCCAATCCGTGCATCTCACCGGACGCGGGATTTCTGGCCGCCACCCGCGAGGTCGGCCTGGGAGCGACCGAGGTGGTGGCGCGCATCGTGCGCGACTGTAACCTTCCCGCCGTGGCGGCCGCGGCCGGGCCGTCGGCTGATCTGTAGAGGAGAGTGCAATGTCCGAGCTCACTTTTCGCACCGAGGTGAGGACCACCGATGGCGACGCCGTGCGGCGCATCGTCATGTCCTCGGGGTTCTTCAATCCCGACGAGATCGACGTCGCCGTGGGGCTTGTCGACGAGCACCTCGCCGAGGGAGAGGCGAGCGGCTACCACTTCGTCTTTGTCGAGCAGGACGGGGAGGTGATCGGGTACGGCTGTTTCGGGCCCATTGCCTGCACCAGGTCGAGCTTTGACTTCTTCTGGATCGCGGTGCAGGAGGGTGTCCGCGGACAGGGCGTGGGACGACGCTTGGTGGAGGTCTGCGAGGCACGCATGCGGCAGCTCGGCGCGACCCGCATCTACGTCGAGACGTCGGGTCGCGAGCAGTACGCCCCCACCCGCCACTTCTACCTGCGGTTCGGGTATCACGAGGCGGCGGTCTTTCCGGACTTCTACGCCCCCGGCGACGACAAGGTCGTGTACCTCAAAGTCCTTGGGTAGCTTGTCAGCGAATCAGCGCTTCAGCCAATCAGCTCTCCCGCCCACCCCGGAGGTGATTGTCCTCCGTGTCTTGCCTGATGGGCTGATTCGCTGAGTGGCTGACATGCTGGTCCGCTATCCGATGAAGGTGCGGAGGAGGAGGAAGTAGGCGGCTGCGAAGACGGCGAGTAGCAGGGTCGGGACGATCAGGCGCCGGTACACTGGCCAGTAGGACGACGAGAAGTAGCGGTTGGAGACCACCAGGCAGAGGTGGAGGGGACTGGCCATCATGCCCAGGTGCCCACACGCGTAGGCGAGCACGGCGTAGGGCCGCACCGGCGGAGCTCCCGGCATGGCGGCGAGGATGCCCAGCACGATCGGGAAGCTGGTGCCGACGAAGCCGAAGGCGACGCCGGTGATGAGCCCGGCGATGGCCGGCAGGAGGACCACCACGAGCAGTGGCGGCAGGTGATTGGCGGCCATCTCCGCGGCGATGCGCGGGGCAGCCCCGGCATCGGCGAGGATGTACTGGTAGATCATGATGGTCGTCACGAGCCCGGCCAACGAGAGAACTGAAGGCCGGAGCAAGGCCGTCATGGCGTCGCCTGCCCCCAGGTGGTTGATACGGATGGTCGCCACCAGGCCGGCCAGCATGGCCACCGCGAGAGGCCCGAAACGCTGCAACCACTCGGGAGGAGCGGCCAGCCACCCGGCATGAGTCATCACGGCCAGGGCGAGGGTGGAAAGCCCCCAGGTCAGGAGGATGGCCCAGATCGTCGAGGTCTCGCGCCGCAAGGCCCCCCAGGTTCCGGCTCCGGCAGGCGGACCGCTGGCATGCAGCTCGGGGTGGATGCCGTGGAATAGCACCAGGCCGGATGCGGCCATGGCCACCCCGAGCGGCATCTGGAACGCGACGAACGTGGCAAGGTCGGTGCCGGTGAGGGTCATCGCCAGGATGACGCCCGGGTACAGTGGCCACCAGTGCTCCCAGATGTGACGGAACCAGTAGTTGATGGCCGACAGCAAGTCGCCCCCGGCGCGGTCCGGTCCGGCCGCGGAGGCGACCATCGGTGCGGAGAAGAGAGCGCCGCCCGGCATCGGCAGCAGGCCGATAAGGGCCGGCAGAGCGGCCATGGTCATGGCGGGGCGGCGCAGGATGCTGCGGGCCAAGTCGACGATCCGCTGCATCTGCCCGGACGACTGCATGAGCGCAGAGATGGCGAGCAGGAAGATGACCGTCAGGTCGACCCCCAGGGCGAGCGGTTGCGTAGCCCCCCGCACGACGCCCGTGGCCACCCTGCCGAGCGGCAGGCCGAACCCGAGCCCAACCGCCACGGCCCCGCCCAGGATGGCCATGGCCAGGGGAACCTTCACACGTACCAGCACGAGGATGAGGAGAAACGAGCCGAGCGTCAGTGCGAGGGCCGCCATGCCTTCACTTCTTGAGAGGCAGAGGTCGACAGGGCGATCAGCGCGCTGCGGGCAGCGGGGGCGGCGATGCCTTGCGTCGCCTCAGGATCAGCACCAGCGCCACCAGCGCCACGGCCAGCAAGCCAATTGTCAGGACCGGCCGGTAGACGAGCCACGCCAGTGCGATCACGACCAGGGAGATCACGGCTGCTCCCAGGAATGCCACCAGGCTCGTTCCGCCACCGATGATGTTGCCGATGAAGGGCACGACGTCGCCCAGGGCGACGAGAGGTCCCAGGAAGGCCTTGAGGCCGACGAAGACGAGAAAGAACCCGAAAAGGCGGAGCAGCCAAGTGATCATGCGGTTACTCTGCATCGCTGCCTTGAACATGGCCTCGGCGGGGAAGGCACCCGTCTTCAGCATCTGGATCGCCGGGCCGGCCTTGGTCTGGTATGCGGCCAGCGAGCCACCGGTCTGTTGCGCGATCACGCTCACCGTGGCCGGCAAGACCTGGGAGAAGGAAAGACGGAGATCGCCAACTTGCGGGTTGCCGGGGTCGGGCCCGAGGTAGAGGGAGCTTCCCGAGACCTGGGCGCGCCGTCCACGCGCCGCCGGGACGCTCGTGCGGGTCGGGTCGGGGGGTGGGAGCGGCACGAAGTCCTTCATCTGGCCGATCAGGCCGCTGCCCATGGAAAAGGCGCCGAGCATCACCTGGTTGGCCCGCCAGATCTCGCTGGAAAGCGGCAAGGTCGCAGGGTTGGCATGGCCCTCGGGCTTCTTGAAAGCGCCCGAGTCGATGGCCTCCTCGGACCACACCCGCGAGTAGGAGTAGGTGGTGACGGTCTCGTCGCCACCTCCAAGCTTCTTCTTGGTTTCCGACTTCTTCTCCTCTTTCCACTGGTACATCTCGACCGTCCGTCGAAGGGCGATGGCCTGGACCTGGATGCTGCAGTCCGGGTCCGAGAGCATCGAGGTGGTGGCCGCCACGCCGGTCATGTGCACAAGCTTGCCTTCGTTGGCAGCGTCGACGCGATCCGGTGCCACGGACACCACGACGCTGGCGCCTTCCTTGAGGCCACGGGCAGTGGTCACGGCCCGACCTTCGTTCCACCACAGGAGGGCCACGCCGAGCGCTGCGATTACCAGCCCTCCGAAAACGCCTTTGATCGAGCTGCCCAACTTGCTGCCCCAGGAACGGCTCGTAACCTCGGTGTAGGTGTCGGCTGGCATCGGATCCTCCTCGACGAATTGTCTTGCCCCGAGGATGGCGCAGCCACTGTGCAGCGTCAAGCGCGACCCCAACGCGAGTCCGGTTGCGCACGCCGAACGGATGAACGCATCGCATCGGCCCGGCTATTGGTAGACTAGGCTCATGCGTATGAGGACCCCCCTGGCCATGGTGTCCGCGGCACTCGTTGCTGCGGGTGTTCTCGCTGCGGAAGGCAAGTGGACGCCCCAGCAGCTCGGGCAACTGGACCGGCAGGCGCTGGCCGATCTGGGGCTCGGGGTACCGGTGAGTACCCTTTGGGATCCGGCCACCGGCAGCGGCCTCCTGAGAGCCGTGGTCGACATCGACGGCTGCACGGCGTCAGTCGTCTCCCCAGATGGGTTATTGCTCACCAACCACCACTGTGTCTACTCGATGCTGCAGCAGCAGAGCACACCCCAGGCCGACCTCATCAGCTCCGGGTTCCTGGCTGCCGAGCGGGGCGCCGAGCTGCCGGGGTACGGATCGGCGGCCCTCGTGCCAATGCGCTTCACCGACGTGACGACCGAGATCGAGAAAGCGGTGCCGCCGGGAGCCGACGGCCTGTCCCGCTCTCATGCCATCGCCCAGCGACAGAAGGGCCTGGTGGCAGAGTGTGAGCGTCAACCCGGCCGGCGCTGCCGGGTGGCGACGTTCGACGACGGTCTGCAGTACGTGCTGGTCGAGAACCTGGAGTACCCGGACGTCCGGTTGGTTTACGCGCCGGCCCGGGCGCTTGGAGACTTCGGGGGTGAGATCGACAACTGGACCTGGCCTCGCCACACCGGCGACTTTGCACTCCTGCGCATCTGGGCGAACCGACAGGGGTTGCCCGCCCAGCCGTCCCGGGAGAACGTGCCGTTGCGCACCGGGCACACCCTGCGGTTGAGCATGGCCGGGGTCGCGCCGGGCGATTTCGTGCTCACGGCCGGCTACCCTTCGCGGTCATTCCGTTCGCTGACTGCACCGGAGATGGGGGAGCGGGCGGCGCTGTACTTCCCCTTGCGGGCCGAGCTCTACGGAGCCTGGCAGGCGATTCTCGAGAAGGCCTCAACTCGGGAGGAGTCGGCCCGGTTGGCCCTGGCGGATCGGGTGCAGTCCATGGCCAACGTCGCCAAGAACGCCCGCGGCCAGATTGCCGGCCTGTCCCGCGGCAACCTGGTGGAGAAGAAGTGGTCCCTGGAGAACCGGGTGCTGGCCTGGGCGGCCAACCGCCCCGAAATGGGAGAGGCAGTCGCCGCCCACCATTCTCTGGCGGGAATCGTCGAGCAACGCCGGGCGACCTGGCGGCGGGATTTCCTGCTCGACTCGATGCAGCGCGGTCCGCTGCCCCTCTACTTCGCCCTCACGCTGGCGCGCTGGGCGCATGAGCGCGGCAAGCCGGACATGGAGCGCCAGCCCGCCTACATGGAACGCAACCGCGAGCGTCTGCGTGAGGCCATGGAGCAAAGTCAGACAGGCTTTGACCTCGCGACCGAGAAGTCCCTGATGGTGGATCTCCTTGGCCGGTTCGCCGCCCTTCCGGAAGGGAGCCGCAGCCCGGCCGTCGAACGCCTTCTGGGCTCGTCGCGCAGCCGGGAGGCGATTGCCGGTCGGGTCGACGTCCTGCTGGCGCCGACGCGGGTCCTCGACTGGCCCTCCCAGCGGACCATGTTCAACGAGAGCTATGCGGCGCTGCGATTGCGGCGTGACCCGCTGCTGGAGCTGGCCTTCGTCCTTGACGACGAGCTGCGAGCCGCGGAGCAGCGCCAGGAGCACGAGGAAGGTGAGATCTCGCTCCTGCGCCCGGCCTGGCTCCGGGCTGTCCACGCTTTCGTCGGCGGGCCCGTGTCCCCGGACGCCAACGACACCCTGCGGGTGAGCTTTGGGCACGTCCTTGGGTACTCACCCCGGGATGGGGTGCAGATGCTCCCCCAGACGACCTTGCATGGTCTCCTTGCCAAGGCAGGTGAGGCTCCGCCCTTTGCGCTCCCGGAGGGGTTCCTGATAGCCGCACGCAGGGGGGACGCGAGCCGATGGCGAGATGCGGCCCTGGGTGACGTCCCCGTTGCCTTCCTGGCGGACCTCGACACCACGAGCGGCACGTCCGGCTCGCCCGTGCTCAACGGCAAGGGCGAGCTGGTGGGGCTCAACTTCGACCGCGTGTGGGAGGCGGTGGCCAGCGACTTCGGCTACGATCCAGAGCTCAACCGCAACATCAGCGTGGACATCCGGTTCCTGCTCTGGACCCTGGATGCCGTGGCGGGGCCTCGGGCGGTGATGTTGCTGCGTGAGCTGGGGGTCGCTTCCACCCCGTAGGAGCCGACCAAAAGGCTCCCGGCCACCCGGCAGGTCGGCGCTTCGGCCCCTTTCCGATGCGAGAGGTGGTTTCTTCTCCGATTTCCCGGATCACAACGGCGTCTCGCGGCGGACCATCGTCGTGAGGACGGTGAAGACGCGCGGGTCCCAGCGGCCCGCATCGGCTTCCTGCTCGAGCAGCGCCAGCGCCTGGGCCGGCGTGAAGCTCTGGCGATAGGAGCGGGCCGAGGTCAGGGCGTCGTAGGCGTCGGCGAGGCCGAGGATGCGCGCGCCGATGGAAATCTGCTCGCCATGCAGGCCATCCGGGTAACCGCTCCCGTCGAACCTCTCGTGGTGGTGACGGATGAGCTCGAGCAGCCGTCGCATGGTCTTGAGGGGACGACAGATCATCTCCCCGAGATCCGGGTGAAGGCGGACCGTCGTGAGCTCGGTCGCGTCCAGCCGACCTTCCTTGTTGAGGACCGATTCGGGAATGCCGATCTTCCCGATGTCGTGGAGCTGCCCGGCGATGCGGAGCTGGTGACACTCGTTGTCGGCGAGGCCGAGCGCGCGCCCGAGTTGGGCGGCCAGGACGCCGACTCGCTCGGAGTGCCCGCGGGTGTAGGCGTCCTTGGTCTCCAACGCGGAGGCCAGCGAGAGGATGACACTCTGATGCTCCTCGAGGCCGCGGAAGTAATGACGGATGCGCAGCAGGGACTTGACACGGGCGATCAGCTCCAGGCGGTTGATGGGCAGGATCAGGAAGTCATCGGCCCAGGCCCGCGGCCCGTCGGTCTGATCCGAGAGCTCGCGCTGCGCGGCGGCGAGGATCACCGGCAGGAACTCGGTCTCCGGCCGGGACTTGATGGTCCGTGTCAGCTCGAAGCCGTTGCTGCCCTGGCGGTGGAAGTCGATCATGACCAGGTCGGGCTTGTCCGCCTCAACGGCCTCGAGCACGGCCTCGGCCGAGTTGACGCAGGTGACGTCGTGGCCTTCGTCCCGGAGGATGCCGCAGAGGAACTCGCGGCTCGACACCAGGTCGTCACCGAGCAGGATGCGCCCGGGCCGGTCGCCGGCGGGAAGCGGCAACAGCTCGTGCCAGAGCTGCCCCGGGTCGGTCTTCTCGGTCACGCCGGGAGCGAGCTCCTCGACCAGGTCGCGGTGGAACTCGCCACGCCCGCCGGCGTCCCGCAGCGCCTGGAGGGCCGCGACCTTGCCCTGGGAGCTGGCAAGGGTGTCGAAGGCATTGGCGAGGGCGACGATCTCGGTCGGCAGGTCGAAGTCCTTGCCGGTCAGTCCGTCGGGATACCCGGAGCCGTCGAGCCTTTCGTGGTGCCAGCGCACGAGCGCCCGGGTGCGCGCGAAGGTCAGGAACGGCGCCAGGATGCGCTCGCCGAGCACGGCGTGTTGCCGGAACTCCTCGAGGTCATCCGGTTGCAGGAACTGCTCGGGCCTGAGGAGGCGTTCCGGCAGCCCGATCTTCCCGAGGTCGTGGAGCATTCCGCCCTTGGTGACGAGCTCCACCAGGTCCGGGGGGAGGCGCAGGCGTCGGGCCAGGGTGGCGGCCCGGGTCGCCACGCGCTGCGAGTGCCCTGCGGTGAGCGGGTCCTTGCTCTCGAGCGCCTGCACCATCGAGACGACGATGCTCTCCGAGGTGTCCAGCTCGTCACGCAGCCGTTTGATGCGCACCAGGGACCGGACACGGGCCGTCAGCTCGTGGATGTTGACCGGCTTGTTGAGGAAGTCGTCGGCCCCCAGCTCGTAGGCGCGCACCTTGTCCGCGACGTCGGAGAGGGCGGTGAGCATGAGGACCGGCACGAAATGCGTGTCGCGCTGGCTCTTGAGGCGGTCGCAGACCTGAAAGCCGTCGAGGTGCGGCATCATGACGTCCAGGATCACGCAGTCGGGCAGCTCGGTCGCCACTGCCGCCAGGGCCGCCTCGCCATCCGCGGCCAGGCGGACGCGGAAGCCCTCGTCCGAGAGCACCTCCTCGACGAGGGCCAGGTTCTCCGGCTGGTCGTCGACGGCCAGGACCGAGCCGCCTGTCCCCAGTCCAGCGGCGCTCGTCATGCCGTCCTTTCGCCCGGGCGATGCGCGCGCGCCGCGGCGAGGGCGGCCCGCACTTCTTCGACAAATGACGCCACGTTGATGGGCTTGGCGATGTAGCCGTCGCACCCGCCAGCGATGAACCGCTCGCGATCACCACGCATGGCGTGAGCCGTGAGAGCGATGATGGGGAGGTACGTCATGGCAGGGTTGCGGCGGATCTCCTCGACCAGCGAGAGGCCATCGGTGCCGGGAAGCTGCATGTCCATGAGCACCAGGTCCGGCTGCGCGGTGGCCAACGCCTCCCGCGTCTCCTCTGCGTCGCGAGCCTTGCGGACCCTCAGCCCGGCTTCGTCGAGCAGGAACTCGACGAGCTCGAGGTTTTGCTCGTTGTCCTCGACCACCAGGATGGTGTCAGCTTCTGGCACGGTCGCCCTCCTTTGTACGGCGGCGCAGCACGTCCTCGATGACCGGCACGATGCCGCTGTTGCTCGTGCGTCCCTTTTCGACGCAGGCCTCGATCTTGCCCCGCAGGCGTTCCCGATCCTGCAGGTTCATGTCCTTGGCCGTGAAGACGATGATCGGCACGTGGCCGGTCCGCGGATCGTTGCGGAGGATGCCAGCCACCTCGAACCCATCCAGACCCTCCATCATGAGGTCCAGGATGATCACGTGGGGTGCCCGAACCCGGGCCTGGGCGATTCCGGCCTGGCCTGTCAGCGCGTGGTCGAGATCGTATCCGAGTGACCCCAGCTTGGCGTCCAGGAGGCTGTGGAGGAGAGGGTCGTCGTCGATGACCAGCACGCGCGGTGGCTCTCCAACCGGGTGGGGCAGGAGCTCGGCGAGGCGATGCACGAGGTGATCGCCGTCCAGGGGCTTGAGGAGGTAGTCGTCGGCGCCCAGGGTCAGCCCCAGCTCGCGATTCTCGAGCACGGAGATGATCACCACAGGGATGCTCCGGGTTGCGGGGTCGGACTTCAGGGACCTCAGCACCTCCCAGCCGTCGGGCCCGGGCCGCATCAGGTCGAGGGTGATGGCGGCGGGGTGGAGCGAGCGGGCCAATTGCACGGCCTCCTGGCAGGAGCTCGCCCGCACCGGCAGGTACGAGGCCGCCATCAGCCGCCCGGCAATCGCTTCGAAGGAGGTTGGGTCGTCGGCCACGATCAGGATTCGCCGACCGGTTTCCTCCGGCAGGCTCAGGGTCTGGATCGCGAGCGGGGCCGCGGTCCCGGCCGGCGGCTGAGACGGCAACGTCACCGTGAACGTCGCGCCTTTCCCGGGGGAGCTGACGAGCCCAATGGTGCCGCGGTGCAGCTCCACGAAGCGGCGTGCCAGGGCGAGGCCGAGACCCGCCCCACCGAACGGCCGGGAGGCCGTGCCGTCGACCTGCACAAAGTCCTGGAAGATGACGCGGTGGTGCTGGGGGTCAATGCCGAGGCCGTGGTCGACGACGGCGACCAGCACCGAGTCACAGCCCAGGGGGGACTCATCAGCGCTCAGGTGCCGCGCCTCGACCTCCACGATCCCCCCTTCGTGCGAGAACTTGACGGCGTTGGAAACCAGGTTGTAGACGATCTGCTTGACCTTGACCGGGTCGGCCACGAGCAGCGGCAGGTTGGCCGGGGCGCGGGTCTCGAAGGTGACATGACGCTTCTTCGCGGTGCTCTTCAGGACCGTGCACACCCCTTCGATCAGCGTCTGCACGACCAGGGGTTCGGCCATCAGCTCGGGGTGCCCGGCGTCGATCTTCGACAGGTCCAGGATGTCGTTGATGAGCCCCAGGAGCTGGTGCCCGGCCTCGTGGATGTTCTGGAGGAAGCGCTGGTACTTCGGCTTCAGGTCCTGGTCGAGGCGGTCGAGCAGGATCTCGGAGAAGCCGATGATCGAGTTGAGCGGGGTGCGCAGCTCGTGACTCATGTTGGAGACGAACTGGCTCTTGAGGCGGTCGGCCTCCTGGATCCGGAGCTTGGCGTCGGCGAGCTCGCGGGTCCGCTGGTCGAGGCTGGCGGTCATGCGCGTCAGCTCCTCGAGGCTGCGGTCCTGGGCCTGACGCATCCGTTCGAGTTCGTTCCGTCGCACCTGCAGGTCAGCGACGCCGCGGACGAAGTAGTACGAAGCCACCCAGGTCGCTGCCGTGCGCAGGAACGCCTCGAGCACGGCGGGTGCCGGCTCCCCGGTGGCGAGCGCCAGCCCGAGGTAGAGGGCGCTGTCCAGACTCGCGACGAAGACAGCGGCGCGCTTTCCCAGCACCACGGAGGCTGTGCCGGCGTTGGCGATGTACCACACGAACCACGGGCTTCCGGTCCCGCCCGTGAGGTAGACCACCCAGGTCACGAGCAGAGCGTCCAGCAGCAACCATGAGGCATTCAAGTCAGGGCGCGAGGCGAGGGCCGGGCGGCGCGCCGCCACGAAGACGAGCAGAACGGCCGTGAGCAGGCCGATCAGGGTGACGCCCAGCGCCGGGATCGGTCGCGGCGCGACGAGCCGACCCGCCATCCCCAGGGCGATGAGCGCGCTGGCGATGGCGTAGAGAAGCGCGCGCCGCCGATGCACACCGCGCAGCCGGGTCGACCTCTCATCCTCGCCGCTCGGCATCACCCCAACCACGGCCGGCGGGGCAAACGGTGGCCGACCCTCCTCGCGAGTGCGGCTGATCCGCGGCGTGGATGTGGGCGGGAGCGAGTGTTGCACGGTCTCTCCGGAGGCCTCCAAGTCATTGTTACACGGTTTGCAGCCGCCCAGCGATCTCCTTCCAGAGCGCCTCGTAGGCCTGGGCCGCCGGGCTCGAAGGGGCAAACGCGCCCAGCGGCGCCCGCTCCACCCCCATCCGTTCGACGATGCTGGCGGAAGGGATGATGGTGCGCAGGAACGCCTCGCCTTGCATCTCCGGGACGGCCACCAGCTCGCGGTGCATGCGCTTGCGCACGTCAACCATGCAGAAGAACGGCGCCACTCGCAAGCGGCGCGGCCCCTCGTCCTGCACGAACTCCTCAATCTGGCGCAGGGTACGCAGGGACAGGGTGGTCGGGATGACCGGGACCAGGAGGAGGTCCGCCGCGTGGAGCACAGCCTCGGAGACCAGCGAGACGCTGGGCGGGCAGTCGAGGAAGACGAGGTCGTACCGGGACCGCAGCGGTGCCATGGCGGCGGCGAGCTGCTTGGCCGGCTTGTGGGAGCCCTTGAGGGCGAGATCGAGGCTCCGGTAGGAGAAATCGGCCGGCAGCAGGTCGAGGCCGGGGAACGTGGTGGCGCGGATCACGTCGTCGATCGCTGTGGCGCCACGCAACAGCTTCTTGCCTCCGCCCTTGACCTTCGCCTTGACCCGCAGGTAGAAGCTTGCCGCGCCCTGGGGGTCGAGGTCCCACAGCAGGATACGGCGCCCCTCGCGGGAGGCGAGGTGCGCGAGGTTGACGGCGGTGGCCGTCTTGCCGACGCCGCCCTTGAGGTTGTAGACCGCCACTGTCTGCATCCGGCACCACCCGTCCACCCAGCGCGCGACGAGGTCACGGCCGGGCGACACCCGCCCAGTGTAGCCCCGGAACCAGCCTCACGACGGAGGGTTGGAGAGGCTGCAGCGCAGGCTCAGACGGCGTCCCTCGACCGACACGAGTCCGAAGCGACCGGCGTAGTCCCGGAAGGAGAGACGCAGCGTCGCCCTGGAGAGGATCTGCAGGCTGGGGTCGAGGTTGAGCGCAAGGTGCTCAAACGCCTTACTCGCCGTGGCCTCGTCGGGGTAGTCGGCCAGCACCAGCGTGTGATCACCTTCCGGGGCGCTCTTGCCGAAGCTGGCCGCGACGGCCGTGACCCGCCCACCCAGGCCGAGCACGTCACCATCACCGAGCGTGAAAAGGGCAGACAACCCGACCGGCCCCCGGATGACCCGTTCCGAGCCGGGGATCCGACCGACCACCGGCAGCGGCGCCAGCACGTCCAGGACGGGTGCCGGAGGCAGCCGTCCGGCGAGCGCCGAGGCCACCTCCACGAGCGCTGGCGCCAGGGCCGGCGCTCCCGAGGGGTTGTTGACCACCACCAGGTAGCGCTCGCGCAGCAGGAGGAGCTGGTGCCGGCCGGCCGTGTGACGGTCCGCCAGGCGAGAGTCGGGGGTCTCGCTGCCACAGCGGGAGAGATAGACCCCGAGAGCCGCGACCGGATCGGTCATGCGATAAAGCTCCACCTCCAACCGTGCTTCGCCTCGGGCGAGCGCCTGGACGTCGAGGACGTCGAACCCCAGCTCCAGGTAGAGCTCGGCGCCACCGTCGATGTGCCCGTACAAATCGGCGCCACGAAAGACCTCGGGCGGGCCGAAGGGGCTCCATCCGGCGACCGGCTCCGTGAGCGGGCCGCTCGCGGCCGCGGCGAGAGCCAGCGCCGCCACCAGCCCTGTCACGCCTTCACCTCGACGAGCTTGATGCGCTCCGGGGTCGCGACCCCAAGGCCGAGCTTTTCAGCGTAGTAGAGGTACTCCGTGAAGCGCGGGTGCTCGTTGACCGTCACGCCCTTCGCCTTGCGCACCGCCATCAGCTCCCGGTGGCACACCATGTCGAGAGCGAACGGGTCGGTCGCGAAGTAGAGGGCGCGGTTGGGGTAGACGAACTGCTCGTTCTTGTCGGGGCCGCCGTCGTACTGGCCGCGCAGCCCGTCGGTGATGTTGAGCACCAGCTTCTCGCGGATCCAGGGCGCGGCCAGCACCTCGGTGCAGACCTGGAAGAACAGCGGCTGGTGCAGCCGCCCCGTGTTGCAGATGGCGGCATACCCGATGTTCTTGGTGGCCATGGAGATGCCGTTGCCGGTGTTCTTGTAGGCGGCGAGGTTGACGATCTTCGTGAGCCGTTTGGTGATGAGCGAGCCGAAGTACGACTCCTCACCGTTGAAGACGTGCTGGTTGAGGTAGTACTCGTCGTCCTGGTAGCCCCGTACCCCCTTGCCCACCACACCGCGTGCCAGGTACACCGCTTCGCGGTCGAAGCTCGCGGCCGAGATGTGCTGGCCCGCCGCATCCCGGAAGCTCTGCCCCTCTTCCGCCATGCGCTGCAGCCCCTCGATGCGCACGCCCGGGAACCGCTTGGGGGTGAACCCCGCCTCGACAAGCATCCCCTCGAAGCGGTCCCAGATCACGATGTTGGAGCGCGGCACCTTGTTGCTGACGAGCCAGCGGATGACCGCGTCGACCACCTCGGGGTGGGTGGCAATGAGCGGCGTGCCGACAGGGTTGACCTTCAACCCGATCACGTCGTCGGGGGAGAAGAGCATCCGGAAGCTCGTGCGCAAGCTGTTCCCGGTGAGCGTGCGGATGCCGTCCTCGACCATCTCGCGGACCACCTTGCCGTCGACTGTGTCGCCGGCCAGGGCCTGCTGGGCGGTCACCTTGACCACCCGCCCCGGGAACGGTCCAGGCAAGGCGTGCGGCCCGCGCGGCACCTTCATGAACTCGTCGATATTGGTCGTCACCTCGGCCAGCTTCTCCTGCCCGGATGCTGAAGGCACCCCGAGCACCAGCCGTCCGCCCAGCAGCGCCGCTCCGGCGCCCGCGGCGCGCAAGAGCTCGCGGCGGTCGAAGTTGAGGGTGTCGGTGAGACTGGAATAGTGGCTCATGGGTGCTCCCTGGGGCTGTCAGCGTGGCCGCCCGTTGGTACGCGGCCGAGGTCGCCAGGTTGCCCCGCGCGGCGCGACGCTAGCACCAATTGACTTCGCCGCAAAGCTGCCTATAATTCGAGGTCCGAGCGACGCGGGGTGGAGCAGTCCGGTAGCTCGTTGGGCTCATAACCCAAAGGTCGCA
>DAONEV010000036.1:12325-18312 GCA_035403265.1 Thermoanaerobaculaceae bacterium | reverse complement strand
GGTCAGCCGTACGCGTTCGGTCAGTTCATCATGCCAGCGGCGGCTGTTGCGCCTCCGGTCCCCACGACCACGAGCGTCAGCTCGTCGGCCAACCCGGCGCTGGTCGGGCAGACGGTGACTTTCACCGCAACGGTGGCCCCGGTCTCGGGGAGCGCCAAGCCAACCGGAACGGTGGTGTTCAGGGCCGACGGCCTCGTGCTGGGAGCGCCGGTCGCTTTGAGCAACGGCACGGCCGGTACGACCACCGCGTCGCTCGCCACCGGCACCCACGTCGTCACCGTCGCCTACGGTGGCGCCGCTGGCTTTGGCCGTAGCGTCGGCACCCTCGCTGGCGGTCAGGTTGTGAAGCAGCCGACGCCACCCCCGGTGTTCCCGGGCGTCGCCTCGATGTCTGGGCAGAACGACACGCAGTGGCGGTCGGAGGTGGTGCTGTTCAACGCCGGTACCGTCTCGCGCACTGCCACCCTCGAGATCATCCCGCGTGGCGGGACCGCCGTCGCGGCCAGCGGTCAGCACACGCTGCAACCCGGCGCGACTGCCCGCATCCCGGATCTCTACGCCGACCTCCACGCCCCGTCCGGCGCCGGCATGCTCCGCGTCACCGGCGACCTTCTCACCTGGGTGCGCACATTCAACCTGGGGGCGAGCGGCACCTTCGGCCAGGACGTGCCCGCGGTGATCGCGGGCGACCCGACCACTGCGGTCAGCTCTGCGATCTTCCCGATCGCGACGCCGGCCGACGTCAAGATGGACTTCCGCTCGAACCTCCTGCTGGTCAACCTGGAGAACACAAAGACCACCTTCAGGCTCGCCACCGTCGGCGGCGTCACGAGCTACGACGTCCAGGCGTCTACCTACGCCCAGATCAACGACATCAGGAGCCTCCTGCACGCGGCTGCGGGCACCGGAGTGCTGGCCGTGTCGGCGGCCGGCCGGTGGTCGGGCACCGTGTCGACCATTGACCCCGTGCTCGGCGACCCCACGACGGTCCGTGGGCTCTCCCCGGCTCCGTTGCAGGTCGCGCTCTTCCCCGGCATTGCCTCCTCGCCTGGTCAGAACAACACCCAGTGGCGCTCGGAGGCCGTGCTCGTCAACCCCTGGGAGGACGAGCGGTCGTTCCTGCTCGAGATCATCCCGCGCGGGACCTCGACCGTGGCGGCCAGCACCAGCGTGCGCATGGCATCAGGCCAAGTGCGGCGCATCGCCGACCTCTACGCCGAGCTGCACGCGCAGACCGGGGCCGGGATGCTGCGCGTCACGGGCGGCGCGCTCGCCTGGGTGCGGACCTTCAACCTGGGCGCCACCGCCACCTTCGGCCAGGACGTGCCGGTGGTCGACCCATCGGCGGGCACCGCGGCCGGTACCGAGGTCCTGTTCCCGATCGCCTCGCCGGCGGACATCGACACCCAGCCCCGCTCCAACTTCCTCGTCTTCAACCACGAGACGGCAAAGACCACCTGCACCCTGACGGCCGGGACGGCCAGCAAGACCCTGGACGTGCCCGCCGGCGCCTATGTCCAGATTTCGAACGTAGGGACCTGGTTCGGCGTGCCGGCCGGCTACGCGACCGTCACGGTCCGGGCCAACGGCCGCTGGTCGGGCACGGTCTCGACGATCGACCCATTCACCGGCGACCCCACGACCGTCATCGGCATCGCGAAGTAGGCGGTGAGGATACGGCTTCGTCATGCCCAGGAAACGAATGGGCACCAGAAGAGGGCCACGTCCGCCCGGGTCGGCGCTCTTTCTGGGTCCGGAATCCGCCTGCCTGACTCGTGTCGACAAGGCGAGGCGCCTCGCTGAACAGCAGCTCGTTGAGCGCTGTGTCCCCGGCGACGTAGCTCTCGCCGCTCGCGATGCGGTTGGAGGCCAGGAGCCGGCGGACGTCGCGCTGGTAGGGGGATAGAGCCATCGCCTCACCTCGTCGGCGCGCCGGAACCCATCGCGGTCGCCGTGCCGCCGGATGGAGTCGAGGACACGCAGCACCTCGACCCGCGTGGAAAGGTAGTAGTCCCGCCGGAGGAACCACAGACAGCGGTCCCGGTACGCATCGATCAGCGCCCTGAGCGCGTCGTCAGCCGTCCGGGAGGGTGCGTCCACGGGCTCATTTTGCGCCGCACCACGAGCGCAGGGGGACGCGCGCGGCTCCAGTGGAGGTCCGGGGGTGACCGTGGAGGCGGCGCCTATCTGGCTTCGGCTGGCACCCGGGTCGCACTGACCGGAGGCGGGACACGCCCGTCGGCCAGCTCGCCGAGCGTCGTGGCAATGTCCCGGAGCGCCGCCTCCATTGCCGCCGCCTCGAGCGCGTGCTCGCCGCTCCCGGCCTGGACGAGCTGCAGCTTCCGCCACCCTTCATGCGCGAGGTGCGCGGCCTCGCGCAGGTCGGCGCGTGCCCCGGCATAGGCGAAATCTCCGCGGATCGAGCCCAGCGCGGCAAGCTGCGACGGCGTCAGGCCAGGCAGCTCCGAAAGACGGCCAAGCACCACCTCCGCCCGTTCCCGGCTCGCCGCGTCACCGTCCCTGGCGGCGCGAACCGCCGGCAGCAGCGCGTCGAGGATCGCCCGGTCGAGGGCGACCTGGTCGTCGAGCTCGGCGGTCGTCACGGTCGTGCCCGCAGGCACCGGGATCGGCCCGTAGGCCTTGCCCAGGACAGGATTGTCGGCGCTGACTCGCTGCATCCCGAAGAGGAAGTGGCGTCCGCGCGAGACCACGACCTGCCCGCCATCCTGCTCGACGGCCCAGCGACGCGCGTTGCGGTCTGCCGCCAGCCACGCGACCATCCCACCGAGCCCAAGCACCAGCAACCAAAGGACCAGCCGCCCGCCACCGCGCGAGGAGCCTGCATCCGCCATCACCACCTCCCATCCGAGATCCCGCCCGCCATCGGGCCGCGACCCAGAGTACCCCGCACCGCCCCCCGGCAAGGGCCGCTTCGAGGCCTCCGATGCTACGCCACACCGCGGAAGTGGGTGTGGGGTCGCCCGTGTGTACGATTCAACGTGGCGAGGCAAGAGAGAATTACGATCCCAGCAGTGACCGATGTGGCGGTGTCAGGGTCCGATCTTGATCACGTACGCGCGGGGAGGTTTCTTGAAGGGCCACGCACCATCCTTGCCCTCATAGTGGGTTCTGAAGTGGTCGACCTCGGCGGCACCTTCCACGTAGATGTACCCATCGAGGTAGAAGGGCAACCGATAGGAGGTGTTTGGATTGCCGAGACCATCGGGGTCGTTGGCTGGCACCCAATCCACGAGCAGGGATCCCGTATGGATGTCCCGAATGATCAGCCTCGTTTCGGGGGAGTTCGCCCCAAGGTACATGAGGTAGTTTCCAACCACGAATGGACACACTGGGAGATGCATGAGGAGCACACGGCGACTCCAGCGGAACCGGCCAGGCCCGCGACGGACGCTCATCCAGCCTGTCCAGAACTCAGAAGGACCCAGTCGCCTCTGGTCGTAGTTGACGGTGACCGATCCGCTCTTGAAGATGAACCCGCCAACGACGAGACTGCTCAACTCGCCAAAGACCGAGTCCCCCGAAAGGTCAGCGGGGAAAACCTCTTCGGGTCTGTAGTCCGACCGGAACGACTCCTTGACCCATGCCTCGATGGCCGGGTTTCCCCTGAAGGCAGCGACTCTCCTGACTGTCCGTGCCTCCTCATCATCCTGGCAGCCAATGCACGCGCCGGTTGCGTAGTCCACCTCTACGACGCGCTTCACCAACCCGTTTCTGCCGCATGCCCCCAAGATCGCAACAAGAGCAAGTGCGGCACCGGACCTTGCCAGCCGTTGCCAGCGTACATGCGGATGGTTACCTTGGGCAGGCGGCACTCCACTCCAATCATGGTGCGACGTCAGCGGACGCCCTCGGCCCGTCAGCACTGGTCAGGTGCTCCTCTCCTCGAACACCCCGACGATCTCCGCCCGCACGGCTTGCACGGCCGGGGAGAGCGGGGCGCCGAGGGCGACCAGGCGGGGGCGGATGCCGATGAAGTGGACGCGGATGGTGGGGGAGTCCTGGCGCCAGGCGCGGATGAGCAGGGAGAGCGGCACCGAGTGGGTCGAGTGGCAGAAGGTGTCGAGGCGCGAAGGTGGCACGAACAGCCAGGGAGTACGGCCTGGGGCGGCGACAGCGTCGAAGATGAGGACGACGTCGGCGCGGTGGCGCGGGATGAGGTGCCCGGCGTTTTCCACCCCGATGCCGACCGGCACGGCGAGGAACGTCTCGCTGCTGAGCGCCTCGAGGTCGCGGGCGATCAGCACGCCGATCGCGTCGTCGCCCAGCATGTCGTTTCCGACCCCGAGCACGAGCAGCCGCTGCCCGCGCGCCCGCACCCGCCCCAGCAGCTGCCGTAGCCGATCCGCCGGCTCGTTCATTGTCGTACCTTGAGCCTTGAGCCTGGTCGGTCGGGCGGCCCTCACTCCATCACGATCTTGAGCGCTTCCCTGGAGAACGCGGCCATGGCGAACTCCTCGTCGAGGTAGATCGAGTCCTTGGGGCACACCTCGGCGCAGCGCTCGCAGTGCACGCAGCGGTCGAGGTAGAGGGTCATGGTCATCTTCTTCTTCGGCTTGGGGGCGGGCTGGCCCTCGACGGCCGGCTCGGTGGGGGGGATCACCGTGACGTCGATGTGGATGGCGTCGGAGGGGCAGTCGCGCATGCAGACCTTGCAGCCGATGCAGTTCTCGGAGCGGAAGCGGGGCGTGCCACGAAAGCCCTTGGGCACCACGGCCGCCTCGAACGGGAAAGCGCGGGTGACGGGGTGGGTCGCCAGGTTGCGGAGCAGCTCCGGCACCAGCACAGCAGCCTTGGACATCACATGGCTCCCTTCGCCTTGATCAGCAGCACGATGAGAAGCTGGACGAGACTCGCCGGTGCCAGCCACTTCCAGGAGAAGCTCACGATCTGGTCGATGCGGATGCGGGCGCAGGCAGCCCGCACCACGGACAGGAGCCCGACGACGAAGGAGGTCTTGAGGACGAGCTGCAGCGTGCCAAGCAGGAGGCCACCCTTGAAGCCGCCCAGAAAGACGCAGGCCACCAGCGCCGACCCGACGTACATCAGGATGTCCTTCTGCAGCCGGAAGAGCGCCAGCTTCTTGCCGCTGTACTCGGTGAGCGGCCCGCCCACCACCTCGGTCTCGGCCTCGGGGATGTCGAACGGCACGCGTTCGAGCTTCGCCTGCAAGGTCAGGAGGGCAACCCCGAAGGCGATGATCTGGACCGGCATCACCCACCAGTGACCGCCGGTCCACGGGTACGCCGCGATCCTGGCGATGCGCCAGCTCCCGGACATCACGGCCGGGGTCAGCAGGGCGAGGAAGAACGGCACCTCGTAGGCGAAGAGCTGGGTGAGCACGCGGGTGCCGCCCAGCAGCGAGTACGGGCTCACGGAGAACCACCCGGCCAGGAACAGCGAGAAGGACGGGATGGTGAGGAGGTAGGCCACGACCACGATGTCGCCCTCGAAGGAGTTGAAGGAGCTGAGGTGCCACACCGGGATGTAGAGCCCCGCCGTGATCACCGCGGCAAGGGACAGCACCGGCATGAACGCAAATGCCTTCTTGTCGGCGTGGCTCGGCGTGATGTCTTCCTTGGCCAGCAGCTTGATGATGTCGGCCACGGGCTGCATCATGCCGCTCCACCCGGTGTACAGCGGGCCCCGGCGGTTCTGCATGCGGGCATAAAGCTTGCGGTCCAGCCACTCCAGCCAGGTGGAGAAGATGGACTGGAAAGCGAACCCCGGGAAGACAAGCAGGTAAAGGGCGACCTTCAGTGCGTTCATAGCCTACCTCGGCTCCTAGAAGTGGATTCCGCGGTTGCGGCGATACCAGTCGATGCCGTAGGTGCGCAGCTCACCCCAGGTGGTGACGCGGCGGCCGCGGCGGCGGTCGTTGAGCACCACGCTGGTGCGGTCGGTGCACGAGAAGCAGGGGTCGATCGAGGCAATGGCGATCGGGATGTCGGCCACGAACGAGCCGACCA
>DAONEV010000036.1:0-12315 GCA_035403265.1 Thermoanaerobaculaceae bacterium | reverse complement strand
CGAGGTTGGCCATCGTCGGGGCGCGCACCTTGACCCGCTCGGGCTTCTCGGTGCCGTTGCCGCGTACGTAGTGGATGTCCTCGCCGCGCGGCGCCTCGTAGTACGACACGGCGGCGCCCGCCGGCACGCGGCGCATCACCTTGGGGGCGACGAACTCGCCCTCGGGCAGGGTCTCGAGCATCTGCTTGACCATCTTGCAGGACTCGAGGATCTCGAGGACCCGGACCAGCACACGGCCGTAGATGTCGCACTCCTCGTTGGTGATGACCTTGAAGTCGAGGTACGGGTACGCGGCATGGGGCACATCGCGGCGCGCGTCGCGGTCCACACCCGAGGCGCGGGCGAACGGTCCCACGGTGCACATGTCAATGGCCCGTTGCTTGGGCAGCTTGCCGACGCCGCGGATACGGGCGAGGAACGACGGCTCGTTGGTGCCGATGTTGGCGTAGAACCCGGTGCGCTCGATGAGCGGCTTGAGCATCTCGAGGAGCTTCGTGCGCTGCTCCTCGGAGAGGTCGCGCCGCACGCCACCGATGGTGTTGAACGCGTAGTTGACGCGGTTGCCCGAGATCGCCTCGAGGGCGTCCATGACCAGCTCGCGGTCGCGCCACACCAGCATGAACAGGCTGTCGAATCCCACTTCGTGAGCGGCGACGCCGAGCCACAGCAGGTGGCTGTGCAGCCGCTCGAGCTCGCAGACCAGGGTCCGGAGATACAGCCCCCGCTTGGGTATCTCCAGGCCCAGCAGCTTTTCGGTGGCCTGACAGAAGGCCGTGGTGTGGGAGTGGGAGCAGATCCCGCAAATCCGCTCCAGGATGTAGAGGCACTGGTAGTAGTTGCGTTCCTCGCAGAGCTTCTCGAGGCCGCGGTGGTTGTAGCCGATGTTCATCCGCGCGCCGACGATCTCTTCGCCCTGGATGTCGAAGTCGAACTTCGCCGGCTCCTTGAGGAACGGATGTTGCGGCCCAATGGGTAAGTGGATGGTCTCCGCCATTACTTGTCCCCCCCTTGTGGCGCCACCGTGGGCGCTGGCATTGTGACGTCCTTGCGGAGTGGGAAAACCCCTGCCGGCCAGTCCTCAGGCAGCACCTGCCGGCGCAGGTCCGGGTGCCCCACCGGCGTGATCCCCATGACGTCGCGGATCTCGCGCTCGTACACGATGGCCCCGGCCACCGTGCCGGCGAGGGTGGGCACCTCTGGCCTGTCCCTGTCGATCTTCACCAACAGCGTGACCACGGCAGCCCCGAGGAACGGGTACGACAGCAGGTAGTGCTCACGCATGTCCTCGGCGATGATCGTCGAGAGATTGGTGATGCCGAGCCCCTTGAGCCCCGCCACTGCATCGCGGAGCCGGTCCTTGTCGACCTTCACCCAGAAGAACCCATCCGAGCCGCGCGTCAGGTCCCCGGCCGGAAACAGAGCCGTGAGCTCGCCTTGCCAGTCCCGAGCCACCATTTGAGCCTCCTTAGAGCGATCCGAGCAGCTTGGCGACGCCGTCGATGAGCGCCTCGGGCTTGATCGGGCAGCCGGGGACGTAAGCGGAGACCGGGATGACCTGGTCCACGCCTTCCAGCACGTTGTAGGCGCCCCGGAACGCCCCACCGGAGCAGGCGCAGGCGCCGACCGCGACCACGAACTTGGGCTCGGGCATCTGCGCGTAGATGCGCTGCAGGCGCGGGGCGATCTGCTTGGTCGCCGGCCCGGAGCAGAGCAGCACGTCGGCGTGGCGCGGTGTCGCCTTGAGGAGCACGCCGAAGCGCTCCAGGTCGTAGTGCGGCATGAGCGCCGCCAGGATTTCGATGTCGCAGGCGTTGCAGGCGCCGGAATTGAAGTGCAACACCCAGGGCGACTTCTTGCGCGCCCAGCGCTTCAGTCCTTCGAGCATACCGATCTCCCCCTCGTCAGTCTACGCCACTGTAGAGGATCGAAACGCAGGCGCCGATCACCACCAGGTAGCCGATGGCGCGCAGTGCCATGGCGCCTCCCACCGTAGCGACCGAGAGCACTGCCACGTGCATGACCGTGAAGAACAGCGCCGCGATGAAAAACCGCTGGTAGCCGAACGAGAACTTCCCGGCCTCGAAGTTCTCACCGCAGGCATAGGGCTCGAGCTTGCCGGGCGCGATCGTGGGCGCCGGCCCGAGCACCTTGCCGAAGCCGTAGACGGCGTAGGCAAGGCCCATCGCGATGAAGAAGGCCACGGGGGGCGCGAGCAAGAGGTTGAAGTCCATGGCTTACCCCCTCAGCTTGGAGAGCACGCGCACGTCGAGCGTGCCGTTGGTGCGTTGGCAGATCACGATGATGGAGAGCAGGATCGCCGCCAGGATGGTCTCGACGATGATGAAGGTGACGATCAGGGACTGGATGAGGGGCACCATGCCGCGATGCAGGCCGGCCGCCAGCAGGATGAGGGTGACGCCCTTGGCCAGCACCTCGACGCCCAGTACCAGGCGCAGCAGGTTGCGGTAGGCGAACAGCAGGTAGACCCCGATCATGAAGACCAGAAGACCCGTGAAGGCGATGCCGGCCACGGCCTCAGTCATGGTGACCTCCCTGTAGCTTGACCCGCAGCACCGCCAGCATGCCCAGCACGCCGGCCAGGATGATCGCGATCTGCCCCAGCACGTCGGTGCTGCGCTGCCCCCAGAAGATTTCCTGGAAGGAACCGCGGGCCGCCCCAGACGCCGCGCCGACGTGGCTCGCGAGCCAGGTCACTCCGGTGAGTGCCACTCCGGTGAAGACCACCAGCATCGGCAGCAGGAAGCGCGCCGGCAGGCGGGACTCGCCGGACTGGTCGGAGTCCTTGGTCAGCGAGACCGTGGAGACGAAGAGCACGGTGATGAGCCCGGCGCACACCGACAGCTCGAAGACTGCCGCGATGTTGGCCCCGAACTGGAAGAGCACGATGGAGAGCATGATGCTCGCCACCGCCAGGCCGACGGCCGAGTAGAGCAGGTCCTGGAAGAGGCCCAGCAGGACCACCGCCACGACCAGCAGCACGAGGCAACCAATCAGCAGCGCCATGACTAGTTTCCTCCCAGCAGCACCCGGGCGGCGGGCTCGATGAGGCCGCGCAGCACGGAGTCGAAGAACACGCCCAGGAGCAGTGTCGTGGCAGCCAGCACGACGACGGCGATCGACATCGCTGCGGGCGCTTCCTTGATGTCGTTCCAGCGCTCGTTGAGCTTGCCGAAGAACACCCGGCGCTGCAGGTAGAGGAAGTAGCCGAGCGTGAAGATCGAGAAGAACACGGCCAGGAAGGCGACCGTCCACTGCTTGGCCATCACCGCGCCGAGAATGATGAAGAGCTTGGAGAAGAACCCACCGAATGGCGGCACGCCGGCAATCGAGAGCGTCCCGAAGGTGGAGGTCACGCCGGTCACTCGCATTCGGTTCTCGAGGCCGCCCATCTCGCGGATGTCCCGCGTGCCGGTGCGGAGCTGCACGGCACCCGAGTTCAGGAAGAGCAGAGACTTGAAGATGGCGTGGTTGAGGATGTGGAAGAGCGCGCCTGCGACGCCGAGCCAGTTGCCGATCCCCAGGCCGATCAGGATGTAACCGATCTGCGAGATCGAGGAGTAGGCGAGCAGCCGCTTGAAGTCGGTCTGGAAGAAGGCGATGAGGGAGCCGGCGATCATCGAGACGATGCCGAGCAACAGCAGCACTCGCAGCACCTGGGCGGGCGCCGCGTAGAGGCCGAAGAAGATGCGGACGAGGGCGTAGACGCCGGCGACCTTGATGACGACGCCGGACAGCATCGCCGAGATCGGTGCCGGGGCCGAGGGGTGGGCGTCAGGCAGCCAGGCGTGGAACGGCACGACCGCCGCCTTGAGCCCGAACCCGGCCACGAACAGCCCCGCCGCGAGCATGAACACCGGATTGGTCGCCGCACCACCGGCGAGGGCCGTCTTCAGCTCCGCGAAGGCGAGGGTGCCGGTGGTCATGAGGATCAGGGCGATGCCGATCAGCACCATCCCCGTGGCCACCACGGAGAGCAGCAGGTACTTGAGGGCGGCCTCGATGCCATCGAACTCCAGGTTGTAGGCGACAAGCACGTAGGCGGCGACCGACGCGACCTCCAGGAAGAGGTAGAGCGAGAAGATGTCGCGCACCAGCACCACGCCGTTCAGTCCCATCACCAGGAGCAGCAGCAGCGAGTAGAACTTGGCGCGGCCGCCGTAGTGCCCGATGTAGTCGATGGAGTAGACGGCGCAACACAGCCCGACGACGTTGATGACGACCAGGAAGAGCAGCGACAGGCCATCCACCGCGAAGTGGGTGCCCATCGCCTGCCAGACCGTCGTCAGGTCGGCGGCGGGCAGCAGCGCCAGAACACTGACCAGCGTCGCCAGCATCACCAGGGTCACGAGCGCGTCCGCGGCCCGGCGTCCGAGTTTGGACACCCAGGGCATCAACAGCGCTCCGAGCAGCGGGGTGAGGAGGAGGGAACCGACCAGGGCTTCCATGGGCGACCTCTCGTTACATCAGCACCAGGGCCAGGACCGCGATGAGTCCCACCACGGCCCAGGCCAGATAGTTGCTGTATACGCCGTTGTGGATGGCGGACAGGGCGGGGCCGAAAACGGCCTTGCCGCCGGCGATGATGCCGTCCACCACCACGTCGATGAGCCGCTCGAAGTAGCGGAAAACCACATTGGTCAACCAGTCGACGACCTTGATGCCGATCTCGTAGGCGTCAAGCTTGCCTTCGGCCGCGAGGCGTAGCCCGCCGCCGGTGACCGGGGACTCGGTGAGGCCGCCGAAGGTCTGGGCCGCCGAGGTCACGTGCTCACGGGCCGTCAAGTAGACGCCGAAGCCGAGGATGTAGATCAGGAGCGAGAGCCCGGTGAGGGGGCCGACGTGGGTCCACATGGCGGTGAGCATGCCACCCTCGGCCGGGCCCAGGGCGACCTCGAACGCCGCGGTCGCCAGGGAGAAGACCACGCCGGTGAGGGCGGCGCCGAGGCCCAGCAAGAAGGCGGGAAGCACCTCGGATGCGGGTGCGTGCTGGGCGTCGAGTCCCGGACGGCGCTCCCACAGCACGCCAAGGACCTTCGAGAACACCGCGATGTTGAGGATCGCCGCCACCACCAGGAGCGCCAGCACGACGCCGTTGTGGTGGTGCAGGAGCCCCTCGAAGATGAGCTCCTTGGCCATGAACCCGCCGGTGGGCGGCAGGGAGACGGCGCCCAGGAACGCCAACGCGAACCCCCAGCCCAGTACCGGCATGGCGCGACCGAAGCCACGCAGGTCGGAGAGCCTGGCGCTGCCGGCCCTGGTCTCCAGGGTGCCGGCGGCGAAGAACATGCTCGACTTGTAGGTGGCGTGGATGAGCATGTACATGAGCGCGCCGGCCATCCCGGCCATGGCGCTGGTCGCCATGCCGGCGATCATGAAGCCGACCGGGGAGATGGCGGTGAGGGCCAGCACCCGCTTGAGGTTTGGCTCGACCAGGGCGGGCAGGATGACCACGAACGCGGTGATCACGGCGAAGACCATCATGATGGCGCGGGCGCGGCCGTCGAGCACGAACATCCTGGTGGTGAGGGTGTACAGGAACGAGATGCCGAGGATCTTCTCAAGCGAAGCAGGCAGCGCCGCGAACCCGGTGGCGGGCATCACCTCGGCCGCCTGCGGAATCCACGTGTGGAACGGGAACATCCCGGCCTTGGCGCCGGCGCCAAGGAAGATCAGCACGAACGCCACCAGGCCGGCGCGAGGGGTGGTGGCGATGTCGATGGGGGCGCCACCCCCCATGATGACGCTGCCGCGCAGCACCAGGTAGATCATCAGGCCGAGGACCATGAGGAAGTCGGAGGCCCCGCCGATGATCAGCGCCTTGAAGGCGGTGCGCTCGGCCTGCTCGCCGCCCGAGGCAATCGAGCCGTACAGGGCGAGCAGGAACATCTCCCAGAAGACGAGCAGGACGAGCACGTTGCTGGTCAGCACCACGCCCGCCGCGGCGCCGAAGGCGAGGAGCAGCGACGCGACGAGCAGCGCCGGTCGGGCGGCGCGACGTACCGACTGCAGGGCGTGGATCCCTGTCATCAGCTCGAAGGTGCAGACGAAGGCGAGCAGCAGGAGCCTCCATCCGTCGAGCTCAAAGTGGAGGGTGAAAGGCCCGACGAACGCCCCGGCGAGCTTGAGCGGCGAGGCGCCAAGGCCGAGCAGGAAGCCGAGAATCGAGATCCCGGCCACCACCAGCGGCATGGCGGCGAGGAGCTTCGCGTTCTTGCGGATGACGCCGACCAGGAGGGCGGCCAGGATGGGCAGGACGATCAGGAGGACTATCGCGGTCATCTCTTACCTCCCGAGCGCCGCAAGGGTGGAGAAGATGGTGCGCTGCGCGGCGGCCATCCTGGCCAGGGCGTAGGGCATCGGCAGGAATACGCTCACCAGGATGGCCAGCACGGCGAGGATGGCGACCACCGCCACCATTACCGGTGTGCCCTCGTGATGTGCTTCGCCGCGCGACTGCCCGAGGAACACTGTTTGGAAGCTCTTCAGCATGTAGATCAGGGTGAGGATCGCGGTGAGGATCGCCAGGATGGCGAGAACCCGGTAGCCGCCGAACATCATTCCCGAGATCACGAACCACTTGGCAAAGAACCCTGCCATCGGCGGGATGCCGGCGATCGACAGGGCGCAGATCAGATAGGCGGTGGCGGTGATCGGCATCTTCTTGAACAGCCCGCCCATCTTCGTCATGTCCTTGGTGTGGGTGCCGTGCTCGATGATGCCGGCGCAGAGGAACAGCCCGCCCTTGGCAAGGCCGTGGGCCATGATGTAGAGCAGCGCCCCAATGTAACCGGTGGCGGTGAAGGCGAACAGCCCCAGGAAGGTGTAGCCGATCTGGCTCACCGTCGAGTAAGCCAACAGGCGCTTGATGTTGGTCTCCTGTAGTGCCGCGCACGCCGAGATGAACGCCGAGGCAAGGGCGAATCCGAGCAGCCACTTGTGCCAGGGCTGGGGGATGATAAGGCCGTTGCAGAACAGCCGTGCAAAACCGAAGAGGCCGATCTTGACCAGGATCGCGGCGTGCAGCAGGGAGGTGATGGTGGAGGGGGCGACGCCGGCGTCTGGCAGCCATGTATGCAGTGGCACCGTCGCACTCTTCGAGAAGATGCCGGCCAGGATCAGCACCAGTGCGATGGCGCCGATCGGCTTGCCCTTCAGGTCGGCAAGCTCGAAGCTGCCGTACTGGCCGTAGACGAGGGCGAACCCCAGGAGCATCAGCACGGCGCCGCCGAACGTCACCAGGAACGCCTTGTCGGCCTTCCAGATGTAGTCGGGCTCCCGGAAGTAGCCGATCAACCGCCAGCAGGCGAGCGCCGAGATCTCCCAGAACGTGTAGAGGAAGATGATGTTCGTCGAGAACACCAGCCCCATCATGGCGCCCAGGAAGAGCGTGACGATGAAGTAGTACTCGGGTTCGTGGTCGCCATGCTCGATATAGCCTAGTGAGTAGATGGCGATGAGCGTGGCGATGAGCGAGGAGGTGAACGCCATGAACACCGCCAGGGCGTCAATGGTCAGCGAGAGGTTCACCAGGTTCCCGTAGAACGGGACCTTGAAGCTCACCACCGTTCCGGCCTGAGCCGGGCCCAGCAGCGTCCATGTGAGCACGTGGGCGGTGCCGATGAGGGCCACGGCCACGTAGCCTGTGAGCTTCCCCCTGCGCAGCCAACCCAGGATTGGGATGAGGAGGGAGCCCAGTAGCGGAATCGCAATGATCGCGAGCGCAGTCGTCTGCAAGTCCATAGATTCAAGCCTCACAAGGTCTTAAGCCCTAAGGCCGAATGCCATCCACCACCCCTGCCGTCTCGGCCGCGAAGCATAGCACCGATTTTCACAAAGTCATCAGCAACCCCCCTCCCACCCGCCCAGCGGATCAGGAAATCCGGGGATCAGGGAATCAGTCGATGAGCGAGACAGTAGCGGGTTGTCTTGCTGACGAGCTGATCGGCTGATTCCCTGATGAGCTGGGTGGGTGGGCGTTACCCGGCGGGTCGGGAGAGGCCGTCGGCGGCAATCATCACGGCGCTCGGTGAGACGTCGAAGGCCGCCTGCAGGGCACGGACGGCAACGGGTAGACTCCCCACGGGCACAACGCAGGCGACGCTGGACACCGACGTGGAGATGGCGAGAACCCTCACACCCGCGCCTGTCAGGGCGGAGCACGCGGCGGCCGCGCAGCCGGCGCGCTCGCGGAAATGGGGCCCGTGCACGGCGAGCACGGCCACTCCGGTCTCGGCGCTGGAGGTGGCTCCGGGAGAGGAGCTGAGCAGCTCGGCAAGGATCGACATTGTGCTCGCCTCGTCGCCCTGCTGGATGCAGAAGAACACGTGAATGTGGCCGTCGGCATCTCCCTGCTGCACGACGAGCTGGGTGTTGATTCGGCGGGTGGCGAGAGCCTGCAGAACCGCACATGCCACGGTGCACTGATCCGCCGCGAGCCGAACGCGTACCGCCACCAGACCGCGGCACTCGATGATGCCGGTTCCCTTGAGGGGCTGCGCTCCGGGCGGACTCGAACCTAGCATGAAGTGATTCTACCGTGTGTGCCTTACCTCCGCGGCGTAAGTCAGGGTGCCCGCGGCGGAATCGGTCAGGGCAGGGCGCGGTGGAACCGGGTCATCTCGACAGGCTGCAGGAGCTTGTTGGAGTCGAGGTTGAGGCGCTCGGCAATCGCCACCGGGGCGCGCCGGTAGGTGAGCGTGGCCTCCACGGCGGCGGCGCCTGCCGGGATCGGATAGCTCAGCCGCCGCAGCTCGCCGCGGGCCAGTCGCGTGTCGCGTGCCACCCCGACGGCCCGCCAGGGTGGGGCGGGTGTCCGCCCCTCCTTGTCCTGCAGGAGGCGGGCGAAGAGCGCGGCCTTGTCGGCCGAGTTGTCCCCGACCCGGCGGCCAGCCCTGTCGGTGAAGACGACGTCCAGACGGATCTGGCGGAGCGCCGATCCGGTGGGCAGGCCATGGCCGGCCCCGACGTTGTTGACCGTGACAATCACCTCCTGGCCGCGACTCTCGATGGCCAGCGTCGCGGCGCGCGCCAGCAGCGCCGGTGCGGCACCCTGGAAGTCGTGAGCGCGGTGGCAGCTCAGGCACCCAGGCCCCTGGGGGTTGTCGGCTGCTTCCGGGCCGGTGGTGCAGACCGGCAGGCCCGCCTGATTGCGCAGCTCGGCGTGGCAGACGAGACAGGAGGCACCGCTGACGAGCCTTTCGTCGACCTCGGCGCGGTGGGGAGCGTCGATCCGTCGCCGCGCCCGCACCGGCAGGTCCGCGCGCACGGTCAACCCTGTTGGCCCGGCATCTGTCTTGGCCTGGTGGCAGGCCTCGCAGTCGACCCCGATGGTACGACCCTCGAAGGTGCCGACCGCGTGACAGGTCAGGCAGGCGGAGGCGGCCGCCTGCCCCGCCTCGTCGCGTGCCCACGCCCGCATGGCGAGGTAGAGGGGGTCCTGGAGCGACTCGGCGTGCATGGAGGCTTTGTGTTGCACCGCCTCGTTGACGTGGCACGCGGCGCAAGGCTGGGATGCGACCGCCGCGGCGGTGGCGAGCAGGAGCAGGGTCGACAGCATCCGCCCATCTTGGGGCCAGAGGCGGCTTTCGGCAAGCTTGCGTCCGACTTCCGGCTCTGGTACCCAGGCGGCGGGAGGTGACCCCGATGGATGGGCGCGACCTGGACGCCGTGGTGGCCGGTTGTATCGGCATCGACACCAACATCTACCTCTACGGGCACGATGTCGACTGGACCGTTGAAGCCAACTTCACCCAGAACCTCGACTACGTGGGGCAGGCGGGGGGTTACTCCTCCCGGCTCTTTGCGAGTCTGGGCTGCCGGACTGCCTTCGTCGGCGCTGTCGGGGAGGACCTTCTCGGGGAGCTCGTGCGGCGTGAGCTGGCGGCCGACGGCATCGAAACGGTGCTCTTCCGCGATCCTCTCGGCACCCATCGCAGCGTCAACCTCATGTATCCCGACGGCCGGCGCAAGAACTTCTACGACGGCAAGGGGCAAATGGACGTGCAGCCGGATCTTGATGCGTGTCGCCGGCTCCTGGCCCGGACCCGACTCGTGCACGTGCACCTGGAGAACTGGTGCCGCCACCTCCTGCCGGTGGCGCGAGAGCACGGTGTGGTGGTGTCGTGTGATCTGCAGGACGTGGTGGATCTGGAAGACACCTATCGCCGCGACTTCGTCGAGGGCGCGGACATCCTCTTCTTCTCCTGCGTCAACTTCCCGGACCCGCGGCCGGCGCTCGATCACCTGCGCCGGGGCCGGCCGGGCAGGACCGTGGTCGGAGGGCGCGGCGCCGACGGCTGCGTCGTCGCCGACGACGCCGGTATCCGCTTCTTTCCACCTGTCGCTCTTCCCGCCCCGGTGATCGACACCAACGGGGCGGGGGACGCCCTGGCGGTGGGGTTCTTGACGAGCCTGGTGCTCGATGGCTTTCCGGTGGATGCTGCGCTCCTTCGCGGCCAGACCGCCGCCCGCCACGTCTGCACCAGGAAGGCAACCTCGACGCGCCTTCTCACCCGCCCCGAGCTGGAAGCGCGATGCCTCGCTCGCCCGCCCGGAGTGTGACTACAGCTTCGGCAGCAGCAGGGCGTTGAAGAGCAGCTTGTAGGTGGCCGGCGTCGAGGCGCGGAACTGTGGCGCGAAGGCGAAGAGGACGAACTGGCCCTTGCCCTTGCGGGCCCAGACTCCGACCGCGGTGTTGGCGAGCTTCTTCTCACCCTCGGCGTAGCCGGAGAGCACGATGTCCTCTTCGGGGTGGCTCACCAGGACCCGGCGGTCGGTGTCGAGGCCAGGCTGGGACGTGCTGAAGACCGGCTTGCCCCGGGAGAAGATGCCGCTCTCGGCCGGCATTCCCCAGGTCAGGGGATGGTCCTGCAGGACCTTGACGCGCAGCCACGATCCAGTAACCGAGAGCTTCTCCTTCGCCAGCTCGTCGCCGATGTCCTCGACCGGGAGCATGAACTCCTCTACCTCATCCTTGCCGCGCTTGATCTCCTGCATGCCCAGGAAGAGCGGCACGGACCGGCCCCAGGCCAGGATGATGCCGCCCTGCTCGATGAACGCCATGAGCTTTTCCATCCCCTTGTCGCCGATGCCCTTGCGGAGCTCGGGCGGCAGGTCGGGGAGGGCGTAATCCTCGTCGTCCCGCTTGAAGCGACCCTTGAGCAGCAGCTCCTTGTCGGTGCTGGGGAAGACGACGAGGTCGAACGTCTTGCCGAGGTCGAGCTTCTCGATCTCGCCCGGATGCACGACCTGGAAGGGGATCCCGTAGGTGTCGAACAGGTAGCGCGTCCAGCCGGCGTCCATGTCGTGGTAGTGGGTCTCGACCAGGGCGATGCGCGGTGCCTTGAGCGGGCGCATCGGGACGGCGGGCTCGGCCGTCAGCGCCACCGGAGGTACGAGGATCGCCTGGAGGAGCTTCGGCAGGGCCCCGGGGTCGGCGCCGGGCCGGATGACGAAGCTGCCGGCTGGCAGCGTCGTTTCGCCAGTCGGAAGAGCGGCCGTGGCACGACTCACCGGCAGGCCGGCTGCCAGGGCGAGGAACGCGGCGTGGAAAGTCTCGTTGTCGTTGGGAGAAAGCGCCACGCCCCAGGTGCCTGCCGGAAGTGTCGTGGTAGGGGTATACGGCCGGAAGCTGCCCTCGATGGGCTGCAATGCTGCTTCCAGCTCGGGGATCCGCACGTCCACCTCCTCGGCGGCGACGCCGCAATGAAGCGGCAGCGACCAGCTCGTGATGTCGTACGGGCGGATCATCTCCCCGTCCGGGGTGAAGTGGCGCACCGGATAGCGCTGCTTTTCCATGACCTCCTTGATGAACGGTCGGTAGGGCTGGGCGAGGGGGAGCACCACCGACCCGGGCTCGAAGTGCCGGCCCCCCGCGGTCACGCGTGTCGGGACCGTGAACGCCTTGACGCCGTGCTCGAGCAGCAGGTTCACGAGCTTGGTCCACTCCCCGCGGTCGCGTTGGGCCCGAGGCAGCACGTAGTAGGCGGGGGCCTGGGTTTGCCCGCGCTTGACCTCGCGGCGACAAATGTCGTTGCGGAACGTCAGCACCTCGGTGCGGTGGAGGCTCGCGGTGCGCAGCAGCGAGCGGAAGGAGGACAGCTCGTAGGCGACCGCGTCGCCGAGCCGCCACCAGCCCCCCGGCCAGGGGGCGAGGAAGTTGACGCTCATCTTGTACTCGGCGAGCCCCTTGTCGTTGGCGTCCAGCTCGGTGGTCTCGACAAAGACCGGCGAGGCGTCGTTGGCGGTGGCGTTCTCGGTCAGCAGGCCGATGACGTTCTTCCAGATCGCGGTCTC
>DAONEV010000035.1:0-18479 GCA_035403265.1 Thermoanaerobaculaceae bacterium | reverse complement strand
AGCCGATTCGGGAGGAGTCGCCACGGGCTCCGGCGTGACCTCCGCCACCGGCTCGACCGCGACGGGTTCGGCCGGAGTCTCTTCGGTTGGGGCTTCCGCATCCTGGTCGGCGGCTGGCTGGCTCTCCTCTTCGATCTCGTCCGGGGGGGCCACGGTCAGGGCCTCATCCGGCTCGCCCGGAGTCTCCTCCAGAGCCTGGTCCGCGGCTCGCTCCAGGGAGCGGAGCGCGGGCTTGGGAGAGGCCGGGACCGACAGGGCGGCCAGATTCGGCACCGCATCGGGGGTTTCTTCGTCAAGGCCCATTCGCCGTCCGGGCCGCTTCTTCTTGAGACGGTCCACGGGAGCCGGAGGAGCGGGACGTCGCGCCTCCTCGGGTGCCGGGGCCTGCGTCCGTACAATCACCTCGCCACGGCGCTTCTGCAGCGTCTCGCCGGTGATGATGGCGCGCACTGTCGAGAGGTCCAGGACGCTCTCGGAGTTTTGCACGTCGACGCCGATCGATCGCAGCTTGAAGATGAGCTCCTCCACGGAGACGCCCATCTGCCGGGCCAGGTCGCCGACTCTAAAGACCTGTGCCATGACTTACTCCTCGTTGCCGGCGGCCACCTGGGCAGCCAGCGCCGACTTCGCCGTCTCGATCAGTTGGGCCGCGGAATGGGGGCCAATGCCCGGAATCTCCATGAGCGTCGCGGGGTCGGCTGCTGCCAGCGCCCCGGCGTGGGAGAAGCCATGCTCGATGAGGCGTTCCCGCATGCGGTCGGAGATCCCGGACAGATCTTCCAGGGGAAGGTGGCTGTCATAGTCGATGCTCGGACCAGAGGATTCCGGCTCGGGGGTCTCCTCCTCCTCCAGCCCTTCCACCTGCCGGAGCATGGCGGCGAGAGCCGCGGAGACCTCGTCCTTGACCGTTTCCTCGCTCTTTATCTCGATGCGACAGCCGAGGAGGCGGGAGGCGAGGCGGACGTTCTGGCCGCGCTTGCCGATCGCCAGGGAAAGCTGCTCCTCCGAGACGATGACGTCGAGCACCGTCTCGCTGCGCTCGTGGTAGAGGACCTCGCCGTTTTCGTCGATGGCCGGCTTGCCTTCGGTGTCCGTGATGGGGGTGCGCAGGGCCTGCTCGCGCATCGCCACCCGGTTGATCTTGGCCGGCGCGAGGGCGTTCTGGGCACAGGTCACGACATCCGGAGAGTAGGGGATGATGTCCACCTTCTCACCCTTCAGCTCGCGCATGATCGCCTGCACGCGGGACCCCTTCATGCCGACGCAGGCGCCCACCGGATCGACGTCGCGGTCGCGAGAAGCCACCGCCACCTTGGCGCGCTCCCCGGCTTCGCGGACGCAACCCTTGACCACCACGGTGCCGTCGTAGATCTCCGGCACCTCCATCTCCAGGAGCTTGATGAGAAGCTGCGGCGCCGTACGGGACAGCACGACCTGCGGCTTGTTGGCGTCCTTGGTGACGTCGACGATGACGGCCCGGATGCGGTCTCCGGGGCTGTACCGCTCGTGTCTCACCTGATGAGGGCGTGGCACGATGCCCTCGGTGCGTCCGAGCTCGACGATGATGTCGCCCCGCTCGAATCGCTTGACGATGCCGTTGACGAGCTCACCCTGCTTGCCGATGTACTCGCCGTAGATGTTGTCGCGCTCGGCCTCGCGGACGCGCTGGAAGAGCATCTGGCGGGCGGCCTGCGCGGCGATCCGGCCCATCGGCATTGGGTCCAGCTCGCCCAGGATGATGTCGTCGCCGACCTGAGCGTCCGGCTTGAGCTGCTGGGCTTCCTCGATGACGAGCTCGGCGGTCGGGTCGGTGACCTCCTCGGGGGTTGCCACCACGTGCCGCACCCGCAGGCAGGTCAGCTCTCCCCGATCGAGGTCGATGTGGGTCTGTACCCCGCGCTCCCGGTAGTGCTTGCGAGCGGCCTGGGAGATTGCGTCCTCCAGCGCCGTCACGAGGCGTGCCGGGTCGATCTCGCGCTCCTGCGAGACCTGTCGGATCAGAGTGCCGAGCTCCATCTTCATCGCTTCTGCTTCCTTCCTTGCTGCTGCTCGAGCGCCCTGGACACGGGGCCGAAGGGCGACAGTCGTGCTTCCAGCATCTCGTTCACGGGAAGGGAGGGCCGCGTGCCGTCCAGGCACTCGATCACCGCCACATCGCCCTGCAGCCCCACGATCACGCCGTCAAGGGTGCGGGTGCCCTTCCAGCCAGGGCGCATCCTGACGCGCACCGCCTGGCCGGCGAACCGCACCCAGTCACGCTCCGAGTAGAGCTTGCGATCGAGCCCGGGAGAGCTGACCTCGAGCGTGAACGCACCCGGCATCGGGTCGTAGGCATCGAGGAGCGCCGAGGCCTGGCGCGACACATTCTCGCAGTCGTCGAGCGTCACGCCTCCCGGCTCGCGGTCGATGAACAGGCGCACCACGGGCTTGCGGGCCGTGCCGACGATCTCAACATGCACGAGCTCGAGACCCTCGGCGGCGGCGAGCCGCTCCAGCCTTGTCGTGAGCTCCTCGTTCAGTTGCGCCATGCTCCCCTTATGCCCCAAAAAAAAGTGGGACCATTGGTCCCACCTTCTTTCGAAAGCAGCCGTTGCCCTTATACACGTTCCGAAAGGCAATTGCAAGCCCGTGGAAGCGCCAGGAAACGAGGGAAAATCAGGCTCGGAGACTCCGTCGGCCCTGGCCCTTGGCCTGTGGTGCTGGGGCGAGGGCGTCGAGGTTCCTGTGCATACGCGAGAGGTCCAGGCGGCGCAGCGGGGTGCCCGCGGCGAGGAGGCGCCAGCCGGGCTCGTCGAGTCGACGCAGCGACTCGATGGGCAGGTCCTGGAGATGCGGACGGGTGGCAAGCACCGGGTTGCAGGCGGCGGCGGCGTGACGTTGGATGGGACACACCGCCTGGCAGAGGTCGCAGCCGAAGAGGAAGCCGTGCAGCCCTGCGATGGCGTCGGGTGGGAGCGGTCCCCGCCGCTCGATCGTCCAGCCCGAAATGCAGCGCGTGGCGTCGAGCCGGTATGGTGCTGTCAAGGCTCTCGTGGGGCAAGCGTCCAGACAGGCAGTGCAACGGCCGCAGCCGATCTCGAGAGGCTCGTTTCGAGGCAGCTCGGCCGTGGTCACCAACTCGCCGAGCAGCAGCTCGGGACCGAGCCGCGGATGGACGAGCGCAGTGTTCTTGCCGACGAAGCCGAGGCCGGCCCGGATTGCCAGTGCACGCTCCAGCAGTGGCGCGGTGTCCACGGCGGGCCGCCACCGCGCGCCGGGCGAGAGCGTAGCGAGACGGCGGCCGAGTCGAACCAGCCGCGACCGCATGGCGTCGTGGTAGTCGCGCCGGCGGGCGTACCGGGCGACCCGCGCGCAGTCGGCGCGTGGCGGCGGGTCGGCGTCCTCGTGGTAGCTCATGGCCACACAGACGACGGATCGGGCACCGGGGAGGAAGGCCCGCGGGTCGGCGCGCCGGATGGCTGTCTGAGACAGGTAGGGGAGGTCGGCAGCGCATCCAGAGGCGCACCACGCCGCCAGCGCCCCTCCCTCGGGCAGCGGGTCGGCGCCGGTGACGCCGAAGAGGTCAAACTCCAGCTCTCCCAGCGCACAGTTCCTGAGCGTCTCGACGATCGCCTCGCTCACCTCGTCATCGTACGTGACGAGGGCGGCCCTGGGCACCCACCTCGGCCTCAGACCCGAGGTGCAACAGGGTGGGTTTGGGTGGAAGGGGGAGCCGAGGTCCGAGGTCGGTGTGGGAAGGGGTAGACTGGCCGCATGTCGGGCTTGGGGCTGCTGGCGGCGATCGTAATCATCCTCGGGCCCTCGGACCTGTCGTTCGTGGATTCGGTGTCCGGCGCGTCGCGGACGGTGCCACTCCCCGGGCCAGGCGCGGCCATGTTCGTCGCTCCCGATGGACGGGTGGTGGTACCGGCCGCGGCCGAGGATGCAACTTGGCTGGTCGGGGAGGGGCGGCCGGTGGAGCGCTGGCCGGGCCGTCTCGTGCCGCTCTTCTTCGACGAGACGGATCGCGCCTGGGCGCTGCTTCCGGACGAGCTCGTGCTCATTACCTATCCGGAGCGCCTGCCTCTGCGCCGGCAGCGCGTCGAAGGTCTGGCGGGCGTGCGGCAGGCCGGGTGCTCGGGCGACGGTCGGCTGGTGGCGGTCATGCCGAGCGATCGGCCCGAGCCGGTGATGTGGATGGTAGTGCCGGACGACCCGCAGCCGGTGCGCCCGGTCCCGCTTCCGGCCGCCGGGAGACTCGTCGCGGTGGCGCCTGACGCGAGCATGGTCGCGGTGGGACTGGCCGGAGGCCGCGTCCTCCTGGTCGCACCCGAAGCCCCCGCCCTGCCCGTGCTCATCGAGACGCCGGGCGAAGCGAGCGCCCTCTGGTTCGAGCCGCGCGGCGGCACCCTCCTGGTGGGCTGCCACAGCGGGTCCGGCGGTGTGCTGCTGGGAATCCGCGCGGAGATCAGGCCCGGCAAGCCGGTCAAAGAGCAGTTCCGCACGCCGCTGCCTTCCCCGCCCTCGGCGTTGGTGGCGTCAGGCAGCGAGGTACTGGCGCTGTGCGGTGACCGCGTGGAAGTGCTGGGAAAGGGCGGGCGAAAGCTCATTCGGGAGCTCGGTGCCCCGGACGCGCGAGGGATGGCTCTGGCCGTCGTCGAGGCGAGGAGCGCGCTGCCGGAGTGGTCCGACAGGTAGAATGCGAGTGGAGGCGAGGGTGAGGGGATTCCGATCACTGTGCGGAGTTGTTGCTGTGATTGTGGCCGGCTGTGTTTCGGTCCCGGCGCCGCGCGCGCCGGGAAACCGCGCGTCGGACATCCAGGCGAAGCCTGTCCGCGACGACGCGCTGGCGCTCGTTGCTCAGGCCCAGCTTCGCCTCGAAAGCGGCGAGATCGCCGAGGGCCTGAAGCTCATGCGCCAGGCCTTTGAGCTCGATCCCGGCAGCGCGGAGCTCGGCGAGGAGCTGGGCCTGGCCCTGATGGAGGCCGGCGTCACGGACGATGCGCTCAAGACCCTCCATGCCCTGCCTTCCCGCAGCCCGGCCGGCGAGGCGGCGCTTGGCATCCTGCTCGCCCAGGCGGCCAGCAACCGGGAGGACACCGTCGCGGCCGTGGAGCACCTCGAGAAGGGGGTCGACGCGGTGCCGATGGGACTCCATTGCCGTCTGCTCCTCGCCCAGGCGCTGGTCCGTCTGGAGCGCGGCCCCGAGGCCATGGAGCAGGTTCAGAAGCTGCTGGAGGACCGGCCCAACGACCCACGGCTGCATCTGCTGGCAGGGCAATCCCTCCGGTTGGTCGACAAGCCGGCAGAGGCGGTCGAGGAGTTCAAGCTGGCTCTCGACTCGCCGGAAACCCGCACCCGCGCCACCCTCGAGCTGATCGATGCCCTCTCAGCCAGCGGGAAGTTCAAGGAGGCGGCCGAGCTGATGGGGCAGTTCCTGCGCGAAGGCGGGGCGACCCTCGGTGCCATGACGCGCTGGGCCGCCTTGCTCGCCCGTTCCGGCGACAAGTCGCGGGCGGTCGAGGTCCTTGACGAGGTTCTGTCGAAGGACCCGAACTTCCGCGAGGGATTGTTGCTCAAGGCGCTCTTCGAAATTGGCGACAGCCGACTGGAGTCGGCGGAGCAGCTCTACCGGCGTGCCATCGCGCTGGATTCCAAGGACCCCGACACCAAGATGGGACTGGCGCGTCTGCTCATGGACCTGCGACGCCTCGACGAGGCCCGCGAGCTGTTTCAAGAAGTTTGGGACCTGGTGTCGAGCACCTCCGACGCACCCGCTGAGGCGCTCCGGGAGCTGGCACGTGACCGCGCGGCCCTGGAGCTGCTGGCGCGCCGTCCCGAGGATGCACGGACCTGGCTGGACCGGATCGATGAGCCTGCCGTGGGCCGCCGCTCTCTGGCGTTGTGGTCCGAGTACTTCCGGTCTCGCAAGGCGTGGGCCGAGGGACTGGCCTGGCTCGGGGCGGCCAAGCTCGAGGACGATCCGGATCTCGTCCGTCAACGCAAGTCGGTGCAGGCCGAGTTCCTGCTCGCCATGGACGACTCGCCGGGCGCGGAGGCGGTGATCGGCACCATCAAGACGGGTGACGAGGACGACGTCCTGGCGGTTCTCGCTGTCTACCAGCGGCGCAAGCTCTTCGACCAGGCCATTGCGGTGGCCGAGGCTGCCCTGCTGCGGTTCCCCGATTCGGCGGAGATTCGCTTCGACCTGGCCGCCGCCCTCGAGCGGGCCGGGAAGTGGGAACGTTCGGTCGAGGAGTTCCGGAAGCTGCTCGCCGCCCAGCCGGAGAATGCGGCCGCGCTCAACTACCTTGGGTACATGTTCGCGGACCGCAACCAGAAGCTCGAGGAGGCGCGCACGATGCTGCTCAAGGCGGTTGGGCAGGAGCCGACCTCGGGCGCCTATCTGGACTCCCTCGGATGGGTCTATTTCCGTCTCGGCGACCTGGATCTGGCGGAGAAGTACCTCTTGCAGGCAGTGAAGCTGGAGGCGTTCGACGCCACCCTGTGCGAGCACCTGGGCGACCTGTGGACGGCGCGCAAGCAGCCGGCCAAGGCCGCGGAAGCGTACCGGCGGGCCCTCGGCCTCGAGCTCGAGGAGGCCGGACAGAAGGAGCGACTTGAGCGCAAGCTCGCGGAAAGCGACGCGGCAACTCGCTAGCCTGGCTGTCGCCCTGGCGCTTGCCGCGGGCTGCCGGCACGCCGCGCCGCCAGCGGCTTTGCCTGCGAACTGGTCGTCGCTGCAGATGCCCCTCACGTCCTACCGCGTCCTCTACCGGCTCTCGTGCTGTGGGCGCCGCGGGTTGGTCGCCGCCCTCCGGGGCAGCGAGTCGCGGCTGCTCGTCTCGGTGGCGGCGCCTCCTGCCGGTTCGCTCATGGAGGCGTGGGTCGACGGCCTGGAAGGCTCGGTGCTGGACGCCGAGGGGAAGTGCCGCGCCACCCTCCCGGCCGGCGAGCTGCCTCTCACCCGTGATGTCGTCCTGCCCCTGGCGCCAGCCGCCCTCGCGGTGCTGGTGAGCGGCCGGATCCCAGCCGGGGCGGTTCCTGTCCCCGAGCGCCCGGGGTGGGTCGAGGCCACGGTGGACGGGGTGTGGCTGCGCGTCCGTGCCACGGGGTCGCCAACGCGCTGCACCGGCTTTGAGGCTGGCCGGCCTGGCGGTGAGCAGGTGCTGCTCAGGGCCGCGATGTCGGCCCACCGGGGCCTTGTCCCGGGGGTGCTGGATGTCGAGGTCGGAGCGCAGCGGTTGCACCTGGAGCTGCAGGTCTGGGAGCAAGGCAAACCGCCGTTGGCGCCGGGATGGCTCGGTCTGGCCTCATGCGGAGCGAGCTCTTGACGGTCAGGGTTCGCTGCGCCGCCAAGGTCAACCTGCACCTCGAGGTGCGGGGCAAGCGGAGCGACGGCTACCACGAGCTGCGGACGCTGTTCGCCTCCGTCGGCGTGTGGGACACCCTGGTGCTCGAGGCGGCGGCCCCGGGTGTGCTCGAGATGACCGTCGATCCGGCAGGGTGTGTTCCAGTCGACCACACGAACCTCGTGCTGAAGGCCGCCCGTGCCCTGAGCGCTGCATACCAACCATCCCGTGGGGCCAGGATCCACCTCGAGAAGCGGATCCCGGTGGCCGGCGGCATGGGGGGAGGATCGGCCGATGCCGCGGCGGCGCTGGCTGGCCTGGCCAGACTCTGGGAGCTGGCGGCGAGCCCGTCCCAGCTCCGCGGCCTGGCCGCCACGCTGGGCGCCGACGTTCCGTTCTTCCTGATCGGCGGGGCTGCATGGGGTGTCGGAACCGGCTCCGAGGTCTACCCGCTCTCCGACCTTCCGGGATGGTGGGTCGTCCTGATTCCGGGGCTGGAGCCGGTGCCCACCGCCCTGGTCTACCGGGCTCTCTCGCCGCGGATGCTGGACGGGCAGCTTGATTCTGCGGTATATGAGTGGGTCGTGTCCGGCGGGGAGCTGCCTCTAGCCGCCTGCCGGAATGACTTGCAGTCGACGGTGCTGGAGCGCTGGCCGGCCATTGCCGGTCGCCTGGAGCGGGTCTTGAAGGCCGGTCCGTTGCTGGCCATGGTCTCGGGAAGTGGGGGCACGGTGTTCGGTCTCTTCGCCGACGAGGCCCGAGCCCGCCAGGGGGCAGACGCGCTGGCGGGCTTGGCGCCCATCGTGGCGCCCCTGCTGGGGCGGGCCAGTGCGCACCTGCAGCCGTCGGTCGAGGAGGGCTGATGGAAATCACCGAGGTGCGCATCAATCTGAACAAGGGAGGCAAGGTCAAGGCCTTTGCCCAGATCGTCATCGATGGCAGTTTCCTGGTGGGCGACATTCGCGTGCTCGAAGGCAAGGAAGGGCTGGTCTACGTGGCAATGCCGTCGCGGCGCCTCCGCAACGGCTCGTTTCGCGACATCGCCCATCCCCTCAACACGGAGATACGACGGCGACTCGACGAGGTCATCATCGAGGAGTACGAGCGCACGGTGACCGAGCGCGGCTCCCTTGCCGACAGTGCTTCGAGCCGGTCCCAGCAGATCGCCAGCCGGCTGTTGGGAGAGAAGTACTGGACCGAGGAAGAGTCCGAGGAAGACTGAGCCCACCCGCCCACCCGGCTTCAGACTCAAGGCTCAAGCTCCCCCGCCCTCACGGAGGGGTGGGTAGGACCTTGAGCCTGGAGCCTGGGCGGGGGATGGGTGCGGGCGGTGGGGTGGGGTGGTAAGATGCGCTGCCGGATGGGGCGTCGGCAAATGGGTAAGCCACGGGACTTTGGATCCCGCATGTGCAGGTTCGAGTCCTGCCGCCCCAGCCATTGATCCCTCTGGGCGGTGCAAATGGAAGAGCAGCGGCCGTTGATCATCCTCTCCGGACGAGCCCACGAGCGCCTCACGGAGAGCATCTGCGACTATCTGCAGATCCCCATCGGCAAGGTGCGTCTGTCCAACTTCTCCGACGGCGAGAACGCCTGCCAGATCGACGAGAATGTGCGCGGAGCCGACCTCTTCGTGGTGCAGCCCACTTGCCCGCCGGTCAACGACAACCTCATGGAGCTGCTCATCCTCATGGATGCCTGCCGCCGTTCTTCGGCGTCGCGGGTCACGGCGGTCATCCCGTACTTCGGGTACGCGCGGCAAGACCGCAAGGATCGTCCTCGGGTCCCCATCACCGCCAAGCTCGTGTGCGACCTCATCACCTCGGCTGGGGCGTCGCGGGTGCTCGCGGTGGACCTCCACGCGGCGCAGATTCAGGGGTTCACGAACATCCCTGTCGATCACCTGTTCGCCGCACCGGTCCTGGTCGAGGAGCTCAAGCGCCTTGAGCTGCCCAACCTGGTGATGGTGTCTCCGGATGCCGGGGGCGTGGAGCGAGCTCGCGCCTTCGCCAAGCGGCTTGGGGCCGGCCTCGCCATCATCGACAAGCGCCGTACGGGCCCGAACCAGACCGAGGTCATGAACATCATCGGCGATGTCGAAGGCCACACCTGCGTCGTGGTGGACGACATCATCGACACGGCGGGAACCCTCGTGAAGGCCGCCGAAAGCCTTCAGGAGCGGGGGGCGACCAGGATCCTGGCGGCAGCCGTACATCCTGTGCTTTCGGGGCCTGCCGTTGGTCGCCTCGAGCAGAGCTGTCTCGAACAGGTGATCGTCACTGACACCATCCCCCTTCGCGCCAACGCCTTGGCGTGCGTCAAGGTCCGCCAGCTCTCGGTGGCCGAGCTGCTGGGCGAGGCGATCTTGCGCATCCACGAAGCCAAGTCGGTGAGTAGCCTGTTCGTCTAGGCGTGGAAGCAGGGGAGTTTCCAGGAAGGCGCAAGTGTGGTACAGTCCCGTCCCTTGCGGCCGCGGTCGTGAGGCTGGAGGATCCAATGGAAGATCTGGTCATCGAGGTGGAGCCTCGCGAGTCCACTGGCAAGGGTGCCAATCGCAGGATGCGAAAGCAGGGCCTGGTTCCGGCCGTCGTCTACGGTGGCGGCAAGGAGACGAACTCCGTGGTGGTGAACCGCCACCAGGTGACCGAGCTCCTGAAGACCGAGAAGGGCCGGAACTCGCTCTTCCTGCTCCGCGTCAAGGGCACCAAGCAGGAGCGTCATGCGATGCTGCATGAGGCCCAGATCGACCCCATCACCCTTCAGTTTCTCCACCTCGACTTCATCCGGGTGTCCAAGGGACAGCGCGTCAAGGTCGAGGTCCGAGTGGTGCTCGAAGGCGAGCCAGTGGGTGTCAAGGCCGGCGGTTTCCTTGACTGGAACGGCCGTTCCCTGCACCTCGAGTGCGCCGCCGAGTCGGTTCCCGATGCCATCACCGCCAACGTGGCAGGGTTGAACGTCGGCGACCACATCACGGCCGCGGACCTGGTCCTTCCCGAGGGCGTCAAGCTCCTGGACGACGGTCACAAGATGATCGTCACCATCGAGGCTCACGGTGCGAAGGAGGAGGAGGAAGCGGAGGCCGCTCCGGCAGTTACCGGCGAGGAGTCGGCGGAGCCCGTCGTCATCAAGCGTGGCAAGGCGGTCGTCGAGGAGGGCGGGGAGTAGGTTCCCCCGATGGACATTGCCGCCGTGGTGGGGCTCGGGAACCCGGGCCGGGAGTACGAAGCCACGAGGCACAACGTCGGCTTTCGTGTCGCCGACGCACTTGCGACCCGCTGGCGCACTCCGACCTGGCGGCTCGGCCGTCACGTGCTGTCGACCCGCCGCGGTGGCAGCCGCCCTCTCTGGCTGATCAAGCCGCAGGACTTCATGAATCTCTCCGGGCCAGCGGTGGCGGCCTTCGCCACCGCGGAGGCGTTGGCGCCGGCCGAGTTGTTGGTGGTGGTGGACGACGTCGAGCTGGCTGTCGGGCAGCTCCGCCTGCGCGCCTCCGGCGGCGCCGGTACCCACAATGGCCTACGCTCGGTGGTGGACGAGATGGGGGAGGGTTTTCCGCGCCTGCGGCTGGGAATTCGCGGCGAACGGCCCCGGCAGGACCTCGCCGACTACGTCCTGGCGCCCTTCGAGCCCGCTGAGCTGGCCGTGGTGGAGCAGATGGTCACGGACGCGGTGGCGTGCATCGAGATGGCGGTCCGGGTCGGAATCCCTCGCGCCGCATCGCATTACAACCGGTCCCCCGAGCCGCCGGCACCCGCGGCGTCCTGAGCCCTCCGCTCTATCGGCCTTCCTGGCCCGGGCGCCGCCCGGTCCCGGTGCGCAGTCCAGGGTAGGGCCGCCTGGTCCGCCACAGGATGTAGAAGCACAGGGCCAGCACAAGTGCCGAGGTCGCATAGTAGGTCCAGGGCAGATCGGCCAGGGAGACGTTGAGCTTGGCGGCTCCGAGGCCGAGCAGGTTGTTGATGGCGTGCCAGAGCATGGCCGGGAAGATCGAGCCCGTCAGCATGGTGACGGCTGCCAGCACCACCCCCAGGTACCCGGTCGGCACCAGCCGGAAGAGCGAGAAGTGGAAGAGACCGAAGACCGCGCCCACGGCGAGAGCCGCGGCCACCGGGCGGAAACGCCGGCTGAGCCCGTGCAGGAGCACGCCCCGGAACGTCATTTCCTCGAAGACTCCTGGCATCACGCAGAGGAAGATCACCATCTGCCAAAACGGGATGGTGTCGGGCATGAGCGACTCGCCGAACGACTCAAGGAGCTTGGTGGGCACAGGAACTACGTGGTTGGCGGCGAGGAACAGGCCGACGCCCGACAGCAGTGCCGCCGGTGCGCCCAGCACGGTCGCCACCCAGGCGGCCGGGTGAGGCGCCCGCAGTGCCAGGGCCTCTCGTGGGTCGAGGCGGTAGTGTCGAATGATCAGCGCGGTCGCTCCTCCGAAGATGAGGACGAGGTTCAGAAGGACCTGGAGGCGGATGTCGGCGCCCTCGGCGCCGTGGGTGGAGGTCACCAGGACGAGCGCCCAGATCACCGCAAACCATGTCAGCACCTGGCGGCCGAGCAGCGTCGGGCCACCGAAGTGCTGGGTGGCGTCTGCGTCCGATGCGGTGATGAGGCGCTCGGTGGAAAGGGTGCGGGCGGCGAGGAGCAGGGCCCATGCCGCGGCGCCCGCGGTGACGAGGAAGGCCACTGCCAGCATCGGCCAGTCGAAGATGCCGGTGAGCACCTCCTTGACCGCCACCGCGATGTTGGCGACCGGCACGGCCACGATGGCCGAGCGCAGGCGCAGCCCGGGGAGGAACGGCGCCACCGCGGGCACCATCCCCAGCAGGAAGACCGGAAAGAAGAGCATCTGGGCTTCCTTGTAAGTCTTGGCACGGCCGGAGACGAGCAGCAGCACGCCCGAGCAGAGGGCGGCGACGGGCAGGAACAGCAGGAGCACAAGGGCCGCGATCGGCGGGGTCACCGCGGCGGAGAACCCTTCAGAGGTCGGGATGATCTTGAACCCGACGTAGAGCAGCAGGTTGACCGCCTGAATGACGGTGATCGCAATGGCCACCGAGAGGATGAGCAGGAACTTGGCGGCGACGATCTCGCCCCTGGCCACGGCGGTGGTCAGCAGCGTCTCCAGGGTGCCTCGCTCCTTCTCTCCGGCAAGCGTATCGGTGGCCACGACCGAGCCGCCCGACAGGATGAACAAGAGGAGCAAGAGGGTCAGCAAGCGGCCGAGGGTGAGCCCCGCCACCTGTCCAGCCGAGGCCAGGCTCGTCTCGCTGATGACGGCGACCTTGTCCATGGCCACCGGGAAGCCGTGGCCAGCCAGGAGGTCGCCGCGGGAGAGCCGGCGGGTCTCGCGCAGTGCCTCGATCATCCGCCCGGCGGCGCGCTGCGAGCGGACCTGGTCCTCGCGGCTGACCAGCACCAGAACCGGGGCCCCGTCCTCGACCGGATCGGCTTCGGCCCGGTCGGCGCCTTCCTCGCGGCGGTCGGACCGCTTCGATCGCGCCTCTCGCTCCTCCCGCTCGGCGCGCTGCCGCGCCTCGGCGGCACTCACCGCCTCGATGACGAGGTTCACCTCACCGGCGTTGAGGGCCTTGAGAGGGTCGTCCTTGGTCACCAGCTCGAAACGGAGGTGGTCCGGCTTGGAACCCTGCCTGGCAAGACGGGCGCGCATCCCCTCAAGTACGGCGCGGGCCGGCCCGGCCTGGCTGCCGGTGACCGCCACGCTGAAGGTCGTCTCCTCCAGCTTGCGTTCTCGTACCTGCTCCACTTTTCGGGAGCCGAACAGCATGATCGGCATGACCAGCAACGGCAGGACGATCGACATGAACAGGGTACGGCGGTCGCGCAGCGTCTGTCGCAGCTCATAGGTGAAGAGGGTGCGGACAACGGGCCAGCGGGCGTTCATCCCCGTCCTCCGGCTCACGCCGCTTCAGCCTGGCGGACATAGTGCACGAAGATGTCCTCCAGGTAGTGGCAGCCGGTGGCCTCGCGGAGCGACGCCAGGGTGCCGGTGGCATGGATGCGCCCTCGGTGGACGATGGCGATGCGGTCGCACAGCTTCTCCGCCTCGCTCATGATGTGGGTCGAGAAGACGATCGTCTTGCCCTCCTCCCGGAACTCGCCGATGACCTTCTGCATGTCGATCGCGTTGAGCACGTCGAGCCCCACGGTCGGCTCGTCGAAGATGAGCACCGGTGGGTCGTGCATGACGGTGCGCGCGATCGACACCTTCTGCTTCATACCCTGGGAGAGCTTTTCCACCCGAGCCTGCACGTACTCGCCGATGCCGAAGCGCTCGATCACGGAGGCCACCCGCGCGGCCAGCCGGTTCTCCGGATAGCCGTTGATGCGGGCGAAGAACTCCAGCGTCTCGCGGGCCGACAGGCGCGGGTAGAGCGCCGTCGATGCGGAGTAGAACCCCAGGCTGCGGCGAACCTCCTCGGGTTCGGCGCACACCTCGTGACCCATGATGCTGGCGGTGCCAGCCGTCGGCTGGAGGATGGTCGCGAGCATGCGCAGGGTCGTCGTCTTGCCGGCGCCGTTGGCGCCCAGTAGGCCGAAGATCTCCCCGGGCTGGCACTCGAAGCTGATCCCGTCCACCGCCCGTACCTCGCCCCGAGCCTCGTCGTAAAAGACCTTCACCAACTCGGACACGGCCACCGTCGACTGACTCATGTGCGCACCTCCGTGCTCTTGGGCGACCGGCCGAGCAACCGGTCGCGCACCAACCTCTGCAGCGATCCCCCGTACGAACCAACGACGACGTCCTCGAAGCGCAGGATGGCCGTGGCCAGGCGCAGGCTCGCCAGGATGAGCACCAGGGAGATGACCACCGTGACGGCCATCTGTGGCCACGGGAACGACCCCGTCAGCGCCTCCCGCACCATCAGGGCGATGTTCCCGACCGGGATGAACGCCATCGCCCAGCTCAGCTTTACGCCCTGGCCGTTGACGAGCAGGATCGGCATCAGGACGATCATGTAGAACGGCGTGATCATGGACTGGCCGTCCTTGAACGTACGGGCGAAGCTCGCGAAGATCATCATTCCAGCCGCTACGAACCCCGCCAGCAGGACCGCCCCGAGGACGCCCACCAGCATCGCCCAGGGCGAGATGGAGAAGTCGAGCGTCTCCCCGGTCTTGGCCAGGATGGGGCTGAGGATCGGCTTCATGGACAGGGCCATCGCGGCCATGTTGAGAAGCCCTGCCACGCATCCCATCGTGGCGACGTACAGGTACTTGGCGGTGACGATGCTGCCGCGCGAGGCGGCCAGGGACATGAGGGTCTCCCAGGTGTTGCGCTCCCGCTCGCCCGCCGTGGAGTCGACAGCCGGGTAGAAGCACCCCATCGCCACCATGATGACGAAGAACAGTGGCAACATCAGACTCATCAGGAAGCTGCCCATCTGCTGACTCGAGGCAATGTTCCGCTCCTGGATGGTGAAGCCCTGCCACGCTGCCGGCGCGACGCCGAGGCGGCCCGACTCGCGCTTCAACCATGCCTCGCGGTGCCGCGCGATCACCCCCTTGAGGCGGTCGCGAGCCCCAGCGGAGCGCTCCTTGGCGGCGTCAGAGGTGATGGTGACGGCGAAATTGTCCGGCAGGGCCTGGCCCTGGTCGGGAGCCGCCGTGAAGACGACGAGAGCATCGAGGTCGCCGTCGCGGATCTGCCGCTCCGCCTCGGCCTGGGTCAGAGCCGTCTTGCGGACCTCGATCCGGTCGTCCCGCCCGATCTGGCGACCGAGCATGGCATGGGCCGGTGGCAAGCCCTGGATGACGATCCGCGACACGAACCCCTCGGTCTGCCCCTGGACGAACATGATGCCGGTGAACATCGCCCACAAGATGAAGGGGTAGAGGACGATGGGCAGGATGATCGAGTTGGTGACGATCATCTTCTCCCGCAGCGCTGCGCGCAACTCACGGAGATACAGGATCCTCACCTCACGCCATCGGACCATTCCCAACCCTCCTTCCCGCCCCCGCCCGGGTGCCGCCTGGCAAATTCTGGCAAGCGGTGATCATTGACGTGAGTGTACGGTACCAGACGGCTGGAGTTGCGCGCCCCTCCCAACCGGGCTTCAGGCTCAAGGCTCAAGGCTTCAGTTCCCCCTCCCACCCGTGAGGCCACCGGCAATCCTGGGAGGGAGGGGGAGCTTGAGCCTTGAGCCTGAAGCCTTGAGCCTGGTGGGCAGGGGCCCTTGCCCTGGGAGGTGGTGGGGGGGTACCATACGCGTTCCGCCCGAAATGGGCGGTCATCCTTGCTCCCGGCCAGATCCGGGGGCCGCAGACCGAAAGGAGACCATATGGCGTTGTACGAAGTCGGAATCGTCCTCTCCACCAACCACGACGAGCAGGATCGCGAGGCCTTCCTGGCCGAGCTCCGCGAGCTGCTCGCCGGCCAGAAGGCCACCATTGTCAAGCAGGACGTGTGGGGCAAGCGCATGCTGGCCTACGAGATCGACCATCAGCGCGAGGGCTTCTACGTGTTCTGGCAGTTCGAGGGCGAGGGCCCGGCAGTCAAGGCGCTGGAGTACAGGCTGCGCCTGTCCGAGCCAGTGCTCCGGTACATGACCCTCAACCTGGACCGCGAGATGCAGCGCAGCCGAAAGATGGAGCGCGTGCGGGCGAAGCAGAAGGCGGCCAAGGCGGCGAAGGAAGCCGCCGCGCTGGCGGGCGGGGAGGCCTGAGATGTCGAAGAAGAAGTACTACGTCAAGCGCAAGAAGACCTGCAAATTCACCGCCGAGGGGATCGAGTACATCGACTACAAGGACATCGACCTCCTCAAGCAATACGTGCCGGTGTCCGGGAAGATCCTGCCGCGCCGCGTGTCCGGGACCAACCCGATCTACCAGCGCAAGCTCACCCGCGCCGTCAAGCGCGCCCGCCACATGGCACTCCTGCCGTACCTGGGAGACTGAGCGCCGTCTCGGCCGATGTCGTCGAGCCCGCAGTCTGTCCCGCCATCCTTGCGCCGCCTCGGTCCGGGGATGGCGGGTCTGTTTTCCCTCCTCGTCTTCCTGAGCCTGCCGCTGGTGCCGATCATCGGGGTCTTCCTGGCGCTGCTGGCGCCGTTGCCGTTGTTGCAGGTCATCGCATCGGGACGTTCCGGCTTCATGGCCTGGGGGTGGGTGGCGGTCGTCCTGGCCGGTGGGGTGCTCCTGAGCTCGGAGGCGTGGTTGGCTGCCGTGGCGGTCGGGTATCTGCTGGTCACGGTGTGGCCGGCGACGTCCGTGGAGATCTGGGCGCGTCGGGGGTGGCGGGAGGGGCGCTGGCTGGCCAGCGTCGTCCTCATCGCCCTCCTCATCGCCACAGCGTCCCTGGCGGCCACGTTCTACCCGGTGTTCCCGCCGGAGAGACTGAGCGCGATCGTGGCGGCCAGTTGGGAGGAGGCCGGTGGAATCCCGACGTGGCTCAAGGGCGTCAGCGCGACGGGACCGGAGCTCGAGCTGGCGCTTCGCCTCTTCACCTATCTCATCCCCTCGCTGGCGGCGCTCTACGTGCTGATGGTGGCGAGCTTCCTGCGGCCGCGCCTGCGCGTCGTGGGCGTGCCGGTCGAGGTAGGGTCTTTCGAGGCCTACCGCTCGGACGAATGGCTCCCGATCGGGTTCATCCTCGGCGGGCTCGGCTGGGTGTTTCTCCCGGAACCCGGGAAGTGGTTGGCCGCCAACTTGTTGATCACCATCGCCGGGTTGTATTTCGTACATGGCCTGGCTATCATCCACTTTTACCTCGGGCCGCGGTTGCGCCACAGCCGCTGGATCCGTGCAGGCGTCCTCGTCCTCGCGCTGCAGATGCCCGTGGCAGCCATGCTCTCGGTACTGGGGCTGGCCGACAACTTCGTACGGCTGCGGAGAAGCGGGGAGAAGGACGAAGGGAGTGACCAATGAAAGTGATCCTCAACGACCAAGTCGAGAACCTGGGTAACCGTGGCGAAATCTGCGACGTGAAGCCTGGCCATGCACGCAATTTTCTGATTCCAAAGGGCCTTGCCTACGAAGCCACGCCTGCGAACCTGGCTCGCTTCAAGCAGGAGCAGCGGCGGTGGCTGGAGGCAATGCAGAAGCAGAAGGCTCAGGCCGAGCTGCTCGCCGGCAAGATCGCCGGCCTCGAGCTGACGTTCTATCGCCGGGCCGGCGACGGGGATGCCCTCTACGGCTCCGTGACCTCCACGGACGTGGCGGCGGCGTTGGAGAGCAGAGGCTTCGAGATCGACCGCCGCAAGATCGAGCTTGGCCAGCATGTCAAGCGACTTGGCAGCTACAACGCCGAGCTGCACCTGCACCAGGACGTCCGGGTACCGATCACCCTGCACGTTGTGCGCGAGGGGGAGCAGGCCAGCGCCTGACACGGCGTGAGCCCATCGCCCAGCCCCGCTCCCGCCGATGCCCTGCCTCCACGGCGGCGTGGCCTCCTGACCCTCCTGAGCACGATCATGACGCGGGCGGCCAGGTCGGTGTTGCGACCCGTCCTCGACGACATCGAGCATCGACACGAAGCCATCGAGGCCAGGTCCCAGGGACTGGAAGCGGTGTCCGTGCAGCTCCGCGCCGACCTCGTGAGGGTCGAGGCGGAGGCCGCCAAGCAGCGCGAGGTGGGCACATCACTTGACCAGCTCGGGGCGGACCAGCGAGCGCTGTCGGCTGCCCTCGGCGAGTTGCGCCGGCATCTCGAGACGCGCCACGATCAGGCGGGAGCCGAGCTCGGCGACTTGCGGAGCGCGCTCCTGGGAGCCCGCGGCAGTCTGGAATTGCTCTCCGATCGTGCCTTCCCCGAGCTGCAAGGGCAGGTGGCGACGCTCGACGCCCGCACCGACCAAGCCCTTGCCGCCCTGCAGGCCGACCTCGAGAGGGTGCGCGACCAGCGACTGCCTCGGCTGGAAAGCGGAGAAGCGTCGCTCCATCGTGACCTCGCCGCGCTCCTGGCGGAGGTCGAGGCGCTCCGTGACCGACGCCTCCCCGCGGCCGAGCAAGCCGGCGAGCGTCTTCACGGGTCCGTGGCACTGTTGCAGGGCGAGCTGGAGCGGCTGCGCGACGAGGCCCATCCTGTCCTCCTGGAGAGAGTCGAGAGGACCCACCTGGCGGTGACCGGCGTCCAGCAGTTGGCCGAGGAGCTGCGCGATGCGCGGCTGCCGGCGCTGGCCGGACGACTGG
>DAONEV010000034.1:0-18482 GCA_035403265.1 Thermoanaerobaculaceae bacterium | reverse complement strand
TCGAGAACGGCGCCCGCCGGCCCGTGGTCCAGCTTCACCCGGCGGGCCTGCGGCTGAGCCGCGAGGAGCTCGATGAGCTGACCGCCGCGGTGCAGGGGGAAGCCGGGCGACTCCTGGCCGCCGGCACCGTGGACGCCGACGATGCGAGCCTTACAATGGAGCGGTGGCTACGGCGAGAGCTGCGTCGGCGCTGCGGGCAGCGCCCGGCGGTGGTGGTGAGCGTGGTGAGGGGTTCGGGCCAGGCGGATCGACCAGGCGCCGACGGGCCGCCTGCGTGAGGCCGGGTGTGCGGCGATGACGCGATCCCGCGAAGAGATCACGCGCGAGGTGGGCGGCTACGTCATGCTGGTCGGGGCCGGGTTGCTCGTCCTCGCCCTCGTGAGCTTCCATCCGCTCGATCCCTGGCTGCTCGTGGCCGGGAGCGACCACGTCTCCAACTGGCTGGCGTCGTGGGGCGCCCATATCGCCGGCGCCCTGCTGCTCCTCGTCGGGGTGCCGGCGCTCGCACTGCCTGTCCTCGGGTTCCGGATCGGGGCGCTCTGGCTACACGGTGAGAGGCTCGAGACGCCGCTGCTGCTGACCGCCTCGTGGACGGTTGCGCTGATCGCGGCTGCCGGTCTCCTTGACGCCCTGGTTGGGCGGGCTCCCTACCGTGGTGGTGTCGTCGAAATGGGAGGTGAGATCGGCCGGATCGTCGCGGGCGGGCTGCGGGCCAGCGTCGGGCCGATTGCCACCGTGGTGCTCTGCGCCGCGGCCTTGCTTGCCGGCGCGGTGTTGGGTGTGCGCTCCTCTCTGGCGGCGGTTCTCTCCGGGGCCGGCCGTGGGGTGAAGGGCTGGCACGACCGTATGCGCACGCGCTGGCACCACCGGCGCGACGCCAGGGAGAAGGTCTCACAGCGCCAGCGACTCATTGACAACCACGCCAGGAGGCACCCCGTGGCGCGGCCGGCCCTGGTGGTGGAGGAGCACGACGGGCGGGCCGGCTTCTCGATCCGCCGTCTGCACCATGTGGTGGTGGTGGACGGCACTGCACCGGAACCGCCGGTAACGCCCCTGGTCGGGCCGGCGCCGGCCCCGCGCCGGGCCCCGCCCGAGGCGGCGGCGCCCCGCCCTGCGACCTCCCGCGTGAGGTCGATACCGACCCAGGAGGTCTTCCCGTTCGTGGACGAGACACCGGTCGCATCGCTCCCCGAGAAGACGATGCTCATGCCGGCCCCGCCGCCGCCCGAGCTCGACCCGCGGCAGCTCGCCTCGATGCGCGAGCTGGTGGAGTCGAAATGCAGGGAGTTCAAGGTCGAGGGCCAGGTGGTGGACGTCCTGCCGGGGCCCATCATCACGACCTTTGAGTTCCGGCCGGCGGCGGGGATCAAGTATTCCCAGGTTGTCAACCTGGAGGATGACCTGGCGCTCGGTCTGCAGGTCGAGGCGGTGCGCATCGAGCGCATCCCCGGCAAGGCCACGGTCGGCATCGAGGTCCCCAACCCCGAGCGCCACACCATCGTGTTGCGCGAGATTCTCGAGTCCTCCAAGTTCATCCACTCGGCGTCGCCGATCACCCTGGCGCTCGGCAAGGACATCCACGGCCGGCCGTTCGTGGCCGACCTGCAGCGCATGCCCCACCTGCTCATTGGCGGCTTCACCGGCTCTGGCAAGTCCGTGGGGCTCAACGCCATGATCATGTCGATCCTGTTCAAGGCGCCGCCCGAGCAAGTGCGCTTCATCCTGATCGACCCCAAGCAGGTGGAGCTCGGCATGTACGAGCACCTGCCGCACCTGCTGACCCCCATCGTCACGGACCCCCGCGATGCCGCCAGGGCGCTCAAGTGGGCGGTGCGCGAGATGCGCGAGCGCTACCAGATGCTGGCCGCCTGCAAGGTCCGCAACCTGCAGGGGTACAACACGCTCGTTGCCGAGGGAGGGCCCCGCACCGCGGAGCTGCCGGAGGGCGGCTCGGTGGAGCTCAAGCCCTTGCCGTACATCGTCATCATCATCGACGAGCTGGCCGACCTCATGATGACCTGCGCGGCTGATGTGGAGGACTCGATCGGCCACCTGGCGCAGATGGCGCGGGCCGTGGGCATCCACCTCATCTTCGCCACCCAGCGACCGAGCGTGGACATCATCACCGGGGTCATCAAGGCCAACTTCCCGTGCCGCATCGCCTTCAAGGTGCGCACGCGCTTCGACTCGCGGACGATCCTCGACACCGAGGGCGCGGAGTACCTGCTCGGCATGGGTGACATGCTCTTCCTGCCGCCAGGCTCGGCCCGCCCCTTCCGTGTCCACGGCTGCCTCGTGCGGGAGGAGGAGATCCTCACCGTGCTCAAGCACCTGCGGCGGCTGGGCAAGCCCGAGTTCGATGCGCAGGTGCTGCAGGAGCCGATAGTCGAGGCGGGTGGGAACGGCAGCAGCGATCTGGACGACCCGATGTTCGAGCCGGCGGCCCGGCTCGTGGTGACCTCACGCAAGGCCTCGGCCTCGTTCATCCAGCGGAAGTTGCGGCTCGGGTACGCGCGTTCGGCACGGCTGCTGGATATGATGGAGCACGATGGGCTGGTCGGCCCATCTCAGGGCGCCAAGCCGCGTGACGTGCTGGTGCCCCCTGACTACTTCGGCGAGGTGGACGCCACCCACCAGCTCGACGGTGTTGAGGAGGACGGCGATGGTTGACCTTTCCCCCCAGGCGATGATGGTTTTGATGGTCTCCACCGGTGTCCTGGTGGTCCTGCTGGTCGTGAGCTTCCTGTCCCGACCGCGGGTGTTCACGCAGTACCTTTTCACCATGTCGGGAATCAAGCTGTCGCCGAAGGACGTCGCGACCGTCTACAAGGTGCGCGGCAAGGACGGCGTGCGGGAACTCTTCCTGGAGCTGATCATCCGTGAGGACGTCAAGAGCGGACCCCACATCACGCCCGACTCCAAGCCGGAGAGGGCGCTGCTCGTCCCGGAGGACAAGGCGTGAGCGCATCGCGGCGGCTCGACGCGCTCCAGGGCGCGGGAGTGGAGCTGGTGGCGGGCGTGCCATGCTCGTATCTGGTGCGTTTCTTCGCCGCTTGCGAGGCGCTGCCGCCCGGCCGCTACGTCGCGGCGCCACGTGAGGATCACGCCGTGGCGGTGTGCGCCGGTGCCTGGCTGGGGGGACGGCCGTCCCTGGCGGCGATGCAGAACTCCGGGCTCGGGTACTGCCTGGAGGTCCTGACCTCCCTTCACCTGATGTACCACATGCCCCTGCCGATGCTGGTGTCGGATCGCGGGGAGCCGACGGACTACGAGGAGCACCGCATCCTGGGCCAGCGCACCCGGCACCTGCTGGACCTCTTCGGTATCCCCTGGCGGGTAGCCACGGCGGGCGACCAGGAGGAGGAGGCGGAATGGCTCGTCCGGACCGCCAACGAAGGCCGCCTGCCAGCCGTGCTGCTGGTGGGGAAGGAGGCCGACGTATGACCCGCGCCGAGGCCATCGCCCTGGTCCTCTCCCGTCTCGCGCCCGAGGACATTGTGGTCGCCGCCGATGGCGCCATCTCCCGCGAGGCCTACCGTTCGGCCGACCGCACCCGCAGCTTCTACATGCTGGGATCGATGGGGCACGTCGCCTCGATTGCCCTCGGGCTGGCCCTCACCCGCCGCGAACGCGTCGTCGCCCTGGACGGCGACGGCAACCTCCTGATGGGCTTCGGGAACCTCGCCCTGATCGGTGGCCTACGGCCGGCCAACCTCTACCACCTGATCCTCGACAACCAGGTCTACGCCACCACCGGCGGCCAGGCCACACTCTCGCGTCAGGTGGATCTCGCCGCGGCCGCCTCCGGGTGCGGCTACCCCTGCGCGAGGCGCTGCGGCCCCGGCGAGGACGCCGAGGCGGCGATGGACGCCTGGCTCGGCGTGGCTGGCCCGGCGCTGCTGGACCTCGTCGTCGACCCTCTCGACCCCGGCCCCGTCGCGAAGCGCATCCCCATGACCCCCGAGGAGATCGCCCTCCAGGTCCGGGCCGCGCTCGGAGCGTCGTAAGCGGCACAACGGGCGTGCCCCGGGGTCCGTGCCAGCGACTCACGAACCTGGACGACCACACCCACGACTACGTCCACGCCCACGTCCGGATCCAGGTTCAAGTGCTCTCAGATTGGCTCGAAGATCGGGCTACCGAGGTGGCGCGTCAGGCGCTGCAGCTCCGCCAGCTCCGTGAGCATCCAGGCATGTGCGAGCCTGCGCCAGCGCCGCGGGCGCTGGACGTGGCCGGCCACCAGTTCAACAAACGCGGCTCGGGCTCCGAGGTGCTGGTGTCCGGCGAGCAGGACGGCCAGGAGGTCCTTGCCGTAGAGCTCGTGCACGAGACCGATCTGCTGGCGCTGGAGCATCCTGGTGAGGGTGACGGTGGGTCCGAAGTCCACGGCGGTGACGCGCCCGCGATGGAGCAGGGCGTCGGCGACGTCCAGGCCGGCGGAACGACCGGTCAACAGTGCCGCCAGCAGGCCGTGGGGGACCACGGGGTCCAGGTAACCGGCGGCGTCGCCGATCAGGCAGTAGCCGTGTCCGGCGACGTCGAGGACACGAAAGGCGACGCTCGCGATGGCATTGGTGGGACCCGACTCATCGGCCTTGGCGAGCAGCCAGTCGACGGGTGGCGAGGCCCCCAGCGCCTTGCCGAGCAGGCGCTCGGCCGAGGCGCCGCATTCCTCCCAGGTCCGGCGGTCGAGCACCGCGCCTACCGTGACGCGCCCGGAATCCAGGGGAGTCAGCCAGAGGAAGCCCGGGAGCATCGCGACGAGTAGCTGGTGATCCCGGGGCGCCCAGTCGGGGAGGGTGACCCCGGAGTAGCTGGCCCAGGCCATCGCCCTGCGGTGGCGAGGGTAGGGGAACGCCCATCCCATGCGGTTGGAGAGGAAGGCTTTGCGGCCCGAGGCGTCGAGCAGTGCCTTGCAGGTGATGGCCTCGTCCCTGCCGTCGGCGGCGCGGGCCAGGACGCCGGTCAGCCGGGTCCCCTCCCAGGTCGGGGTGGTGGCGACCAGCTCCGGGAGGATCTCGGCTCCGGTGCGCAGGACCGCGGAGCGCAGCTCGCCCTCCAGGCGGCTGTGGTCGACCAGCCAGCCGCCTGGCCCCCTGAAGGGCAGTCGAGTCGAGCGGCTGGCGTCGGCGGTGGCGAGAGTGATGCCCCGACACGCGAGCGCGCCCCGGAGCGCCGAGCCGAGGTCGGGCATGCCGAGCTCGTCCAGCACGGGCAGGGCACCCGGCGCCAGCAGCTCGCCGCGATCTCCGGTCGGTCCCACCCCCTCGAGCAGGGTCGTGGCGACGCCGGCCTGGGCCAGGGTGAGAGCCGCCGCGCAGCCGGCCGGCCCGGCCCCCACGATCAGCACGTCGACGGAGCGATGCCGCGCCATCAGATCCTGGCGAGGATGACCTTGAGGGCGTCGAGCTCGCCGGCCGTGGCATAGAAGTGGGGCGAGAACCGCACCCAGTCCTCTCGGGCCGAGACCTCGATCTGGCGCTCATGGAGCCGCTTGGCGATCTCGTGGGAGGGCATGTAGGGATGTCGGCCGGCGACGATGCCGGCAAGTGGGTTGGAAGGTCCCGGCGACCCGACTTGCCACCCCAGCTCCAGCAGCATGCAGGTGAGCGTGCGGTTGTGGCTCGAGATGCGGGCGTGGATTTCGTCGAGGCCGACGTCGAGCAGCAGCTCGAGCGCCGCCGCCAGGGCCACCACCAGGATCGTCGGCGTGGCCCCCGGCTCGAAGCGCCGGCCGTCCCGGTGAAACCGGAGCTCCTCCAGGAACATGCTGTGGCCCTCCCGCTCCACGTTCAGCCAACCCGCCAGGACCGGCTGCAGCCGGGACCGAAGCTCGGAAGTGGTGACCATCACGCCCAGCCCCTCGGGGGCGAGCAGCCACTTGTGGCCGTCGGCCACCAGGGCGTCCACTTCCAACCCCGGGAAGGTGTCATCGATGGCGCCCAGACCCTGGATGGCGTCCAGCACCACCAGAATGCCCTTGCGATGGGCCGCCTCGGCCAGCTCGGCGACCGGGGCCACCCAGCCGGTGTGGAATGCCACCCAGGAGAGCCCCAGCACCTTGACCGGGGGAGCCAGCAGCGGCAGCACTGCGTCCAGCTCCACCCGCCCGCCCGGAGCCGGGAAGCGCCGCACCTCGACGCCCCGGCGCTGGAGCGCGAGGTATGGCGCCACGTTGGCGGCGAAGTCCTCCTCGCCCACCAGCACGGCGTCCCCCGGACCGAGATCGAGGCCCTGGGTGATCAGGGAGAGCCCCTCGGAGGTGGAGCGCACCAGCGTCACGTCCTCTGGCCGGCACGCCACCAGGTCGGCGGCCATGGCGCGCACCGACATCTCGGTCTCGAGCCAGTCGTGCCAGTTGGAGGAACCCACCGCCTCCTGCTCGGCAATGCGCGCCCGCATCGCCTCGGCCACCGGGCGCGGCAGCGGGGCGACGGCCGCATGGTTCAGATACAGGCAGCTCTCCCGCACAGGGAACTCGGGAAGCCACCGATTCAGATCCAGCGTCATGGGCGAGAGTATAGTCCGCCGTCCCCCGCCCGAGGGGACAGGCGACAGAGGCACCGCCTACCTGGGTAGCAGGTTGCGGAAGGGAGGCAGCAGAGCGCAGGTGACACACAGCGGGCGCTGGGGTGCTGGCGCGGGGCTGAGACGGCTGCCCATGGGGTCCACCACAGGGAATGAGCGGAAGCTCGACGTCGGCAACGTGGACGCCGCCCGAGCCCAGCCGCAGCGGGTCTGCACACGCACGAGAGACGAATGGCCTCCTGGTGATCTGTTCGTAGCGAGCGCTGCCGGCAGGATGCAGGATGGTTTCCTCGCTTTCTGCACTCTCTCCAGGCAACTGAGCTTTGGCCACGGGCGTGAGAAGCCAAATGGCAGCAGCGCCAGTACGGCCGCAGCGACGGCGATGCCCGGCACAACGATGGCCGTGGCAGTTCGCAGCGGCGCTGGCAACGTGCCAGCCCTGGCCGCCAGGGCGAGAGCTGCCGCTGCGAGCCCGAGGTCGAGGATCAGTGGCAGGCTGGCGAGGAGCTGCTCGGTGGCCCGGCCGCAGCGGGCCCCAGAATGCCCGATGACTTGAGGGAAGCGCTGCGCAATCGAGGCCAGCGCCAGCGCACCGGCGCCAAAGAGCGTCGCCACGAGCAGACATCCCCACCTGGTCCGTCGGGCCACCGTCATGCCGTACATTGCGCCGCCAGCGACTCCGGGCCAGAACAACATCCACGGCGAGGCCAACTGCACCAACGAGAAGAGCGAGGCGTAGTAGTAGGCCGGGACGGCCACGACGACGAACAGCAGGGCGGGCGCAAGCATGGCCAGGACCCGGCCAAGCCATGGCGGGCACTCGCTGACTCCACGGCACGCCCGAGCGGTCAACCACGGTGACAGCAGGAGCAGCAGCAGCACACCGGCGAACAGGGCCACTGCCCCATCTCCTGGCGCGGCCGAGGTTGCGTACCGGTAGGACTCGGAGGTCACCGCGCCGGGCAACCAAAGACCGAACAGGACGGCGGCGCTAGCCGCGAGGCACACCGCCCGTCCGAGGAGGCGGCCGAGTATGCCCGGAAGTGGCGACGCCCTCTCGGCGCGGTCACGAGGATCGGTGCTCATCGAGGCGGGTGTCCCTTGATCGGCGGGGTGTTGCGACCACCCGCCGCAGCACAAGAATACTTGGTCATCATGTCGTGCCTCGGCGCATGCTAGCAGACGGTCAGCGAATGGTGGGAGTGAGGTACGCTGGTTTGGGCGTCGCTGCGGCGGGCCTGCAGTGCCCGGGAGGTCGTTCGAATGGGGACTCGTGACCATGACGGCGGGTACACCGGGGGCAGGATCTCCCGGGCGTCGAGGATACTTCTCGTCGCAGCAGCCGTGGCTTGGCCGAGCGCCGTCTGGGCCGACTTCATTTCCGACACGACGGATGTCGTCTACCTCTACCAGGCCGAGCTCCTGGCCGTGGCGCTCCTCGGCCTCGTGCCGGCGCTGCTCGTCACGCCGGTCTGGGTCGCAGCCCTCGAGAGCAGGCTCGGCGGGTCCAGGCGGGGCCTGGCCGTTCTCCTGGCGCCACTGCTGCCCGCGGTGCTGGTGGGGCTCGGCCTGTGGGCGGTCTCGCTGCTGCCGTCGGTGCGGACTGGATTCGTGGGTGAGATCACGGTTCGGCCCGCGGTGATCCGCGAGCTGATCCCCTGGCTGACGCTCGGCGGTGGCGCCTTCGGCCTGGCATCGTACCGACGGCGGCTCCTATGTCGTCTCGGGGTACTGGCTATCGCCGCGTTGGTGGCTCTCGCGGCGGTCAACGCCTGGGTGCAGGTGGTGTCTTACCGCGACGCCTCGGCCCAGAGTCTTGAGCTGTGCACCTGGGATCTGACCGGGCTCGCGTGGCGTGGACCGCTGGCCGCTGGCCTCGCCCTGGCCGGCATCGCGATTGGAGTGGCCAGGCGGAGCGGGCGCATCGCAGGGCTTTCCCGGGGGACGACCCTCGGCGCCTACGTCATCGCAGTCGGGGTGGTGCTCTGGGGCCATGGCTACCCGGAAGTGTGGTCGGTGGACAGCATCGAGACGATCCGGTCTGCCAGGCTGACCCCGGAAGGGCACCTCTTGCTGGTGGTCAGGCCGGTGCGGGGCGTCCGTCTGGCCGGGCGTTCGGAGGCCGTGTTCCTCCGCCGCTCCGGAGAGTCGGAGCTGCGCGCTGTGAGCATGCGGCGCTGCCTGGACCTGGGGACGTGGGGACCAGGATGGTCGTTGGGCCTCGATCTGCGCCGGGTCAGCGTTGTGGAGCCGGCCACCCTGACCGAGCGCCTGGGGGGGTGCCTGGCAAGACGGGTCATGATCGACGCGGCTAGCGGTCAGACCGAGGTGCTGTCCCGCGTGTGGCTATTCGCCCAGGGGCATAGGTGGCTCCGTCCGCGGCTCGGTCCCGGCCGGTCCTGGGAAATTTGCAACGATGCGGGGGACCTTTGGGGCTCGACAGTGGACGGGCGTCGCTTCGAGATGCGGCTCGATGGGCTCCACCAGGCTGACATGGACCCCATTGCGGAACAGGGCCCAAGACTCACGTTCCTCAACCACCTCTGTCCCGATGACCAAGCGGGTCGGGGACCCCATGCCGCGTGTGTGGTCACTCTCGACCTCAGTTCCGGGGAGCTGACCCGAAGGCATGCCCCGTTCACCTTCTACGATCGGCTGAATCGGGCGCGCCCGGAAAGAGCCGGCGCCTTCGTGGTCCGGACACCGTTCATCGGCCCCAAGGCTGAACCGGTAGACTACTTCGAAATCGATGCCGATGGCGGGGTTTCCCATCTCGATCCTTGCCCGGAACTTTGGTGTCTACCGTTCTGGCAAAAGGATGGCAAGGCGCGCCTCGTCGACCCGAGTCCTGTGATCGAAGCGGTCGCCCGGGCGATCGGTGCCTCGGTATCCAGAAACGCCAGGGAGGTCGATACTCTCCGCGAGGTCGGGGGCCGTCCCCTGGTACTTGACTTCTGCGGCGACCTGGTCCAGCTCGACCCGGCGCTGACGGCGGCGGAGGTCGTCTCGCGAAAGTCCTGGTCGGTGCAGTGGCTCGACGACTCGGTGCTGTTCTGCGAGGAGGCGGACGGCGGGCAACGCGTCGTGCGCTACTGGCCGGAAAGCCGGCGCCGCGATGTGCTGTTCTCGTTGCCCCGGGGCAAGACCATCAGGCGACCTTGACCCGCGTCTGCTGCGTCACGGCGTCCATGCAGGCGTCGGTCAGGGACGCCTCGCGGAGTCGTTGGCGCCAGTGGCGTCGTCTGGGCAGCCTGCCGCCACTGAGGAATTAGCGCGTCCAGGCGGCGCGAGCCCTTTCGCGGGGTGCCTTGCTGCTGGTATCGTCGTGACGTGGTGGGGTCGGTGGCCGGTGGTCGGTGGTTGGAGATCGGAGGCAGCGCCTCCTCCCCCGCCGCGTCAGCCTCGCGTGTTTGTCCACTACTCATCCCTTGCCCTGACTATCTCGACTCTCGACTCTCCACTCTCAACCGCGCGAGCGGGAGGAGCGGCCGATGTGCGGCATAGCCGGCCTTGCCGGGTGGGCGCCGGGGGGCGAGTCCGACCGCACCCGCTCCATGCTGGCCCGACTCGTCCACCGGGGACCCGACGCCGAGGGGATGGTGTCGGGCGGTGGGTGGGCGCTGGGGGCGCGGCGGCTGGCGATCATCGACCTGGTCAGTGGCGACCAGCCGGTGGCCAGCGAGGACGGGAGGGTGCACGCCGTCCTCAACGGCGAGATCTACAACTACCGGGAGCTGCGAGGGGAGCTGATCTCTCGCGGTCACACGTTGCGTTCCCAGGGCGATACCGAGGTGCTCGTCCACCTGTGGGAGGAGGAGGGGCCGGCAATGCTGTCGCACCTGCGCGGCATGTTCGCCCTCGCCATCCTCGACGAGCGGCGAGCGCAGGTCTTCCTGGCCCGCGACCGCCTGGGCAAGAAGCCCCTGTATTGGGCTCGCCGTGGCGAGGGCCTGATCTTCGCCTCCGAGCTCAAGGCGCTGCGGGAGGGGTTGCCCGGGTCGCCGTCCATCGACCCCGCAGCGGTGCGGGCGTTCCTGCGCTGGGGGTTCGTTCCCGAAGGGCAGTGCATCCTGCAGGGCGTGCACAAGCTGCCGCCTGGATCGTGGCTGCTGCTCGATCTGCCTGGAGGCGAGCTCCGGCAGGAGCGCTACTGGCACCTGCGACTGGCGCCGGAGCCAGGCCTCTCCCGGGACGAGGCGGTCGAACGCCTGCGCGGGGCGCTCGACGAGGCGGTTCGGTTGCGCCTGCGCGCCGACGTGCCGCTGGCCGTGTTCCTCTCCGGGGGCCTCGACTCCGGCGTCGTCACGGCGCTGGCCGCGCGCCATCAGCGCGGGCTGCTGGCGCTGAGCGTCGACTTTTCCGGCGTTCCCGGCGAGCTACCCCTCGCCCGCGCCACCGCGGCGAAGGCCGGTGTGCAGTTGGAGTCGGTGTCCGTCGCGGCGGTGGCCGGCGCGGCGCTGCTGCCCGAGCTGGCCGAGGTCTTCGACGAGCCTCTGGCCGATCCCTCATGCGTCCCGACGCTACTGGTCTGCCGTGCCGCCCGCCAGTACGCCACCGTCGTTCTCAACGGCGACGGAGGGGACGAGGCTCTGGCCGGCTACCGCCGCCATCTCGCCGCCCGTCTGCTCGACCGGCCGGGTGTGCGGCCCGCGGCGCGGGCCGGCGCCCGCGTCGCCGCCCACCTTCCGCTGTCGAGTCGGCGCCGAGACTGGGCGCATCGGCTCGCCGAAGGGCTGGCGCCGGGAATCGACCCCTACCTGGCCTGGGGGCCGGTGAAGCTCAACGCGGGCGAGGTGAGCGCGCTGCTGGACGAGCCGGCTGGCATCGTGCCACTCCTCAACGAAGGAGTCGAAACGGCCGGGACCAGCTTCTTCAACGAGGTGCGGGCGCTCGATCTCGGCTTCTTCCTGCCCGGCGACCTGCTGGTCAAGATGGACCGCGCCAGCATGGCGGCGTCACTGGAGGCCCGCTCGCCGCTGCTCGACCAGGAGGTTGTCGAGCTCGCCGCCACCTTCCCGCCGGAGCTGCTGCTGCGCGGGGGCCGTACCAAGGCGCTGCTGCGGGATTTCGCCCGCGACCTGCTTCCCCGGGAGGTGTTGCGCGCCCCCAAGCGCGGCTTCGAGGTGCCCCTGGTGCGCTGGCTTTCCGGTCCCTGGGCCGGGGAGGTCCGTGCCGTCCTGGAGGATCCTGCAGCCGCCGTTGCCTCGGTCGCATCGGTCGCGCGCAGGCAGGTCTGGCGCGACTGGGCCGACCGACCGGACCGCGAGCGCGCCGCCCGCGCCGTCTACACCCTCGTCACCCTGGAGCACTGGCTGCGCCGCTGGAGCTAGCCCGGACCTCCTGGCGCCCTCGGGACAGGCTTGCCGATCAGAACCGCCAGCCCACGCCCAACCAGTAGTTGGGGCCGGTCGTGTCGTTGTCGGCGCGGATCCTGGAGGCCGGCGCCAGAGGGCCTTCGGCCTTGGCCTTGTGGTCGAGGCGGCCCCAGTAGTAGGCGCCGCCCACCTCCAGATAGGTTCCGCCGGTGCGGTCAAGGCCGATGTCGGCGCCGATCCCGGTTGTCCACACCGGGAAGAAGCCGTCGTTGTCGACCTTGAGCCACTGGTCGACGTAGTCGTTGCGCAGGGTCAGCCTGGTGGTGTCGCGCTCGTAACCGAACCCGCCGGCCAGCAGCACGAAGGGCACCACCTTCGCGCAGGTCCGGCACGGCAGGAAATGGGCCGCGGCCAGGAGATCCGTGTAGATGCTGTAGTGCTGCGAGAATTTCAGCCGCGCGGGTCCCGCCTCGGTGGGGACCGTGCCCTTGCCATCGAGGCCGCCCCGGCTGTAGTCCCACTCAATGCCCACCTGCCAGTACGCGCTCACCTTCGTGAGGAACTGGACCCCGAGCGAAAGGTTGGCGATGTCGTCCCAGGTGTCGAAGGCCGTGCCGAACTGGGTGTTGATCTGCTCGATCTGCGCGTTGGTCGTGGTCTGTTTTGGAAACGCTTGCTGCAGATACACGGTGAGCGCGAAGTCCCTGTCCGACTCCTGGGCGGCCGCCGGGCTCGCCGCGAGGAGAGCACCTCCGAGCAGCAGCACGAGCAGCGGTCGCGCGGGAAGTCGGTGAGTCACGGGGCTGCACCCGGTCGCCATCGTCTTTCGCATGCCTCACCTCCTCCAGGATCCTGCCTCCATGATCGCACCGGTTTGGCGGCTCGGCCGAGCGGGACGTCGTGGAGGCGGCAGCACGGCATCCGTCACGGCTCCCTTCAACCTCCCCGACGACGGCCGGGAGACTAGTCGTGAGCTCGAGCCGGGACGCTCCGGCCACGGCCTGCGGGGTTGGCGGCCTCCATCGCCGAGCCGACGTCAACGAGCAGCTCGGCGAGGGGCGCGAGCTTGGGGATCGGAACCCCGAGGGGCTCGTTGTCGCCGTAGAGGATAGCGATGGCGCCGCCGCGTACGACGATGGGCAGGACCGCCACCTCGCCCGGCCACCCGCCGCCGAGGGCGGCCACGAACGTCTCGTGGACAGGAACACGGGCCAGCGCTCCGCGGTAGGTCTTGGCAGTGTGCACGGTCTCGGCGAGCACCGAGGGCTCGTCCAGAGGGATCCACAGGTCACGTATGCGCTCGTCGCCGGTCGTGTCGGCGTCGAGGATGCCGAACTGCCCGACGCCACCTATGCCGTACTGCTCGACGAGCAGGAGGACGCCGCGGGCCAATACCTTCCGGGCGTGGCGCAGCAGCTCCATCGTCAGCTCGCCGGTGAGGGCGGGCTCCTTCTGGTGGGCGATGAGCTGCCTGAGGGTGACCTGTATGGGGTTGGCGTCAGATTCGGCGGGAACGGTGCGGACGGGTTTCTCGGGACCGCTCGGGGGGGTCGCGGCAGGATCGGCCGCGACACGCCGCCCGGTCAGCTTCCTCTCGTCCTGCTGCCTGGCCATGTCGAGGGCCAGCTTGCGGGTGTTGAGGCCTCGCTCGGCCAGGAACTCGCGGCCGTCGACCTCCACCTCGCCGTGATCCGGGATCTCCATCGGCTCGAACTTGAAGAACCCCTCCCTCCAGGCGAACAGCTCACCAAGGACCCGTTCGACCTGGTGCTGGACGACGCTCTCGATGTCCTCCAGCTTGAGCGCGCCCATCTCGACGAGGATCCGCCCCAGCCGCCGCTCCTCCCGTGAGTGGTGCTGCTTGACCAGCGCCCTCTTCAAGGTGACCTCGTCAATCAGCCGCATGCAGACGAGAATGTTTCCGAACGCCTCGCGCGCCGAGTTGGACGCCGCGTAGATGATGCGCCCCTGGCGGAAGACGATCATCCCCTCGGCATTGGTCGCCATCAGGGTCAGCCGCCCGGACTTCTCCGCCAGGGAGAGCATGTCGAGGATGTCGGTGAGGGGCAGCTCTTCGAGAGTGCCGGCGAGACTCATCGATCGGACTCCTCTCTCCACCTCCAGCCAGTCCCGGGACGCGCCAAACCCGTCCGGGCGCTGGAGCTCTCGCACCCGGTGCCGGCCCCCAGGCCCATTGCCACCACTTTGGACATGTCAAGATTCTAGGAGCCTGTCGGAGAAATGGGAAGGTCAGCGAGGAGGTTCTCCCGCGGCAACCAGTCCGGGATCAGCCCCGGCGATGCACCCGTCTGACGGCCGGGCTCGCGCTCGCAGGAGAAGGCCGTCGAGGGCTGCGGGCGGGCATGTCGAGCGAGGTGACGGTCGCGGCCCAGCCGCCCGGCGGATGGGGTGCCGTGCAGGCCTCCTTGGCACGTAGACAAGCAGGCGTCGTCAACCCATACTTGCGGCAGGTGCGGCGGTTGACAGACCATGGGGAGCTGGCCATGAAGACACGAAGGTTGGGGAGTCGCTTCCTTTTCGTGCTGCTACTGGTGTTGGCGACCGGCGTCCTCGCGCTGCGCCAGCCGGTGGTGCCCTCGGAGTCCGCGAGCAAGCCACCTGGGGAGGTGGTGGGCGCCGTCACTGGCGGTGGGGGCTCGCGCCTCGGGGTAGGGCCGGTTGCTGCATCCCCGCACTGGCGCGCGCTGGCGCGGCCGGCGCCGAGCGTGGGACGCGAGAAGGTGAGACCCGCCCCGCTGATCCGGTTGCGCGCCGGAGCGCCGCTGGTCCGCGACGATCAGGACCTACCGCTGGCAACCACGACTATCCTCTCGGACGGCTTCGAGGGGTCGTTCCCCGGCCTCTGGCAGCTCTTCTACAGTACCGGCACCGAGAGCACGACACTGTGGGGTCAGTCCACTTTTCGCCATGCGACAAACGCCCACTCGGCATGGTGCGCCGGCGGCGGTACCCAGCCGCGCCCGGCGGGTGGCAGCTACCTGCCCAACATGAGTGTCTGGCTGGCCTATGGTCCGTTCGACCTCTCCGACGCGACAGAGGCGACGTTCGACTTCGACCTGTGGAACGACTGCGAGCCCTCCTCCGTCAATCCGCCGCCTGACAGGTTGACGATGTGGCTCTCGACGGACAACTTCGAGACCTCGGACAACCTCCAGGGGTTTTACTTCCCCAACACCAATCAGCAGTGGACGCTCATGCGGATGGAGGCGAGCGACTTCGATCAGATCTCGGCCATCGGATCGAGAACCGTGGGGGTCGCGTTCGTCTTCCGGTCCAGCAGCGTCCCATCGGCGAGGGAGGGCACCTACCTCGACAACGTCCTGGTGACGAAGACCACGAGCACGTCGGCGTGCTCCCTGACCTGCACGCCGACGGTTCCCTCGACCGGACAGGCCGGGACGCCGGTGGCGTTCGCCGCCACCGCGAGCGCCACCAACTGCGCCAGCGCGCCGACGTTCACGTGGGAGTTCGGCGACGGCATGCCGTCGTCGACCCAGCAGAACCCGAGCCACACGTACACGGCGACCGGTTCGCACACCTGGACGCTCACGGTGCGAGCCGGCAGTGCGACCTGCACCAAGACCGGCACGATCACGATCGCGACCGGCCCCCAGGCCGAGAGCACGGCCGCGACGTCGATCTACTGGGTGCCGGTGGCAAGCCACGCGGGCGGAGCGCAGCAGAGCGAGTGGCGCACCGACCTTGGCATCCTCAACCTCGGGGCCGAGACCGCGAACGTCGAGATGGTGTTGCACGCGCCAGGCCACCGGGTCTCGGGGACGGACAGGCTGGATCCTCGGACCCAGGCGATCTTCAGCGATGTCGTGGGACAGCTCGGGTCGTCGGGATCGAGCGCGCTGGAGGTGCGCTCCGACCACCCGCTCCACGTCACCTCACGAACCTACAACCAGGCGAATGGGACCTTTGGGCAGGACTACGACGGGGTCGAGGAGGGCGAGGGCGCGTTCGGCAGCCAGGAGGCCTACCTGCCGCAGCTCATCGAAAACGAGGCCTATCGCACCAACATCTCCGTCACGAACACGGGCAACACCATTGCGGCGGTGGTGGTCGAGCTGTTCACCGGCACCGCCACCAAGCTCGCGGAGTACGAGGTGAGCCTGAATCCCGGGCAGTGGAAGCAGGAGAACCGGCCCTTCTTCAACAAGGCGAGACAGTCCGCCATGGGCTCGGGTTACGCGCGGGTGCGGGTTACCGCCGGCTCGGGCATCCTGGCCTCCGCGTCCGTGATCGACAACACCACAAACGATCCGACCACGGTGCCGATGTTGTTCGCGCCGGTCGCCGGCAAGCCCGCGCAGTGGCTCCCGGTGGTGTCCCACAGCCCCGGTGCCGAGAACAGCCAGTGGCGCACCGACCTCGGCATCCTCAACGTCGGCGCGGCGCAGGCCAAGGTCGAGCTGCGCCTCTACACCACCGTCGGGGTGCTGACGGCAGCCGAGACGGTCGGCCCGAGGTCGCAGCAGATCCTGGTGGACGTGATGAACCGATTCTCGGCGGTCGGGTCGGCCGCGCTCGAGGTCCTGGCGGACCAGCCGCTCGTGCTCTCCTCCCGCACCTACAACCAGGGGCCGGAGGGGACCTTCGGTCAGGACTACCTGAGCGCCGCCTCCACGGACGGGGTGGTGGCGGGCGACGTCGTCTACCTGCCACAGCTCGTCGAGAACGCGGACTACCGGACCAACATTGGGCTCGCCAACACCGGGACGGGCACTGCCGGCGCGCGGGTCGAGCTGTTCTCCGGCAGCAGCAAGCTCACCGAGTATGAGGTGAGCCTCAACCCGGGCCAGTGGAAGCAGGAGAGCCGACCGTTCAAGACCAAGGCCGGGCAGACCAACATGTTCGGCGGCTATGCCAAGATCACGATCACCTCGGGCGCGGGCCTACTGGCTGCGGCGTCGGTGGTCGACAACCTGACCAACGACCCCACTACCATCCAGATGAAGCACACGGGCACGGGTACGGTGGCGGGAACCGTGATCGACACCAGGGGCGCACCGGTTCCCGGCGCCGCTGTCTCGGCGGGGGGAAGGTCGACGGTGACCAACGCTGGCGGGAGCTTTGCCCTGTCCGGTGTGCCGGCCTCCAACCGCGTGCTGGTCGTGGCGAGCAAGGCGGGACACGTCGATGCCCACCAGGTGAACAAGGTGAAGGCCGGCCTCGGCTACTCGGTGCAGCTCACCGTCGCCCAGGCCGAGGCCGAAGCGTTGATCCCCGGCCCCACCGGCGGCTCGATCACCACCCCCGACGGCGGCCGCGTCACCATCCCGCCGAATGGCCTGGTCTTGCCCGATGGCACCCCTTTCACAGGGACGGCGGCGGTCGCCGTCACCACCTTTGATCCGACCAACCCCGGCGAGGCGTCCGCGTTCCCCGGCCAGCTCGAGGGCATCACCCTCGACGGCGCGAGGATACCGTTCGTGTCGTACGGGTGGGTCGACATCAACGTGACGGGCGGAGGGCAGACACTCGAGCTCGCGCCCAGCAAGAGCGCCATCCTGCGCGTGCCGATCCCGCCGAGTCTCCGCGACGATGCCCCCCCAGGCCTGCCCGCGTGGTGGTTCAATCCGGGCGACGGGCGCTGGCACGAGGAACAGGTGTTCACCCGGGTGGGCGACGCGTACGAGACGGCGGTTCCCCACCTCTCGGTGTGGAACTGTGACGTTGGTGCTGACCGCTGCACCGTGAATGGCCGGGTGGTGGACTCGGGCGGCAATCCGGTGGAAGGGGCCAGGGTCACCTTCTCGAACCCCGCGAGGGGAGTCACCAGCGGCGAGACCTCCACACCTCGCGACGGGCGCTTCAGCGTCCCGGTGGACCGCAACGGCACCATCGACTACTGGGCCGAGCTCGGCACCGTGCGCAGCACCACCGGGACGTTCGTCGCCACCTGCGCGGTTAACAACGGCAACATCGACATCGGCGACATCGTGCTCCCACTCCGAGTCGCGTGGAACATTTCAGGGAACGCCGGCACCGACGGCGCGACAATCAAGGCGGGCTCGGTCTGGACCACCTCCGACGGCAGCGGCGCCTACACCCTCAGCAACCTCAAGCCTGGCCGTTATGTCGTCACACCCAGCAAGCCTGGCTGCACCTTCCAGCCGGGGATCCGATCGGTGGAGGTGGGACCTGACGGCACCAACGTGAGCTTCACGGCCACCTGCATCGGCCTGCCGGGTCGGTTCACGCTCTGGTCACCGGGCAACGGTGTGACCCAGGTGCCGGGAACGGTGTGGTTGCAGTGGGGTCCGTCACTCGGGGCGACATCCTACGACGTCTTCTTCGGAACCACCCCCAACCCGCCACTGCTCACCAACCAGCCGGGAACCAGCCGCTCGGTCACGGTCAGCGCTGGGCAGACCTACTACTGGCGGGTCGTCGCCCGCAACGCCCAGGGCTCGACCTCCTCGGCCTCCGGCACCTGGTCGTTCGACGTTCCGGGCACGACCACGCCCACCCCCACCCCGACGCCGACACCCAGCCCGACGCCCTATATCTTCGAGAATTGGCAGACCGACCCGGACGGCGTGGTGCGGGTGCAGGACCCGCAACTGACCGAGGCGGCGGCCTATCTGGCGCTGGCGGCGGCATGGAACC
>DAONEV010000033.1:0-18779 GCA_035403265.1 Thermoanaerobaculaceae bacterium | reverse complement strand
GACGCGGTCCTAAAGACCTTCACTGATCAGCTTGTTTCGGGTCTCTTCACGCAACTTCGGTCAATTCCGGTCGGGATGCGGATCGACACGTGGCTCGCCGAGGACTACCCCTCTCTCGCTGACGAGCAGGCCGCATCACTGGCCGCGCAACAGGAGGAGGCACTCTCCTGCCTGAGCCCCCAAGTACGCGCGATGGTCCCGGATCAGATCGTCTCGGGCAGCATCCTCCTCAACACGACCTACGCGCTCTTCTGCGACCGCCTGCTCGGGACCACCCAATTCGAAATCCCCTATGCGGCCTCTGGTTTCAAGGAACTCGGCGAAGCGCTCCTCAGGATCTTCGACGACCTGCCAGCCGAACCGTCGTCGGACTGTACCCTTGTGGACCGGTGGGCCCGAGAGATCGGCCTCGACGGCAAGTACACGTGGGTACCGCTCCCTGCTGCCAATCCAGGGGTGTCATAGAGAGGACCAGGTGCGACCACCGATCCGATTCACCGTAGCGAAGGAGTTCCTCCCGATTCAGATTGCGCCAAGCGATCCACAGTGGATCGAGTCCGCAGCATTCACCGAGACCGCAAGACGCTTCTACGAGAGCCAGTTTGGGGACGGCGCCGTGGAGGTTCAGGCAGTACCCGGTGGCCTTGTGGTCACCTGGACCCCTACGGAGGCCCAGCTCGACCCGTTCGAGTACGCCGTTGGGCTCCTGCAGAACAGGCAACACCGGCTCGCCGTGCCGCTCCTCCAGGGTCTGCTCAAGACCGAGCCCGACCATCCGGGAGTGCTGTTCAACCTTGGGATGGCGGAGAGCGACCTCGGCAACCTCGATGACGCCATCGTCCACCTCAGAGCGCTCGTTGAGATGGACCCAGGACACGCGCACGGCTGGGTCGCCCTCGGGGTTGCTCGGGCGCGTGCTGGCCAAATCGACGAGGCGATTGCGGCGCTCGGCGAGGCGGTTCGAGTCGCCCCCGAAGACCCCTATGCGCGGCGCAACCTCGGGGGGCTGTTGGGCAAGAAGGGGCTCCTGGCTGATGCCGTGATCCACCTCCGTGAGGCCGTGCGGCTCCTTCCGGCCGACCAGCAGGCACTCTACGGCCTGGCCCACACTCTCCTTACCGTTTCCGCTGACGACCATGCCGGCGAGGCTGACGCGCTGTTCCAGAGAGCGATTGCCGCCGACCCTGACAGCGACCTTGCCGAGATCTGTCGCAAAGAACGTAGCCGGGTCGCGCAGAGCACATTCCGCTCCAATGCCGCCGGCCAGGTTCGGATGGACGCGGTGATGTACTGCCTTGGCGCGCTGCAGACCTTCGCGAAGATGCCGAAGGAAAATGTCCGCAAGGTCACGTTCGAGATCGCCCTGCTCGGAACGAGGGGGCTGGACGTGAACGATCCGGCGCAGAAGTACCAGCTTCGTTCCCTGCCGGGCCAGTTCTCGGGCCTCCACCTCGTCTCGATCGAGTACGTCGGCTTCAAGCTGCTCGATCCCACGGTCGACATCGGGTTCGATCTCTCACGGGAGTACCGGCAGGCGCAGCTTCTCTTCGGTGGAGAATCGGAGCCAAGGCCATGAGCCTTGAGGCTCTCATCGCCCGCGCCAATGCAATCCGCGACGCCAGGGACTGGCGGCAGTTTCACGATCCAAAGGACCTCATTCTCTCCCTCTGCCTGGAAGCTGCCGAGCTGCTCGAACATGCCCAATGGAGGAATGGTGACGCGTTGAAGACCCACCTGGCCGAGCACAGGGAGGAGGTCGGGCACGAACTGGCGGACGTCCTGTACTGGACACTTCTGCTTGCTGACGACCTCGGGATAGACCTTGAGGACGCCTTCCAGCGGAAGATGGACCTCAACGAGCGGCGCTACCCGGTCGAGAAGGCCCGTGGCCGGTCGACGAAGTACGACAAGCTCTAGGTGACAGGGACCATGCAGCTCTACTGCGGCACAACCACCCAGTTCGTCGAGGACACCGTCCAGAACCGCATCGCGGAGAAGCTTCGGGCGTCGTTCTTGGACTATCTGGGGCGTCACCCCTCGCTCTCGGAAATCAACTCCTGGCGAAACTCGCTCCAGGCGATCTGCAACGTCATCCAGTACTCTCACTTCGACGACAACGGCCTCATCCTTGAATATCAGCTTCCCTTTTCTTCGAAGCGCCTTGACTTCATGATCACGGGTCGAGACACGCTCAGCGCGGCAAACGCCGTCATCGTCGAGCTGAAACAGTGGTCGGAGGCCCAACCGAGCAGCATCGAGGGCTGCGTGGCAACGTTCGTCGGGGGGAGAATCCGCGACGAGCTCCACCCCTCCATCCAGGTTGGGCAGTACTACCAGTACCTCGCCGACTGCCACACCGCCTTCTCCTCAGGTGACATCGGGCTCGCCGCCTGCAGCTATCTCCATAACGTCCAGTTTGACCCGGCGAGTGAGTTCTTCCACCCCCGCCACAGCGATGCTCTTGGACGCCACCCACTCTTCACTGGTGACCGAACAACTGATCTCGCGGAGTTCTTGGGTAGTCGAGTCCGTTGCGGCGACGGCACCTCAGTCCTCCGGACCGTTCTGGAGAGCAAGTACCGCGCGAGCAAAAAGCTCCTCGACCACACCGCGGAGATGGTCGACGCCCAGCAGGCGTACGTGCTGCTCGACGAGCAGCTCGTGGTCTTCAACTCCGTCCTCGCACAGGCGAAAGCGGGGTTCCACGAGCGGCAGAAAGTGGTAGTACTCGTTCAGGGCGGACCGGGCACGGGGAAGTCCATCATCGCCCTCAACCTCATCGGGCGCCTTTCCAGGTTGGGGTACAACGCCATCCACGCGACGGGATCCAAAGCGTTCACCGAGAACATCAGGAAGATCGTCGGCTCCCGCGCGGGGAGCCAGTTTCGCTACTTCTTCAACCTCGCTAGCGCCCAAAGGGACGAGGTCGATGTCCTGGTGTGTGACGAAGCCCACCGCATCCGGGCCACAAGCAGCGTTCCTCGCCAGCGGCGCATCTCGGACAAGACACAAATCGAGGATCTCATCCTCGCTGCAAAGGTCGCTGTCTTCTTCATCGATGATCTTCAAATCGTGCGCCCAGGCGAGGTTGGCAGCTCCGACCTCATCCGCTCAGCCGCTGCGAAGCTCGGCGCGAGGGTGTACGAGTACAAGCTCGAGGCTCAGTTCCGCTGTGCCGGATCAGACGCTTTCGTTGATTGGGTCGACAACACCCTCGGGGTGCGACCAACGGCCAGCGATACCTGGGAGCAGACGGAGGTATTTGACTTCCGAATCATCGACTCCGTTGAGGAGCTTGAAGGGCGCATCCGTGAGAAGGCGGCTGCGGGCTTCACAGCGCGCCTCGCCGCAGGGTTCTGCTGGCCATGGAGCGATCCGCTGCCAGATGGCACGCTCGCCCCAGACGTCGTGGTCGGCACCTGGCAGCGACCGTGGAACGCAAAGGCGGACGCTGGCCGCCTCAGACGGGGAATCCCGAAGTCGAACTTCTGGGCGTCTGATCCCGCTGGCATCGAGCAGGTAGGGTGCGTTTACACAGCGCAGGGCTTCGAGTTCGACTACATTGGCGTGATCTTCGGCAAGGATCTCCGCTACGACCCGAAGGCCGAGATGTGGATCGGGGATCAGTCAGTGTCCGAGGACGCCGTCGTCAAGCGCGCCAAGGAGAACTTCGTCGACCTCGTGAAGAACACCTACCGTGTGCTTCTCACGCGAGGCATCAAGGGGTGCTATGTCCACTTCATGGACCGCGACACCGAGCAGTTCTTCCGTGCGCGAATCGGCAAACCACTGATCGAACCGCCAACGGCCGAGCTGGTGGCGTCGCCCACCATTGCTGAAACCCTGTCGATAGAGCCGTTCCGCAGGCTTGATCCTGAAGAGGTCAGGCCCTTTCAAACTTCCGTGCCACTCTATGACCTCGCGGTTGCAGCCGGCCGATTCTCAGCCGCGCAGACCGTTGACGAGGTTTGCCTGGGACACGAGGATCAGCGACCCCAGGATTTCACCTGGGTTGAGCTGCCTGACTCGTTCCGAATTGACCGTGGCCTCTTCGTCGCAAAGGTCGTTGGGGAGTCAATGAACCGAAGGATTCCCAACGGTCAATGGTGCCTCTTTCGTCTCGCACCGAGAGGCTCCAGAAACGGTCGCGTCGTGATCGCCCAGCATCGTGATATCAGCGACCCGGACACGGGCGGGCAGTACACCGTGAAGGTCTATGAGAGCCGTAAGGCCGCAACACCCGACGGCTCGTGGCGTCACGAGTCCATCACGCTGCGACCCGACAGCTCTCTGCCTGGGTTCGAGCCGATCGTGCTCAGCCCCGATCAGGCCGACGACCTCCGGATCCTCGCCGAGCTTGTGGCTGTTCTGGGATAGTGCCCGCTGGCCGACTTTAGTCGGCCGCCCCATCACGAACGAGGTGGATCCGATGGCTCCCGTCGCCTTCCGCCGCAGGCTGTGCGCCGGCTTGACGAAGAACAACTCGAGGGGTGAGGGGTGCGACCAGGATAATCCTCTGGTAATGCGCGGATTTTCATGGTAGCGCGATCCGTCATGATTGACTGCCCTCTGCCGCTCGCCAGGGTGACGACCGCGCTTCGACGCAGCCGGGTGGTGGCGCTCGTGGGTCCCCGGCCGAGCGGGAAAACCACCCTCGCCCGCATCGTCGCGAGCCGCGAGGGCCCGGCGGCCCGAATCCTCGACGCCCGCCGCGGCCCTGCGTGGCGCGACGAGGTCGATGCGCTACGGCCGTGGTGCACCGCGGAGGAGCGGGATCGCGGGCGGCCCGGCCGCCCATGGACAACCCGGCCGAAATATGCGGACCGACCGGCCGTCCATATTTTGAAGTTGGCCGTTGGAGTAAAATATGGGCGTCGCCACACCCGCCCTGTTGAAGCAGCCTTGATCACTTGGGCGTGGCAGGAGGTCGTGTGACCCGAGCCGGTGTCTACATCAAGCAGCCAGGCAGCTTTCGGGCCTTTGTACCCGCTTCTCTGCCGCCAGAGCCACCGCTGGCCCTCAACCTCGAGATGGGGCGCCTCATCTCAGACGCAGACCGCGCGCTGGGTCGTCTCGACGGGGTCGCATCGGTGCTGCCGAATCCCGACCTCTTCGTCGCCATGTATGTCCGCCAGGAAGCGGTGCTCTCGTCCCAGATCGAAGGCACACAGAGCACCCTCGAGGATGTGCTGCGCTTCGAGGTGGACAGCCACGGCCGCGACCTGCCGAAAGACGTCGAGGAGGTGGTCAACTACGTTCGGGCCATGAACTCCGGCCTGCAGCGGCTGCAGGACCTGCCGCTCTCCCTGCGTCTGCTCCGTGAGATCCACGCCACTCTGCTCGAAGGGGTTCGCGGCTCCGATCGGGAGCCCGGGGAGTTTCGAAAGACGCAGAACTGGATCGGCCCGCCAGGGTGCACGCTCGCGACGGCCACCTTTGTGCCGCCGCCCGTGGACGAGATGAACGGCGCCCTCGGGAACCTCGAGCAGTTCCTGCACGACGATCGGCTGCCCCTCCTCGTCCACTGCGGCATCGCCCACGCCCAGTTCGAGACCATCCACCCGTTCCTCGACGGCAACGGTCGGGTCGGTCGCCTGCTCATCCCGTTCCTGCTCTGCCAGCGAGGTGTGCTGCGCCGGCCGCTTCTGTATCTGTCGCACTACTTCAAGGCGCGACGGGCCGAGTACTACGACCGCCTGCAAGCCATCCGCGACGATGGCAACTGGGAGGCGTGGCTCAAGTTCTTCCTCAAGGGAGTCCACGAGGTGTCGCGCCAGGCGAGCGACACGGCCCGCGCCATCCTCAACCTTCGTGAGGAGCACCGGGAGCTGATCGCCCGCTTGCTCGGCGGCAGCGTCGCGGCGCTGCGGCTGCTGGACATGCTTTTCGAACGGCCGTTGCTCACCGTGAAGATGGCCGAGGCCCATCTGGGATGCTCCTACGTCACGGCGAACACCCTCGTCGAGAAGCTCGCTGCGATCGGGGTGCTCCAGGAGGTCACGGGTTTCAAGCGAAACCGCCGCTTCCGCTACGAGCCATACCTCGAGCTGTTCGAGTGGGGCGATCGTCCGCCGGGACAGGCTGACACGGACAGCAGGCCAGGAGGCGCAACGCGGTCCGGAGAAGCCGGGGCATGATCGCGGCTTCGGTGTCTTGAGCGACGCCCTCCTGCGTCTGGGACGACCTCGGTCGGGACGACCGCGCGCACCTTTCGGCGCAATGAGAAAGACAGCCCTCCTCGCCGATTCCGCGGCTGAGTTCACTGCGAATGCCCCACGACAACAGCTCGAAGCCCCGTTGGTGGCGGCTCCGTTCCCTTGGGCTCGCTTTCCCTACGTCGTGGCCTCGAAGCTCTCGTGCTCGGTGCGGGCGATGATCTCGTCCTGGAGGGCGCGGGAGAGGTCGCAGAAGTAGTCGGAGTAGCCGGCCACCCGGACGATGAGGTCGCGGTGGACGTCGGGGTCGGCCTGGGCCGCGCGGAGGGTGTCGGCGCGCACGACATTGAGCTGCACGTGGTGGCCGTCGAGCTTGAAGTAGGTGCGGACGAGGGCGGCGAGGGCGCCCATCCCGGGCTCGTCGGCGAGCAGTGACGGGGTGAACTTCATGTTGAGCAGGGTGCCGCCGGTGCGCACGTGGTCCATCTTGGCGGCCGAGCGGATGACCGCCGTCGGTCCCTGGCGGTCCGCCCCCTGGACCGGGGAGATTCCCTCGGAGAGCGGCAGACCGGCGCGCCGGCCGTCGGGGGTGGCGCCGGTCACGGAGCCGAAGTAGACGTGGCAGGTGGTCGGCAGCATCTCCACCCGGTAGGCGCCGCCGCGCACCGTCGGGCGCCCGTCCACGAGTTCGAGCAGGGTGTGGAAGACCCGCACCATGTGGGCGTCCGCCGCGTCGTCGTCGTTGCCGTACTTGGGCATGCGGTTGACGAGGCGGGCGCGCAGCACCTCCTGGCCCGCGAAGTCGCCGTCGAGCGCCGCGACCAGCTCGGGGAGGGCGCAGGTCGGGTCGGTGAACACGAGCCGGTCGAGCGCCGCCAGGGAGTCGGTGATGGTGCCGATCCCCACCATCTGGATGTAGGTGCTGTTGTAGCGCGCCCCGCCGGCGTTGTAGTCGCGGCCCCTGGCGATGCAGTCGTCGATGAGGACCGAGAGGAACGGCGCCGGCATGAGCGCCGCGTACATGCGCTCGATGAGCTGGTTGCCCGCCACCTTGACCTCGACGAAGTGGGCGAGCTGCGCCCGGAAGGCGGCATAGAGGCCCTCGAAATCCCCGAACCCCGCCGGGTCGCCGGTGTGGGGCCCGAGCTGCCGGCCGGTGCGCGGGTCGCACCCGTCGTGGAGCGCCAGCTCCAGGATCTTCGGCAGGTTGAAGTACCCCGAGAGGATGTACGCCTCCTTGCCGAACGCCCCCACCTCGACGCAGCCGCTGCACCCGCCGGCGCGGGCGTCCTCGAGGCTCTTGCCCTGCCGCAGCAGCTCCTCCACCACCGCGTCGGCGTTGAACAGCGACGGGAAGCCGTACCCCTTGCGGATGACCCGCAGGGCGTGGGCGAGCAGCGAGTCCGGGGTCTTGCGGGAGAGCTGCAGGTTGGAGGAGGGCTGCAGGAGGTGCATCTCGTCGACGACGTCCAGGAGCAGGTGGGAGACCTCGTTCGAGCCGTCCGAGCCGTCGGGGAGCATCCCGCCAAGGTTGAGGTTCGCGAAGTCGGTGTAGGTCCCCGACTCGGCCGCGGTGACACCGACCTTGGGCGGGGCAGTGTGGTTGTTGAACTTGACGAAGAAGCACTCGACGAGCTCGCGGGCGTGCTCGCGGGTGAGCGTGCCGTCGGCCAGGCCGCGTTGCCAGAACGGCCACAGGTGCTGGTCGAGGTGCCCCGGCGAGAAGGCGTCCCAGCCGTTGAGCTCGGTGATCACCGCGAGGTGGCAGAACCAGTACCCCTGCAGTGCCTCGTGGAAGTCGCGCGGCGCGTGGGCCGGGACGCGGCGGCACACCTCTGCGATCCGCTGCAGCTCCGCCTGGCGGACGGGGTCGGGGCAGGCGTCCGCGAGCTGATTGGCCAGCTCGGCGTGGCGCGCCGCGAAAAGGATGACCGCCTCGCAGGCGATGTCCATGGCCCGGAGCTGCTCGCGCCGGTCCCACGCCTCGGGGTCGTGCACGAAGTCCAGCTTCGCGATGGCTGCCTCGATCTGGGCCCTCGCCTCGAGCAGGCCGCGGCGGAAGATCTTGTCGTCTCCGACCGTGTGGCCGGGCGCCCGCTGCTCCATGAACTCGGTGAAGATCCCCGCCTCGTAGGCCGCGTGCCAGTCGGCCGGGAGTGCCGCGAAGAGCCGGTCGCGCATCGAGCGCCCGCGCCAGAACGGGATGACGTCCCGCTCGTAGGCCTCCAGGCACCTGGGGTCCACGGCGTAGCTGGTCTTGGGACGGGTGTCGAGGATACGCAGGTCCTCCAGGCTGTGGCACGTCAGCTCGGGGAAGGTGGGCACGACCTTGGGGCGCGGCCCGCGCTCGCCGACGATCAGCTCGCCGTCGCCGATCCAGATCGTCTTGTGGCGGCACAGGTGCCTGAACGACATGGCGCGCAGCACCGGGGTCGAGTGCCGACCCTCGTGCTCGCGATAGAACGCCGTGAGCAGCTCCGCCCGCTCGCTGGAGATGGATGGGGTGGCGTCCAGACTCGCCTGCCGCAGCCGTGCCGTGCGCTCGTTCATGGTTCTACCCTCCGATCGTCGTTTGCAGACCGTGGACGGTGACGAGCCGCGCCAACGCCTCCATGTGCTCGTGGGACGGCGTGGCGAACTCCCGTGCGGGGGGCCGGCCCAGGCGTTTGGCCTTGGGGGACCCCGTGGCGTGGTACGGCAGGAGGCTTACCCGCCGCACCGCCGGGAGGCCGGCCGCCAGGACGGCGATCGCCTCGATCCCCGCTGGATCATCGTTGATCCCCGCGATGACCGGCACCCGCAGCCAGATCGCCGGGTGCACCGCCGCGAGTGCCCGCAGGTTGGCGAGGATCGGCTGGTTGGAGACGCCGGTGACCTCGCGGTGCACCGCGTCGTCCAGGACCTTGAGGTCGAACAGCACGAGGTCCGCCAGCGCCGCCGCCTCCAGCAGCGCTTCACGGGGTGCGAAACCGCTGGTGTCGAGGGTCGTATGCACACCCTCGGCGCGGCAGGCGGTCAGTGCCGCGACCAGGAACGCCGGCTGCGCCAGCGGCTCACCTCCGGAGAATGTCACACCGCCCCCGGACATCTCGTGGAAGTCCCGGTCCCTCAGTACCGCCGCCATCAGCCCCTCGACGCTCCAGGTCCGGCCGAGGATCTGTCGGGCGCCGGTCGGGCACACCGCGACACAGCGCCCGCACGCCTCGCAGCCGACGCGATCACCCAGGGGGCCGGCGGGCCGGGGACAGCCGGTCACGCACTCGCTGCAGCCGATGCAGCGCCCCTCGGCAACCGCAAGCTCGGGCTCAAACGCCAGGCTCTCGGGGTTGTGGCACCACAGGCAACGCAGGGGGCAGCCCTTGAGGAACACCGTGGTGCGGATCCCCGGGCCGTCGTGCACCGAGAAGCGCTGCAGGTTGAAGATGACGCCGTGCTCCATGCTCAACCCCCTGCCGACTCGCGCGACGCGAAGTAGTAGCGGTGGATGAAGCGCTCCTGCACGGCGAACGACCAGTGCACGTCCCGGACGTACTCCGCAGCCGCCTGCAGATCGCCCCGTTCAAGGTGCTCGACGATGGCCACGTGCTCGCTGGTGGAGGTGACCTCCCACTCCTTGACGAACCCCTGGCGGCGCGGAAAGTCGTAGAGGCGCTCCTTGAGCACCCGCACCGTGCGCTGCAGCGAGTCGTTGTCGGTGGCGTCGAGGTAGACGTCGTGAAACCTCAGGTTGCGGTCGTAGTAGCGGCCGAAGTCGTCCGCCGCCAGCGCCGTCTTCATCGCCTCGTTGAGCGACCGCATGCGGGCCACGGCGCGGCCGCCCAGGCGCGGCGCGCCGGAGAGGATGGCCGCGCTTTCCAGGGCGCCGATGATCTCGTAGAGGTGCCGGATGGCGTCCAGGGTAAGGGGGCTCACGAGGATGCCGCGGCGCGGCCGAATGGTCACGAACCCCTCCCACTCGAGCTGCAGCAGCGCTTCCCGCAGGGGCGTCCGCGAGGTCCCCAGCCGCGCCTCCAGCGCCCCCATGTCCAGCCACGATCCCGGCGCCAGACGCCCACCGCCCAGCTCCCCCTTGAGGAACTCGTACACCTGCTGGCGCAACGACCCCGAGCGCGGCATTCATCTCCCAGGCGGCCCTGTGGAGAGGCTCCTGGACCGCTCGAGGCTAAAATATCAGATGAAGCTATCCGCCAGCAAGTCAATGACAAGAGGTGTCCGGCCGCGACCCGGCAGGAGATGCGGAGTCGAAGCTCGCCGCGGGCTCTCACCTCGCCGGAGGCGGGAAGTGGCGCCCTCGCGCGTACTCCGCCCACCAGGAACGGAAATCGTCGGGAAACGTCTCGCTTCCGACGCCCCGGAACTCCCAGAGCTTGAGGGCCAGCGCCTCGCCCACCGTGCCCGCCAGCGGCTGACCCCCGAAATCGGCCAGCCTTTCCGGCTTGCACTCGAGATGGTTGTTCTCCCTGACCAGCACGAAGCTGATCGGCCGGCCATCCCCGAGGGCCGCACCGGCGCGGCTGAGGAACTCCTCGGCGGTGGCGAACATCACGGGCCCGAACCAGAAGAGATTGTCGCAACCGTCCTGCGGCGAGGCGCTGCCGATCGACGCGACCCGGCTCGCGAACCCCCCCTCGACCGGGAACCAGCCCAGCACACCGGCGTTGCCGTCCAGTGATCTGCCGAGCCTCCCCGCTGCCCACCGGTTGGCCTCGCCAAGCACCTGGCTCCACTGCAGCTCCCCGGTCCGCGCGAACGGCTGCCCGGCGATTGCCGCCAGGCTTCCGAGCGCCGTCTCGGCCACCTGGGAGTCCGCCTCGACCGAGATGGTGTTGAGCAGCCTCACCAGCGCCAGCACCGACACGTCCGTGCGGTCGAAGCGCAGCAGCTTGACGGCCAACACACGGTTGTGTCGAAACGTCGGCTCGAGCAGGAACGAGTAGACCTCGGTCCGGCCACTTCGGGAGAGCATGACGAGCACCAGCCCACCCAGGACGACCAGCGGGATCAGCCACTTGAGCTTGCGGCTCGCTTCCTGGAGAGCGGCCAGCCTCGGCGACGGTCCCACCGACTTGGTAAGGGTCTCGGTGAACGCCACCCCGGCCCACTCGGCCAGGAAGGTGCCGAACCACGTGCTGGCCGCGAAGGCCTGCATCGGCAGGAACGGCGCCCTACCCACTGTCCCGCTGGCGAGTCTCACCTCCAGCGGCCAGAGCTTGGTCTGGCGTCCCCGGGAAGGCGCCAGGTAACGTTGCACCACCCCCGCCACGGCACCGCGAGACAGGGTCGAAACCCGCCTGATCGGCCCTATCCTCCGTTCGATGGTCAGGGCGTCGGCACCAAAGGAGTAGATCCAGCGCTCCCCCAGGCGGAAGGCCACGACGGTCATCGGCAGGAGCCCGCCCATGGTGACGAGGACGGCAGAGACCACTCCGACTCCCGCCGGCTGGCCGGACCCGACGAGTAGCCAGCTCACCGCCCCCACCCAAATGAGGCCAGCCACCACAAGGCCGACCACCGTGCACCCCCACCCCGGCGTCCCGCGCCGGCTGAACGTCACGACAGGAATGCCCTCGGGGCCTGTGGACACCCGCAGTCCAGGGGGAACCCGGTCGGTCTCCATGCGCGCCTCCCCGACAGCTCGACGACACCTGGGACGAATCTAGAAGCCTGCCCGAGAAATGGGAAGGTCCGCGCGTACGGGCCTTGCCGGGTACAGGCAAGGCGCAAGCCACGCCCGAGTCAGTCTGCCACGAGATCGCCGGTGTCGCCGTAGCCGACCTGCCGGATCAGGAGGACGGAGTCGCGGGGAGCCCCGGTCGCACTCGAGCCGCCTCGCCGAGGAGATGGAGCCCCTCGGGCGTGACCGGGAAATGCCAGAATACCCCTTGTCAATTCGCTGTTGCGAAGGGGCGACTGGAGGTGCGAAACCACCATGCACTCCAAGGTCCTGGCGAGGGTGGCCGCGGTGGGCGAGGCGTTTCCGCCCAACTTCTACGACCAGGAGACCCTGCTGGGGGCGCTTCGCACCCACTGGGCCACCCGCCACTTCAATCTCGACCGCCTCGCGGCGTTGCACCGCAACGTGCTTGTCGGTGGCCGCCACCTCGCACTGCCGATCGATGCGTACGTAAAGCTGCGCGGCTTCGGCGACGCCAACGACGCCTGGCTTCGCGTCGCCCTCCAGGTCGGCGAGACGGCCGTGCGGCGCGCCCTGGAGGCCGCCGACCTCGTTCCAACCGACGTCGACCTTGTTTCGTTCGTCACCGTCACCGGGGTCGCGACGCCCTCCATCGAGGCCCGCCTGGCCAATCGCATGGGCTTCCGTGCCGACGTCAAACGCCTGCCGATCTTCGGCCTCGGCTGCGTGGCCGGCGCCGCCGGCCTGGCGCGCGCCGCCGACTACCTGGTCGGCCACCCGGACGAGGTCGCGGTGTTGCTTTCGGTGGAGTTGTGCTCCCTGACGCTGCAGCGCGACGACCTTTCGGTGCCCAATCTGATCGCCTCGGGCCTGTTCGGTGACGGGGCGGCGGCGGTGGTGCTGGGCGGCCGGCGCCGGCACCTGCCCGGGCCCCGGATCGTCGCCACGCGCTCCGTCTTCTACCCCGATACCGAGCGGGTAATGGGTTGGGACGTCACCGACGGCGGTTTTCAGCTCGTCCTCTCGGCCGGGGTCCCCGATGTCGTCCGCGCCCACTTGCGGCAAGACGTCGACGCCTTCCTGGCCGATCACGGCCTGGCTCGCGCCGACATCGTGACGTGGGTGGCCCATCCCGGCGGCCCGAAGGTCCTGATGGCCATGGCCGAGGCCCTTGAGGTCGGCGAGGACGCCCTGGCGCCGGCCTGGAAGTCCCTGCGCGAGGTCGGCAACCTGTCGTCCACGTCGGTGCTGCTCGTGCTCCAGGACGTCATGCGCCACCACCGGCCAACGCCGGGAAGCTGGGGGATGATTCTCGCCATGGGCCCGGGGTTCTGCTCGGAGCTCGTGCTGGTGCGCTGGTGATCGCCCGGATCGTCGCGTTCGCGGCTGCGCCGTACACGCTCCTGGTCGGGCTGGTCCTCGCCGAGCGCCTGGTCGAGGTCCTCATCGCCCGGCGGAACCTGGTGGCGGCCCGGGCCCGCGGTGGCTTCGTGGCCGAGTCGAGATCCCTGTGGCCCATCGCCGTCTTCCAGGCCGTGTGGCTGCTCGCGTGCCCAAGCGAGGTGTTCCTCCTGGAACGGCCGTGGATCTCGTCCGTCGGCTTTCCGGCGCTGGCCCTCGTCGGCGTCGCCATGGCGCTGCGCTACTGGGCCGTCGCGACCCTGGGCGATCGCTGGAACATCCACACGGTGGTGGTGCCGGGCGCCCCTCTTGCCACCGGAGGCCCCTACCGTTTCGTGCGCCACCCCAACTACCTGGCGCTGGTGGTCGAGACCGTGATGCTGCCGCTCGTCCACTCGGCATGGCTGACCGCGTGCGCCTCGAGCCTGGTGTTCCCATTCCTGCTGGCCCGGCGCATCCGGATCGAGGAGGACACCCTGGCCAGGCACACCGACTACGCGCGCGTCTTCGCCGGGCGAGGGAGGTTGCTGCCGTGACCGATCGCGAGATCCTGGTTGGCATCGCCGAGGTGGCCCGCCAGCACCTGGGCTTCGACGGGACGCTGGAGCCACGGACGCGCCTGGTCGAAGACCTTGGCCTCGACTCGCTCAAGCTCCTGACCCTGGCGGTGGAGGTCGAGAACCGATTCCGCATCTGCCTGGACCCCGAGGACGAGACCGGCATCGAGACGGTCGCCGACCTCGTGACGATCGTCCGGAAGCAGCTCGATGCCTGAGCCCGGCACCGTCACCGCGCTTCTCGACTGGGCCGCCGGCCACCCCGGGATGGGGGTGCGGCTGGTGGACCGAAGTGAGCGCGCGAGCTCCCGAACCTGGGAGGAGGTCCGCGCCCGAGCCCTCGACGTGTGCGGCGGACTGCAGGCCCTGGGCATCGAGCCCGAGCAGACAGTGGCGCTCGTCTTCCCTACCGGCTTCGCCTTCCTCGAGGCATTCTTCGGCACGCTGCTCGCTGGCGCGGTGCCGGTGCCGCTGTATCCGCCGGCGCGCCTGGGGCGTCTCGACGAGTACCACGCCCGCACCGCGGCGATGCTCCGCTCCGTCCGGGCGTGTGTGGTGCTGGCCGACCCACGGGCGCGCCTGATCCTGGGACCGACGATATTGGCGGCGCGCCCGACCCTGGGGTGCCAGAAGCTCGACAGCCTCCCGGTCGCCAGGCCCGGGTCGGTGGCCGTCGGCCCCGAGGACCTTGGTCTCGTACAGTTCTCCTCCGGAACCACCGTGGACCCGAAGCCGGTGGCGCTCACCCACCGCGCCCTCGTCACCCAGGCCCGCCTACTCAACTCCCTCTGGCCCGACCGCCCCGGCAACCCCCACTCGGGGGTGAGCTGGCTGCCGCTCTATCACGACATGGGGCTGATCGGGTGCATCCTGCCCGCACTTGAGCGCCCCGGCCCTCTCACCCTCATCCCCCCCGAGGATGTCATCGCCCGCCCGGCGCTGTGGCTGCGAACGATCTCCTCGGCCCGCGCCACCGTCTCCCCGGCGCCCAACTTCGCCTACGCCATGTGCACCCGGCGGGTGCGTGACGAGGAGCTCCAAGGCGTGGACCTGTCGTGCTGGCAGGTGGCGATCAACGGCGCCGAGACCGTGGTGCCGGAGATCGTCCGCGCCTTCTCGGACCGCTTCGCCCGCTGGGGGTTCAAGCCGGAGGCGATGACGCCGGGGTACGGGCTCTCGGAGGCGGCGTTGGCGGTGACGCTCGCCGACCCGTGGACGCTTTTCGTGTCCGAGCGCTTCGACCGCGCCGCCCTGGCGGCCGGGCGGGCCGAGCCGGACCCCGAGGGCATCGAGCTCATGTCGGCGGGGACTCCGATGCCGGGCTTCGACGTGGCGATTGCGGGTCCCGAGGACCAGCTCCTGCCTGCAGGGTCGGTGGGCCGTATCAAGGTGCGGGGACCTTCGCTGATGCACGGCTACCTGGACCGGCCCGAGGCCACCGCCCTGGTGCTTCGGGGCGGTTGGCTCGACACCGGCGACCGCGGCTTTCGGCTCGGCCGTCAGCTTTATCTCACCGGCCGCGACAAGGAGATCCTGATCCTTCACGGGCGCAACCACCAGCCGGAGGAGCTGGAGCGGGCGGTGCAGGCGGTCCCCGGGGTCAGGCCCGGCGGCGTCGCGGCCGTGGCGTTCCAACCCGAAGGTGCGCCCACCGAGGGGATCCTGCTCTTCGTCGAGGTGGCGGAGGACGCTCCCTCCGAGAGCCGTCCCGACATCGCCGCGCAGGCAGGCGAGCGCGTCCTCGCCGCGTGCGGGGTGCGCCCGCTGCAGGTCGTGATCCTGGAGGCCGAGACACTGCCGCGCACCTCCTCGGGCAAGCTCCGGCGCCAGGCAGCGCTGCGCGCCCACCTCGACGGAACGCTGCGGCCGCCGCGCGAGGTCACCACCGGGCTTCTGGTCGGGGCACTGGCGCGCTCGGGCCTGGCGTACCTGCGGGCCCGCCACGATCGCGGGGACGACGATGCCTGATCGCGACCTGGTGGTGATCGGCGGCGGTCCCGCCGGTCTGGCCGTGGCGATCCAGGCGAGGTTGGCCGGCCTCTCGGTCACCGTCCTCGACCGTGCCCGGCCGCCCGTCGACCGCGCCTGCGGCGAGGGGATGCTGCCCGACACCGCCGCCGAGCTCGCCGCGATGGGCGTCGAACCGGAGGACGACGGCCGCGCGCCGCTGGCCGGCATTCGCTACCTGGCTGACGGAGTGGCTGCCGAGGGCCGTTTCGGCGCTCGCCCGGCATGGGGAGTGCGGCGCACGGCGTTGCACGCGGCCATGACGCACCGCGCCGAAACACTGGGTGCCGACCTGCGCTGGGGCATGGCGGCTGACGGCCTCGACGGCGAAGGGGTGTGCACTGGCGGCGACGTTCTCACCGCCCGCGTCATCGTCGGGGCCGACGGCCGGGAGTCCGTGATCCGCCGCTGGGCCGGCCTCGACGGCTTTCCCGGGCGGCCCGACCGCCACGCGGTGCGGCGCCACTTCGAGGTGACGCCGTGGACCGACCTGGTGGAGGTCACCTGGGCCGAGCAGGCCGAGGCCTACGTCACCCCGGTGGGACCCCGCCAGGTGAACGTGGCGCTGATGTGGAACGGCGCCCCCTCGAGCTTCGACAAGCTCCTGCCGCGCTTCCCGGAGCTCGCGAGACGGCTGGAAGGCACCACGGTGACATCAAAGGACCGCGGCGCCTCGCGGCTGGCTTCCCGGCCACGCGCCGTGACCGCCGGCCGCATCGCCCTGGTGGGCGACGCCGCAGGAGGCCTCGACCCGATCTGCGGCGAGGGGGTGAGCCTGGCGGTGCGCGAGGCCCGGGCGCTCGTGGAGGCCGCAGCGGCTGGCGATCTGGCGCGCTACGCCCGCGCCCACCGGCGCATCGTCCGCGCGCCGCGGATGATCGAGAGCCTCCTGCTGCTGCTCGACCGCCGGCCGCGCGTGCGCCGCGGCGCCATCGCGGCGCTGCGGGATGATCCGGCGCTCTTCGACCGCCTGCTCGCCTTCCACATCGGCGCCCTGCCCGCCCACCGTCTGGGGCTCGGCGCGACCCTCCGCCTGGTCGCGCGCGCCCTTGCCGGCGGGCCATCCACCTGATCGCGCTCCACCCTGGCAGCCCACCCCTCGCCCGAGTCCCTGAGCTGGTGCTAGTTTTCCCCGGAGGAAGCGGCCGGCGTTCAAGGCGCCGGTCGCGCCGCTTGGAGGCGTATGGAGCACGCCCGCACGAGGGCGTTTGTCGAAGTCACGGCGGCGGTGCTGGTGTGGGGCGCCTCGTTTGCCGCCACCAAGGTCGCGCTGCGCCAGGTCTCGCCCGTGACGGTGGTGTGGCTGCGCTTCGCCATGGGGATCATGGTGCTTGGCGCCGCGGCGGCCTGGCGGGGGGAGCTGCGCCGCGTCTCCGCCCGCGATCTCGGCATCTTCGCCGGCCTCGGCCTCATCGGCATTACCTTGCACCAGTGGCTGCAGTCCACCGCGCTGCAGACCACGCACGCCAGCACCGGCGGCTGGGTGGCGGCAGCGACGCCCGTCTGCATCGCCCTCGTCGCCGCACTCGTCTTGCGCGAGCGGCTCACCAGCCTGCAGTGGGTAGGGATCGTGGTCGCGACGCTCGGCGTCGCGCTGATCGTCACCGACGGCGCACCCGCGATGCTGCTGGCCGGCCGGTTCGCCGAGCCCGGCGACCTCCTCATGGTCCTCTCGGCGCCCAACTGGGCGGTGTTCTCGGTCCTGTCGCGGCGGGTCCTGCGCGACCACCCGCCGGCCCGCATGATCTTCTACACCATGACCATGGGCTGGCTCATGACCTCGGTCCTCTTCGTGGCGGCCGGCAAGCCGGCGGAGGTCGGCCAGCTCACGTCCACCGGTTGGCTGGCGGTGGGGTTCCTGGGCATCTTCTGCTCGGGGCTCGCCTACATCTTCTGGTACGACGCGCTGCACTCCGCGCCCGCCTCCCAGGTAGGCACCTTCCTCTACCTCGAGCCCCTGGTCGCCGTGGCGACCGGGATGGTGTTCCAGGGCGAACGCTTGCTCGTCTCGTCGATCGTCGGTGGCGCCGTCATCCTGGCGGGCGTGTGGCTCGTCAACCGCGAGCCGCTGGCAGACGCCAGCCCCTGAATTTGGCCGTGCTCAGTGATGCAGGAGCTCGCGACCTGGCACGGTTCGAGACTTCCACAAACGCACTGTCGCCCCTACGATGGGGCTGGGGGTGAAGCGATGACCGTCGCCGACAGGCACCTGCCCGGCCTTGCGTCGGGGATGTCTCGTTTCCACGACCCGGTGCGGGTGGTGAGCCTACCTGCCCACGCCGCGCAAACCGGAGGTCACATGGTGCTCCGCGTCCTTGTCGCCTTGGTGTTTGGCACGTCGGTCTTCGCGCAGGCACCACCGACGCCCTCGGACCTCCTCGTTCCCCTTCGCTTCCTGGCCGGTGACTGGCGGGGCGAGGGTAGCGGTACGCCCGGAGAAGGGAGTGGAGGCTTCTCGTTTCGCCTCGAGCTCGACGGAAGAGTCATGGTGCGGCGCAACGTCACCGACTATCCGGCGTACGGTGACCGTCCGGCTTCCCACCACGAGGACCTGCTCGTGGCCTACGCGGAGGGTGGCAGCCTGCGAGCGCTGTACGTCGACAACGAGGGCCACGCCATCCACTACGGCGTCGCTGCGGCGACGGAAGGTGAAGGCATTGTCTTTCTTAGCGACGAGAGACCGGGGCCGCGATTCCGTCTGACCTACCACCGCGCGGATGCCAACACGGTGCGCATCCACTTCGAGATCGCGCCGCCGGGCAAGCCCTTCGTCACCTACCTGGACGGCACCGCCAGGCGCACACCGTAGTCGCCTGCATTCCTCACCGGGCTCTCGCTCCCGCGCGCACCCATCGCGGGAACCGCCTGTGTACCCTCGCGGCCAGGTCCTTGTAGATATGCCGGCTACCGTCCGAACACCAGGGTGCCGCCGACATGGCCGAGGGTCGCGAGGACGACCATGGCCGCCGACAGGGCGCCCAGGTAGACGACCCCCGAGATCAGGCCGAGCGGCGAACCAAGCGC